>JANMQT010000090.1:0-1774 GCA_031370675.1 Verrucomicrobiota bacterium
GGTCGGGGTCGTGTGGTGGTAGATGAATTGGAAGACCAGATTGGTCGCAAGCAGGACGGCGAGGAAAAGCGCCGTGCTCCGGACGAAACGCTCCGATTGGCTGCGGCGCGCGATCCACGCGCGCGCCATCGGCAGCGCTGCGGTCAGCGCCAGCACGACCAGATGGCTGGCGTCAAAGTTGCGGAATGGCACCGTGCTTACCCCCAGCCGCGATTCAGGATTTCGTCGGAATGCTGTCCGTGCAACGGCGGCGCCCGTCGGATGGGCGGCCGCTGGCCATCAACGAGAATCGGCGAGGCCAGCAAGCGCACGGACCCGGCCGTGGGATGCTCAATGGATTGCACGAGGTTGGTGCTCGCGAGATGCGGATCGGCGAAAACCCCGGCGAGATGGTTGACCGGTCCGCACGGCACGCCCACGGCGCCGATGCGTTCGATCCATTCCGCAGCCGGGCGCGTGGCGAAGATCTGCGAAAGCACGGGCACGAGCACATCGCGGTTCGCGACCCGCGCGGGGTTCGAGGCGAAGCGCCCATCGGTCGCGAGTTCTTCCCGGCCCAGCGCGCGGCAGAGCGCGGCAAATTGCAGATTGTTTCCCACCGCGAGGGCCACTGGTCCGTCCGACGCGTGGAAGACCTGGTACGGCACGATGGTGGGATGCGCGTTGCCGAGCCGGCCCTGGTCTTCGCCGCTGACGAGGAAATCCTGCGCGCGGTTCGCGAGCCATGAGACCTGCGACTCGAAGAGTGGAATCTCGACATGACCGCCCCTGCCCGTTTGCGCGCGGCGATAAAGCGCCGCGAGCACGGCGTTCGAGGCGTAGAGACCGCAGACGATGTCCGCCACCGCAACTCCGACTTTCATGGGTTCGCCTTCGGGCGCGCCGGTGATGCCCATCACGCCGCCGCGCGCCTGCACGAGGAAATCATAACCCGGCAGCGCCTGATCGCGGCCCGGGCCGAAGCTGGTGATCGAACCATAGACGAGGCGCGGATTCGTCGCCTGGAGCGCGGGATAGTCGAGACCAAAGCGCGTCAGCGCGCCGCGCCGGTAGTTTTCGATCACGACGTCCGCCTCCGCCGCGAGCCGCTTGACCTGCGCAAGATCGTCCGCGTTCTCGAAGTCCGCCTTGATCGAGCGCTTGTTCCGGTTCGTGGAAAAAAAATAGGCGGATTCGCCACCCACAAACGGCGGTCCCCAATGGCGCGTGTCGTCGCCACGCTGGGCATGCTCCACCTTGACGACATCCGCGCCTAGATCCCCGAGCAGTTGCGTGGCGAAGGGCCCCGCCAGCACGCGGGACAGGTCGAGGACCTTGACGCCGTCGAGCAGGAGCGGATCCATGGTGCGACGCGGGCCGCCTATTTGATGCCGAGGTCCTGCTTGGCGCGCGTGAGCAGGTCGAGCTTCACGTAATCCTTGGCCACGGGAGGCGTCGCCATTTTTCCAACGCCCACTTTCACCATGAGGTCCGTCGTGGCCTGCACGTGCTCCACGCTGATGTCGTAGGTGAAGACCGCATTGTTCACCGCCGCCTTGTAGTCGTCGGGGCTGAGCTGCGACTTGAAGACCACCTCGCGCACGTACTTCTCCGCCACGTCGGGGTGATCGATGAAATATTTTGTCGCCTCGACGAAACACGCCACGACCCGCCGCGCGACATCCGGTTTCTCGTTGTACATCTTCTCGGTCATGACGAGTGCGCGCGTCGGCACCCCGATGGGCGTGTCGTAGGGCTTGATGATTTCCACGCCGATGCCCGAGGCGATGGCCTG
>JANMQT010000096.1:0-3962 GCA_031370675.1 Verrucomicrobiota bacterium
ACTCAATCCCGCGCCACGCGAGAAGCCAAGCGCGAAAGGTCGATCGCGCGCGCTACGCTTTCCCCGCGCGGGGTCGGGTGCTATCCTCGCGGCATGACCGACCTCCAGCCCCTGATCGAGGCGCGCGGCGAGGAAATTTTCTCGCTCGTCGATTCGCAAAAGAAACT
The DNA here is from genome assembly GCA_031370675.1 of Verrucomicrobiota bacterium. GTDB lineage: Bacteria > Verrucomicrobiota > Verrucomicrobiia > Chthoniobacterales > SZAS-18 > SZAS-18. Next base: position 168 of record JANMQT010000096.1, read on the forward strand.
GCCCGATGCGATTAACCCCGCCGCCTGGTACGGGCGCCTGATGGAGTGGACCATGGGCAAGGAGCGCCTCAAAGTGCAGACGCTGCGCTTTGTCGACACCCTCCCGGTGCTCAACAGCAGCCGCGAACTCAACGCGCACATGCACGAGTATTTCGGCGATCCATCGCTCGAGCTCGCCGGCCCGCTCAAGCTCGGTCTCGGACTTTCCTCCCTCGCCCCATGGATCGTCGGACCGGTCGTCCGGACGGGCGTGAAACGCATGGCGCGCTCGTTCATTACCGGCCGCACGGGCGCGGAGGCGGTGCGCGAGCTGCGCAAAATCCGCTCGCGCAAGGTCGGGTTCACGGTCGACATCCTTGGCGAGGCCGTGGTGAGCGAGCACGAGGCCGACGATTACCAGGCGCGCTACATGGAGTTGATTGAGAGTCTCGCGGCCGAGGCCAAGAATTGGCCGCCCATTGAGCAGCTCGAAGGCGCCGGCTCGAGCGGGCACCGGTCGCCGATCGTCAACGTGTCGGTCAAGATTTCCGCGCTCTATTCGCAGATTCACCCGGCCGATCCCGAGACCGCGCTTTTCCATCTGAAGCGGCGGCTACGCCCGCTCTTCCAGCGCGCCAAGGAACTGGGCGCGTTCATCAATCTCGACATGGAAAGCTACGCGGTGAAGGACCTCACGCTCGATCTGTTCGAGTCGCTTCTCGACGAGCCGGAATTCGCGAATTTCCATGACGCGGGGCTCGTCATCCAGGCCTACCTGCGCGACTCGGGTGAAGATTTTGAGCGCGTGCTCGCCTGGGCCAAGGCCCGCCACCGCCGCATCACCATCCGCCTGGTGAAGGGCGCGTACTGGGATTATGAGACCGTGATCGCGCGCCAGCGGCGGTGGGCGATTCCGGTTTACCTCCGCAAACCGGAGGCCGACGCCAATTTCGAGCGCATCACGCGCCGCATGCTCGATAGCCACGCGAACATCTACTCGGCCTTCGGCAGCCACAACGTGCGCAGTGTCGCGCACGCCATGGTCTACGCGGAGAAGATCGGGCTCGGGCCGGCCGATTACGAGGTCCAGATGCTTTACGGTATGGCCGAGCCCATCAAGAAGGCCATGGTCGAGCTCGGGCACCGCGTGCGCGAATACTGCCCCGTGGGTGAGATGCTGCCCGGCATGGCGTACCTCGTGCGCCGGCTGCTCGAGAACAATTCGAACGACGGTTTCCTCAAGGCGAAATTCGTCACCAAGGTCGGATCATCCGAACTCCTGCGCGATCCGAACGACCTTCTCCAGTCGCTCCCCCCGAGCAACGGCGCCGCGCCGCGCCGCGCATTCGAAAACGACCCGCCGGTCGATTTCACCACCCCGGAGCCACGTGCCGAGATGCGCGCCGCTCTCGAGCGCGAGCGGGCCGGATTGGGCCGGACTTTCCCTCTCGTGATTGGGAATCGCGACGTCACCACCGCGGAGACGATCGACTCGGTGAATCCCACGCATCCCGCGCAACTGGTGGGACGCGTGGCCAAGGCGACGATCGCCGACGCCGAGGCGGCCGTCGAGGCCGCGACGCAGGCCTTCAAACGCTGGAGCCGGGTGCCCGCGGAAGGCCGCGCCGCCTTGCTCGACAAGCTGGCCGGCCTCATGAAGCGCGAACGCTTCCCCCTCGCCGCGCTCGAGGTGCTCGAGGTGGGCAAGCCGTGGATCGAGGCCGATGCGGACGTCTCCGAGGCGATCGATTTTTGCGAATATTATGCCGCCGAAATGCGCCGGCTGGGCAAGCCGCAGCCCACCCATCGAGTCCCAGGTGAGACCGGGGTCACGGAGTACGTCCCCCGTGGCACGGGCCTCGTCGTTGCGCCCTGGAATTTTCCGCTTGCGATTCTGGCCGGCATGACCGTGGCGGCGCTGGTCGCAGGCAACACGGTGATCATGAAGCCGGCGGAGCAATCCAGCATCATCGCCGCGCGCTTCATGCAACTCTGCCGCGAGGCGGGCTTCCCGCCGGGCGTGCTCAATCTCCTCACCGGTCTCGGCGAGGAAGTCGGCGAACACCTCGTCAATCACCCCAAGATCGACTTCATCGTCTTCACCGGCTCGAAGGAAGTGGGCCTGCACATTTGGGAGGCGGCGGGCAAGACGCGGCCAGGGCAGGCGAACTTGAAAAAGGTCGTTTGCGAAATGGGCGGCAAGAATGCGCTCATCATCGACGCCGACGCCGATCAGGACGAGGCCGTGCTCGGCGCGCTGTACGCCGCCTTCGGCTTCCAGGGCCAGAAATGCTCCGCGCTCTCGCGTCTCATTGTGCTGAGCGAGAACTACGATCGGTTCCTTCAACGACTCGTTGAGGCCGCCTCCGACATGGTCGTCGGGGATCCCGCGAAACCAAACACGATCGTCGGCCCGGTGATCGACGCCGACGCGCACCAACGCATCCAGCGCATCGTGGAAGCCGGCAAGAAGGAGGCGCGGGTGGCGTTTGAGGGCAAAGTCCCGGATGACGTGAAGGACGGATATTTTATTCCACCGACCATCTTTGCCGAGGTGCCGCATGACGCGACCATCGCGCGCACGGAAATCTTCGGCCCGGTGCTGAGCGTGTTCCGCGTCGAGACGCTCGACGAGGCGCTCGCGCTCGCGAACGACACGGAATTCGCGCTGACGTCGGGCATCTACTCGCGCAGTCCGGCGAATCTTGATCGCGCCCGGCATGAACTCGTCGCCGGAAACGTATATTTGAATCGACCGATCACCGGCGCGATTGTCGCGCGGCATCCGTTTGGCGGCTACAAGATGTCTGGTGGCGGCACGAAGGCGGGTGGCACCGACTATCTGCTGCAGTTCCTCTTCCCGCGGGTGGTGACGGAGAACGTCATGCGCCGCGGCTTCGCGCCGCCGGAGGAAGACTAAACGGGTAGTCGAGGGTCGAGGGTCGAGGGCTGGAAAGACCGTCGACACCGCTTTCTTCGTGGCGTTTTGCCGCGGGCCGTAGCATCCTCGCGCCCAATTCCCCCGCCGCGGAGTTCGCAATCCGAAATCCGCAATCTGCAATCCACAATTTCCCGCCATGGCTCTCGCCCAACTCACCGACGAACAGACCCGCACCTGGACCCGCGCGCAGAAGGACGAGTGGTGGTTTAAAAATGTGTTCCGCGGCGACCTGCCGCAGCTCACGTGGCGGTCGGCGCTGACGGGTTTCCTCATGGGCGGGCTGCTCGCGGCGACCAATCTTTACGTGGCCTCGAAAACCGGCATCACCCTGGGCGTCGGGCTCACTTCGGTCATCCTCGCCTTCGCCATGTTCAGGACGCTGAACAAAATGGGGGCGAACGATTTCACCATCCTCGAGAACAATGCGCTGCAGTCGATCTGCACCGCGGCCGGCTACATGACCACGCCGCTGACCTCCAGCCTTTGCGCCTACATGATGGTCACCGGCAAGATCATTCCGAGCTGGCACATGCTGGTCTGGATGATCATCGTCTCGCTCCTGGGCGTGCTGGTGGCGTTTCCCCTCAAGCGTCGCTTCATCAACGAGGACCAGCTGCCGTTTCCAGAGGGTCGCGCGGCCGGCGTGCTGCTGGACGCCATCTACACCAACGACCCGAACGCCGGGATGTTCAAGGCCCGCGTTCTCGCCATCGCGGGCGCGATCGCCGGGTCCTACCAATTCCTCTGCGGCGAGGCGCTGCAAAAGCTGGTCCAGGTCAAGATCCTGCACCTGCCGTGGTCGTGGGTGCCGTGGCACTTCAAAGATCAGTTCGACAATTATTATTATTCGCTCGCCAAGGCCAACCACTGGTGGA
>JANMQT010000103.1:0-2658 GCA_031370675.1 Verrucomicrobiota bacterium
GGCGTCGGCACGGGGCGAGGCGGGGGTGTACCCGCTGGCGCGGACTTGGGCAAATTGGCGCCGGGTTTGGACGACTCGGGAACAGGGACGGGCGTGCCACCCATCATCGGTTTCCAGACCGGATCCGAAAACGGGCCGTCCGTATGAAACTCGAAAAGCTTGCTGACCGCATACAACACCATACCCGGCAGGCCCTGCGCGTTCACGCGGACGCGAAAATCCATCTTGTCATTGAGATAGTTCACCCAGCCGCTGCCGATCATCGAAAAGCCCGCGCCTTTCACGAGGAAGTTCCTGGTCTCCACGCGCCCGTCCTTCGTCGTGTAGTCTGCCGAGGCCTGGTTCGCCTTGTCGTAGCCGAGCCCCGGCGCGGCCTTGCCCAGCACCGCCGACAGCGGTCCGAAGACTGGGATCGCGAACACGTTGCCCCTATCCACCTTCACCGTGCCCGACCCGACAAGCGTGCCGGGATCGTCGCCGCGGCCGGTGAAATCGTAGCGCGCGCTCATGCGTCCGTGCGTGTCGGTGTACCCGAAGTAGGTCTTGGCGAACGCCTGGAAATCGGAGTCCTCAGTCTCGACCTTCGCACTGTAGGCCACGCCCGGCCGGTTGACCGGGATGTCCGCAGACGCGCGCCAGCGGCCCTCGAACAGTTCACCGCGCAGGTTGTTGAGCTGCAAGCGGTGCTCGGTGAAGAGCAACTGACCGCTGAATTTCGTGATGACGAGCGCGCGCTTGGCGAAGGTGTAATCCATGCCGGCGGGCGCGTCGTAGTCGATGACGAGTTTCGTATTCATCCGGCCGTGGAATTGCACGATACCGTCCACTTTCACGGCCGGCGGGCGCTTCCACCGGTACGGCCGGACAAATTTCATCCAGTTCGGATCAATCCACATCATGACATCGTTCGGGATGCAGTTGCTGCGGCCGTTGTCGATGCGCAGCTCGTAGCGCCCGAAGTCGTAGCTGATGCCGTCGGCCGTGACGCGGCCCTCCTCGCGCTCGACGTTGATTTTGCGAAACGAGAGCAACTGGTTCTTGAACTCGATGTCGCACGAGGCCTTGAGCAACGCCACGCCGCGAAATTTGGTCTTGGACACCTCGACGCGACCTCTCGCCTGCATCGAGGCGAAGTTGGTGATGGATTTTCCCTCGGCGGTGAGCTCGATGCGGGGCGAATCCGTGAAGGACATTTCGTTCAGCAAGTTCCGCCCCGGCCGCAGCAAGAGGGGCGCGAGGACATCCGGATCAATCGTGCTGATGACCTTCGCCTTGAACTCACCCTCCGCGTTCATCACGTCGGCATTGAGTTCGCCGCTCCGATGCACCAGCCGCCCGCCGCGCAGGTACCACTGGCCGTCCCGCCACGAGAATTCCGTCTTCAATCCATCAAAGACAATGCCGCGCGCGGTCAGGGTCCCGGCCTCGAGCCGGCCCACAATTTCAAAATCAGGCATTGGCGCGGTCCCCGGCGCGTCCGGCGGCGGGTTCGCGCCCGGCACGCGCGCGCGGATGGAAAATTCCACCTTGGGCGGCTCGCGCGAACTGAGGCCGTAGTTCAGCGCCGCCGGCCAGAATTCCGCCAGTGCGCTCGTCAGATCGAGGTCCGAGCGCACGCGGCCCGACGCCGCACCGGTGGACGGCCGGAAATCGCCCTGCGCGTGCAATCGTCCACGCGCGTCGGAGAAATCGCCGTTTTCAAGCTTGATCAACCCATCCTCGAACCGCGCGAGCAACTGCAGGCTCTTAAGCTGGTAGGTGCCGCGCTGCACGCCCGCCGCCGTCAGCCGCGCCGTGGCCTGAAGCGTGTCCGGCTTCGCCAGGTCGCCGGCAAACTCGACGACCACCCGCGGCGGTTCGCCGCCGAATTTCAACTTCTTCAACTCATCGAGCAGCGTCCGCGCCAGCCGGCGGCGGGCCTCGAGCGCCTCGCCGGTGATCGCATCGTCGCGCAGGAACGGCGGCGTGTCCCCGGAGCTGGCGACCAGCCCGCTGGCGGAGAAAAGGATGCCCTCAACCTCGCCCTCTGCGAGCGTCAGTCGGATGTGGCCCGGCGGAAAAAGGATTTTGGCGCGCAGATTCTTGACCTCGAATTTCGGGCCGTTCGGATCGCGCGCATCCACCGGGATGATCGCCCGCGCGTCGCGCAGATCGATCGAATTGAGGAACGTCTCGCGCTGGAAGAGTTGCGCCAGGTTGATGTCGAGCGCCGTGCGCGAAATCGTCAGTACCGGTCCGCCATCCCGATCGGCGCGCTTCAGCACCATGTCATGAGCGACCAGGCCTTCGAAGGGGTCCAGCGTGATGCGGCGCACGGTGACGTCGAGGCCGTAGCGGCGGAGCTCGGCGGAGAGAAAATTGCGCCAGCGCTTCGTGAAGCCCTTGGAATAGACGTACCAACCCGACCAGACGATGGCCACCGTCATCAGGCCCAGCAGCGCGAGCGTGAAACGAAACCAAAACCGGCGTGATTTCCGCGCGGGCGGGGGGGCAGGGTCCGGCGGGCGCTCCAGGATGGCCGCAGACTGGTCTTGACTCTCTGGCACAAGGGATGCTCAAACTGTATCCCCGATGATTCAAGCCAATTGTCGGGATCGGTTCACGGCGGCGGATTTTGAGTTTGTCATACGGACTCTCGCCCGGTCGCCAGAGGGAAAA
>JANMQT010000131.1:0-2206 GCA_031370675.1 Verrucomicrobiota bacterium
CACGAACTAGCCAAGCGCGGATTGAAGTTCGAGCGGCAGGTCTCGGTGCCGGTGGAGTACGAGAACATCAAGCTAGACGCTGGCTTCAGAATTGACGTCATCGTCGATCAGCGTCTTATCGTTGAGATCAAGGCCGTTGAAACTCTCGTTCCACTCCATCGAGCCCAATTGATGACATACCTACGACTAAAGCGGCTTCGACTTGGCCTGCTCATCAACTTCAACGTCGTTCGTTTCAAGGACGGCATCCGCCGCATCATCCTCTAAAAACCTTGGATTTCTTGGTGTCCTTGGTGGTTACCTAGGTATTCGTCTCCACCTTGCAGATTTTCCCTGAGACCGAGGGCTTCGAACGCAGGCAGCCGCTGAGGCGGGCGAACGCGACCAGCGGTACCAGCGACGCCAGGAAATACCACGGGAGCCAGCTGAGCGACGCCGCGAAGATGATCTCCTCCGACGCGCCCGGCGCGGACGTCGAGGCCAGATGGCGCATCAAGCCGGCGAAGAGCACGCTGACCAGGCCATATCCCATGTTGAACGCCAGGCCACGGAAACTGAGCACCGTGGCCCGCTCGGAGGAATCGACCAGCGCATTGAGATAATTCGAAAGGAAGAAATTGAGCAGCCCCATGACGATGCCGAGCACGACTGAAAAGATCACGCCGTACCACGGAAGGCGCAGCATCAGGCCGAGCAGGCCGCCGAACGTCAGGCAGGCCAGGAGCAGGAAATTGAATCCGATCGAGCACCGGGCCACCAGCCATCGACCGAGCGTCGGCACAAAGAATCCAAACAACCCGAACGCTGCCCCGATGATGCCGAACCAGGCCGTGGGAATCTCGATCAGCCGGTAGTAATTGCTCCCCAGCGTCATGATCAGGCGGATGATCGAGTCGTGCAGGAGGCCCGCCGCCAGCAGGAAGAGCGCGAGAGGACTGCGCAACAGCCAGGCCACCACCCGGCGAATGAGCGCAAACGAACCCGCCAGCGAGGCCGGGCCGGCATCGGCGACTTCGCGCGGCGGCTCCTTCATGCGCAGCGTCACGACGAGCGCGCCGAGCGCGTTGAGCAGAGTGAGGTACACCGGAAACCGCATCGTCACCTTCGGGTTGAAGTTCACGTCCAGGCCGATGAAACCGGCCACGCGGTGCAGCAGGTTCGCGTCATAGACGACGCCGCCGAGGATCATTACGAAGAGAAACGCGAACGAGGACCAGCGACCGAGCCGCTCCAGCACGCGCGGCCATTCGGGCGTGCGGTTTTCGGCGGCGAGCGAATCGAACACGAGTGCCTCGTCCGCGCCGCTGGCGCTCGCCTCCGCCGCGCCGCTCAGCACGCGATTGATCAGGAAGACGACAAAGAGAATCGTGGGATTGCCCAGCGGCACGAACGCCAGCAGCGCCATCTCCACGACCATGAAACTGGCTGCGCCAATCAGGAGCGGCCGCCGGCCAAACTGGTCCGCAATCGCGCCGCTCGGCACTTCGAGCCCGATGATGGCGACCGCCCAGATGAAGTTGAGGATGCTGAGCTGGCCGATGGTGAGGCCATAATCGAGAAACAGAATCCCAAAGACCGGATAATAAAAGCGCGCGTTGAAAAACACGCGGAACAAAATGAAGCGCCGGATGTTGGCGTCAGCGAGAGACACGCCGGAGTTAACCACCAAGTCCGGACAAGCACCAAGGGAAGTGCCGGAAAATCGTCAGCGTTGCCGCGGTCGATGCTCCACCAGATGGATTGCCCCGTCGTACAAGGCGCGGCCGACGATCACGCCATGCAGTTTCTTCCGCGCGGCCAGCCGAACCAAATCCTCGGGCCGCGACACCCCCCCACTTGCGATGACGGCACAATCAACCGCCTCGAGCATCGCATCCAGCGCCGCGAAGTTCGGGCCCGTCATCATGCCGTCCGTGGCGATGTCGGTGTAAATAATCGCACCAACCCCCGCGGCGGACACATCGCGCGCGAGATCCAGGGCGGATCGCGCCGATGATTCCGTCCAGCCCTTTACCGCGACAAGACTGTCTTTGGCGTCGATCCCCACCACAATATGGTCGCCTCCGAAACGGCGCACCATCTCGCGCACGAACTCGATCGATTCCGCGGCCCGCGTGCCGATGACCACACGCTGAACGCCTGCGTCCAGAGCCGCGCGGATGCTAGCTTCGTCGCGCATGCCGCCGCCCAGCTCGACCGGAATCCG
>JANMQT010000143.1:0-4263 GCA_031370675.1 Verrucomicrobiota bacterium
GAAATTTGCAGTAGTCAAAACACGGCCGGTGCGGACATAGATCGCGAAGCACGACCCGATGAGCGTCGCCCCAAGGACGATATCGCACCGGGTCTGTGGGTCCGAAGAGCGCCAGCACCGGCGTGCCGACCGCGGCCGCGAGATGGCCCGGCGCGCTGTCATTGCAAATCAGCAGGTCGCTGGCCGCCAGCAACGTCACGAGCTGATCCAGATCGAGACCGGACACGTATTCGTCCGCGAGAGGCGCGAGTTCGGCGCCGTGGCCGTCGGGATCCGGCACCAGCGTGAGATGAAAGTTGAATCGCGCGCGCAGCCGGCGAACCAATTCCGTGAATGATGAGATCGGCCAGCGCCGCACGGCGATGCGCGCGCCCTCGTGCAGGCAGACGCGCGGAATCGTCCCGCGCCGTTCCGGCCGCGAGGCGACGAGCCCGGGTTCGGCCCGCCCGGCGCCCTCGAGCCCGAGTTGCTCCGCCAGCATGCGCCAGTCTTCCACCTTGTGCTGCGTTCCCGGGACTCGGCGCAGGCGATCCGTCAGCCACCGATCGCCACCGGGCCGCGGGAATCCGATCCGGCGCGGCACGCCGACCATGCGCATCAGAACATGGTCCCGCGGGTCATCGCGCACGGACACGGCGACGTCGAAACGGCGACCCCTCAAATCCGCGAGCAGGGACCAGATATCGCGCCACTTCCACCGCCACCAGCGATACTTGCCGCGAAAGGCAGTCCACGGTGCGTCCCATGTGACATGCTGCAACTCGGGCAGCGTCCGCTCCAGTAGCGGGCGCGCGTGCGGCTTCGCGAGCAGCGTCACGTCGTATTGCCGGACCGCCTGCCGAAGCAGCGTGGTGGCGAAGACGAGGTCCCCGATGCCCCACAACTCGATGACCAGCAGTTTCTTTCGCGGCGGTGCTTCCATTCGGTCATCGGTTCGCTACCGACCCAGGAGCTGCTTCAAACCTTGATAGCCGGACCGCGCGATCCGCACCCCGGCGCGCGGCATGAGCAAGAGCGGAAAGGTCTTCAGCCAAAATGAGGGGAAGCTCGCATAGTGGCGCACACAGACTCCGAGCGCCCCGCGGGCATAACCCCACGATGCTCCGCCCAGCTTGGCGCGCACGATGTGATGTCGCACGTGTGAATGAGCCACCTCGGCCAGTGCCTGGCGGTACGTCGCGCTCTCGCGGGAAAAGATCGCCTTCGCCACGCGCTCGTATCCCTCCACATCCATCCGCAGTCGGCCGAGTTGGCCGCGCTCGACGAACGAATCGTTGTCCGCGCGCCAGCCCACGCAGCGATCGGCGAGAAACAGCCAGCGCGGTTCATGTAACATCATCCGCATCATCACAAAGAGCTGCACGTAGCCGCTGCCAATGAACGACTCCGTTTCCGACGAGGCGACCACGCTCATGCACAAGTCGCGGCGCAAGATCTGGCAGGACAACAATCCGATTTGGTCGAGCAAACCGATGAACATTTCGTCCGCACTGGTGAACAGGCGTGTTTCCCGTTGATGAAAAGGTCGTCCGTAAATCGGGGTCGTCAGCGTGCTGTCGTAGTTGTTGCGATTCACGGTGACGCCGGTCACGGGCCTGTGGTCGCGCAGGCCAGCGATAACCGCTGCGACCCCGCCGGGTTCGATCACGTCATCGTCGCTCACCAGCCAGCAATATTCCCCTGCGGCCCTGGCGAGGAGACCAAGCAAATTGCGGTCGAACTTCAGGCGCTCGGCGTTCTGCCAGTATTGGAGACCGGGGATCCGATCGCGGAATGTTCCGACCACGGTCGCCGACTCGTCGCGGTCGCTTGGGTCCTGGGCGATGAGAATCTCGATGTCGTCGCGCCATTGGTTGGCAATGCTCTCGAGCAACTGGGCCAGCGGCCCGGGACGCGCGTACGTCGGGATGCAAAGCGAAAGGAGTGGTGGGCGGCTCATCGGGCAAGGCGCGGCGACCCTGAAGTTGCCGCATGGTCCCGCGATCGAGAAGGCGAATCCGCCGTCGCGGGCAATTGTCTTGTTGGCTGCAGCGGACGCTGGAAGGATGCTGCGGCGCAACCATGACGACCCGAATTCCGAAGCCATGGAAGTGACGCCGTCGACTTCCGGTACCGCAGTTGTCGCCGCGGTCATCGCTTCCTATCGCCGACCTGCGGAGTTACGCCGGCTGCTGGCCAGCTTTGGTGGCATTTGCAGCCCACTGGAGGTTGTCGTCGTGACCGATAACGGCGGCGACGCTGACGCTGTTCGCGAGGTCGTCGAAGCCTTTGGTTCAAAGGTCATTCGCATCGCGGCCGGGAAAAATCTTGGATGTGGCGGCGGCCTGAAAATCGGAATCGACCACGCGTTTGAAAAGATTGGCGACCGCCTGACGCATGTCTGGATTCTCGACGATGACGCGGTGGTCGAATCCGACACCCTCGCGCGGCTCCTGGTCGCGGGAGACGCCGCCGGGGGGGACGTGATTTATCCCATGATTGTCGACGGAGCGGGAAGGATTGGCTGGTTTCCGGGATTGTTGTGGGAGGTGCCGTGGCGGGTGATCCGTGAAGTCCACACGCCGGTGGAATACCTCGAGCGCTGCGGTCCTGCACCCGTGCCATTTTCCTGGAGCCCTGGCGTCTGTCTGCTCGTGACTGCGCGCGCCTTGCGGGCCGTCGGCCCGCCCCGTGGTGATTACTGGGTGCGCGGAGAAGACTTGGAATTCAGCCTGCGACTCACCGCCCGGTTTGGCTCTGCCTTCGTCCCTTCGGTGGTCGTGCGGCATTTGCAGGTGCCCGCTGCGGACGCGCTGGCCCGCGACGTGGAACGGCTCCGCTATCTGGCGATGATGCAAAATCTCGCGTTTACCGGCGTCCGGCTCCGACACGGCCGGCGGATGCTGCGCACGCTGCCGGGAAATTCGTACCGCTTTCTTCGCGCGCATGGCTGGGGGCCGGGGAACATTACGGGCCTGGTGCGGGCTCTCTGGCTGGGCGCGGTGCGTGGCTTTCCCGCGGGTGATCCGCGCGGCAACGGGTTGCAGCGAACCGCGGAGAAATGACTCTTAGGTCGTCACCGTCTCGTGTTTCGGCAGAGTAATCGAGGGCACGGACGAAACGGACCGGGCGATCAAGGGAACGGTTTCCTTGCGGCGGTCCGTGATCAATCCGGTGGCCAGGATGGCAAGGAATATTTCGAAACTGGGGTAGCCGCCAAACACCATACATGTAAGAAAGGCGCTGATCATCGCCAGCGAGGCCCACGCCGTGACGACAAAGTCCGTGCCGCGGAGCCGCCAATTCCGTAGTACCGGCAGCGTGATCCGTAGCAACTCAACAAATAGCCACGCGTAAAGGAGCAGGCCCACGCTGCCGAGTACGCCCAGCAGTGTCCACAGCGTGGTTTCGTACGCGCCGACGTCGGCAGAAGTTTGAATCATCAACGTGAACGGATCCATCTCAAAGCGAGAAGCCGCGGCAGCAAAGTTTTCGTCGTACTTTCGGATGCCTGCGCCAAACAGCAGGGTCTGCGGGCTCGAGGACCACCGCTTCCATCCCTCCAAGCTGATCACCCGCCGGAATTCGTCGCTCCCCTTTACATCCTGCTGCACGTCAATTTCAACGCTGGGACCCATGAGGAGCACGCTCAATCCACGTTGGATCCGGTATGGCATCGACTCAAGCGATTGGGGGCTGAGGTTGACCGCGACCATGAGCAATCCAATTACCGCCATTGAAACCATGAGTTGCGTCCATTTCCGAAAGATCACGCAAAGAACCAACGGATAGAGGAGCAACGCCGCAATCTGGGCCCTCGAGCCCCCGACAAGACATGCGTAGATGGAAATCAGCGCCATCAACGCATGGCCGACTCGCGCGATGGGACCAGGGGAGGAAATGAGCATTAGCCCGGAAAGGACCAGAAGCATGCCGCCGGAGGTTCGAAGATCCTGGGGATCGATCGAGTAGTTTAGCAGCGGTATCGCATAGACCTCGTCGACGAAATAGTTGAAAAACCCGAATGCCATCCGGATGATCAGCGCGAGGTACATGGACCGCAGGGCGGGGCCGATTACCTTCGATGAGCCATACAGGTAGAAGGCGAAACCAAAGATGAACGGCCAAAGCGCGTTGAGATATGCGCGGGAAATGTTTCCCAATCCGCCGGAGTTCCACTCGCGGGCCGCTGACACGGCGTAATGCAGCAGCAGATAGGTGAACAGGACGAAAAAGACCGTGGGTAGTCGCGGTCGGTATTTCTTCAAGCCGGTCGTTTTAAAT
>JANMQT010000146.1:0-35044 GCA_031370675.1 Verrucomicrobiota bacterium
CAGCCAGGCGATCGAACACCTCACGGTTGTCGATCTGGGCCACGCGGGAAATCTCGTCGTTTGACAGCGAAGCGACGCGGACCCCGCAGAAAAGATTGGCGACGAGCCGGCCAAAATGCTCCCGGGCGAGGGCGCGGCGAGCCGCATCGCTTTCTTCCGGAAAAGCAATCGAAAGATTATGTAGAACGAGCCGCCGGTAGGGACCCGCGAGGACGTAGCCGGTGCGTCCCAGCAGCCATCCGAAGGCATACACCAGGCGGATCGGCAGCAGCCCGAACAAACCGAGCAGGACGCGACAAAGGACGTAGACGAGGTACTGCATGCGGGGCGTGACCACCGACCCTAACGCCGGAAGTCACGCCAGACGAATGCACAATCCGAAAGATCCGAAATCGGCATGGACCTGGCCGGATCAAATCATGGGCGGATCCGTGCTGACCCGCGCGAGATCCATGGACCATTTGTCCAACATCCGGCCCAGTTTGCGCAGCTCCGCCGCCGCGGCCGGCGGGCGCGATTCCAGCAGCTCACGCGTTTGGTGGGCAAGGGAGGCGTCGTCCAGCTTGGCATCCGCGCTGCGCAGAATCCACCCGACGAACTCCTTGTCGCGCACCGGACCCGTTTCCATCGGGATGCCGAACTCTGCCTCCAGCCAGGAGACGAGCAATTCTGCGAGGGCTCTGGGCGTGCGTCGTTTCTGCAGCATGGCCCTGATCCAGTCTGACATCTCCCCGCCGATAAACACCGACACGAGCGGCGGCACGATGCTGTCGGGATCCGCGGCAAGCCAGGACGGTTGGTGCGAGGCGAAGAACTCGGTGACCTCACCAAGCCACATCAGCTTCGGCTGGCTCGCGACCTCTCCTCTTCCGATTGATGTCTGGAAGAAACTATAGGACGTTTCGTCCGAATCTAGGATGCTGCCGGACGCGGAAAATTTTCGCGTTCGCGGCTCATAGGACGGCGCGCAAAAGATCGCGGGTGATGCACATTGGATGAAGCTGATTTCCTGGGCGGGTTGATAGATCTCCCGCTCCGCGATCGCGACTTTCTCGGCTTCGTCCCACGCGACAAACGCCGCGCCTTCGCAGAGCAGATTGAACTCCTTGGCCAGCGTGATGGCCTTGGTGGCATCGCCTGCCTCGATCAACGCCGTGATTCGGTCCCGGCCCCAAATCAGGCGCAGCGCGGGATTAGAGGAGACAGCCAGAGTCAGCGGCAGTGGCTGCTTGCCGCCCGCCGACAACTTCGCCGAGATCTCCACGTGCTCGCCAGCCGAAGCGCTCCGCAGCGACACGTGCGAGGCCTGGCCCGCAAACAAATCCGGAATCGACCCGGTCCCGATCTCCCAATTCCTGCCGACCCCGAGCGCGGTCAGCACCGGCCGTCGCAGTCGATAGCCGAGCTTTGCCACCGTTCCTGCCACGTCGTCATCGGGCGTGAGCAGCCAGCATTCGCCGCCGGACTTTCGCGCGAGCTGCTTGAGAAAGGCGTCGTTCACCGCGGTGTCGATGCCAAAGGTGTGCACCGCGGCCGCCGCCGAATCCGCAAAAATCTTCGCGATCGCCGCTTCGTTGCCCACCTGGCCATCGGTTAGCAAAATCACGACCGACCGCCGGCCCTTTGACGCACGACGCATGACCTCGAGCACGTGACTTGCCGCCGGGAGCAGCTCCGTGCCGCCCGCCGTGCCAAGTTTTGCGAGTTGTCGAAAACCGCGATCTTTCTTCAGCGCCGACGCCAGCATGGGCGCTTCGGCAAAATCCTGGAAGTCCGATTCAAAGCAGGTGATCCACGCGCGGTCCTTCTCACCGAGCAGACTTACGAAACCATGCAGCGCGGCGCAGGCTTGCGTCCACTTTCCGCCCTCCATGCTGCCTGAGCGATCGACCAGAAAGTAGAAGTCCTGCTCGAAATCACCCGTCGCCTCGACCTCCTCCGGCGCCCGCAACTCCAGCAACGCGAAGGTCTCCTGGCCGTGACGGAGTCCCCAGGCGTGCGACTCCAGTTTCGCCGCACGCGGCTCCTCCCAGCGCACCACCAGATCACGGTCCGGCACCGCCCCATGCTCGGCCAGTTCGACGTGCACGAGGTCTTCTGCACGACGAACCAGGATCGGATGCGTGGGCGACGAGAGGGTTTCCCCGTCGACATCCACGGCCGCAATCGAGCCGGTCAGCGCGAAATACGCCGCCTCGCGATGGAACGCGTCAATCCGCGGCGGGGTAATCCGAGAGGCATCCGGCACCTGGTCGGTGTCGTCGGACGTCCCGCGGCCGGAGAGATCGCGCAGCAGCGGCTGGCCCGGGATGTAGCGCACGCCGGGACAAACCGGAATGCGCACGCGCAGTTCGCGGCCCACGCGCTCCAGCACCTGCACATAGGCAAAACGCACCACCACCAAATCGCCCGGCTGCAGATTCCCCAGCGAGAGCGTGAAAAGGTTTTTGCGCTCGGTTTCCACCAGCGCTGCACGATGACCCGCGGCCTTCTTCTCGGCGTACAGTTTTCGCGCAGCCTCGCGCTCCTCGACCCGCGCGCGGATGACGCGGCCATTGACGTGCATCTCGCAGCGGTAGACCGCGGCGCCCGACGGCAGCGGAAAGGTGTAGAGGCAATCCAGCGGTTCGGCATTGTCTTGATGAAAAATTTGATCGACCTCGACGCTGAGCAGCGGACCAGTGGCCTCGAAGCGGCATTCCACGCCCTTCAGTGGAAGCGCGACGCGGGTTTCCTTGAGCCAGGCGATGAGACCAAACGATTCGGCGGACAACGATTCACGGGAGGGAGTCATAATTTGGAGGGGGACGGACGGTGGGTGTGATGAAGGGCTTGGAGCACGGCGGTGCGCTGGCGGGCGGTAAGTTCCTGGCCGCGTCGCGAGACGAGCATGAAATCGTCGTTCAGCGGAATCATGCGCCAGAGCTCATCCGCATGACTGGTCGGCACGCGCCAGTCGGGCGCGCGACGCGACTCGGCCAGCGCGCGGCGCTGGAGTTCGCGCAGTTCGGAGACGGTCCGGCCAAAGAGCAGTTCCCGAATTCGGCGGAGTGGCAGCCCCTGAGCCTGCAAAAGACGCACCCCGACCAGCTGCAGAAAATGCTTTTCGCTGTAGCCGCCGACGCCGGAAGCCGGCGCGTCGAGCAAGCCCACCGTGCGGTAATACCGGACGTTCCGCTCGGTCACCGTCTCGCCCGCCTGGCCAACCGCGGGCTCCACGCGATGCTCTTCGCACCAGGCATTCACACGTTCAGCAAGTTCGCGGAGGGAGAGGCGTTCTGAGTCCATGCCGGGCATATTACAGTACGACAGTTGTACTGTCAACCTGTTCAAATTGCCCGCGGCCGATTGCTGGTCCATGAGCGTTGAACTGTCTCCGGTTGAGCGTTGAAACTCGACCTCCGGCGCGTTGGCGGAAACAAGTGCAGCCCGCGCCCGCGGGCTGCCCAATCCTTTAGCATCGTGCCCGGAGGTCACGATCCACCAGCGCGCTGCGCTAACGCGATCGCAGCACCTGGCTGGCGACCGCGGCAAGCCGCTTGCCTCCACCCAGCGCCACCTTGAGAAACGGCGCGATGCGGCTGGTCTTGTGCCGGCCAACCTGCTCGGGCGTGCCGCTGACCACCAGCGTGCCGCCGTCAGGTCCCGCTTCCGGACCGATGTCGATGACGAAATCCGCCTCCGCGATGACGTCCACGTGATGCTCAATCACGACCACCGTCCCGCCGTCATCCACCAGGCGATGGATAACCTCGAGCAGCTTCTCCACGTCGGCGAGATGAAGGCCGACCGTGGGTTCTTCGAGCAGATAGAGAGTCGACTTGGGTGTCAGGCGCCGCCGGATCCGCGATTCCTGGTCAGCGGCGACACCGCGCGTCAACTCGGTGACCAGCTTCAAGCGCTGCGCCTCGCCGCCGCTGAGCGTCGGGCTGGACTGGCCGAGTTGGAGATAACCGAGACCGGTGTCGGTGAGCAACCGCAGCGGCCGCGCGATTCGCTGGCTCGCCCCGAAGAATTCGGCCGCCTCCGACAAATTCATCCTCATGACGTCGCCAATGCTGCGGCCGTCGTAGAGCACCTCGTTCGTCTGCGGGTTATACCGTGAGCCGCCGCAATCGTCACAGGGCGTGTAGCTGGTGGGCAGGAACGCCATCTCGTGCTTGATCAGCCCGTGGCCGCCACAGGTCTCGCAGCGGCCGCCCGCGACATTGAACGAGAAGCGGCTCGAAGTATAACCGCGCATGCGCGAGAGCGGGAGCTGCGCAAAGAGATCGCGAATGTGGTCGAGCACGCCCACGTAGGTCGCCGGCGTGGAGCGCGAGGTCTTGCCGATGGGCGATTGGTCCACCTCATAAACGGACTCGAGATGCTCGGCACCGAGGAGTTCGCGCCAGGGCGATTTTGAATTCTGGATTTTGGATTTTCGTTTCGGCTTTTTTCGTTGCGCGACGGCCTGTTGGGCGGCGGGCATCAGGCAGGAATGCATCAGCGAGCTCTTGCCGGAACCGGAGATGCCGGTGATGACGTTGAGACGTCCGACGGCAAAGCGCGCATCGATTCCGCGCAGGTTATTCGCGGAAGCACCGCGCAGATCCAGCCACGGGCCGTCGAGCGGGCGCCTCGCCCCGCGCATCGGATGCACAAACGGATGCCGCAGGCTGCGCGCGGTGGCGGAATCCTTCACCTTGAGGATTTCCTGCAGCGTACCCTGTGCGATGACCTCGCCGCCGTGCACGCCGGCGCCAGGACCCAGATCGATGATGTGATCGGCGCGACGCATCGTCTCTTCGTCGTGCTCGACGATGACGAGCGAATTCCCCTTGGCCTTGAGCGCCTCGAGAGTGCCAAGCAGTTGGGCGTTGTCGCGCGGGTGCAGACCAATCGTCGGCTCATCCAGTACGTAAAGCACGCCGCGAAGATTTGAGCCGAGCTGCGCCGCGAGGCGGATGCGCTGGGTCTCGCCGCCCGATAGCGTGCGCGCGGCGCGCTCGAGCGCAAGATAGCCGAGCCCGACCTCCTGCATGAAGCTCAGCCGCTGGCGGATTTCCACGACGATGTCGTGCGCGATAATTTGCGCGGAGCCTTTGAATTTGAGTCGCTCCAGCACGCCCACCGCTTCGTGCACGGACCGGCGGGCGAGCGAATCGATGGTCTCCCTGCCGTGCAGCCGGACGCTACGTGCGACGGGATTCAAGCGCGCCCCGTGGCATTGCGGGCACTCCTCGTCCTGACCCTCCTCGACCCAGTCGCTGGCCCGCTCCTCCGCGAGTTCGCGCTCGGCGTGCGAGGCGGAATCATCGAGCTGGGGCTTCGCGACCTCGCTCCAGATGCGCCCGAAGCCGCGGCAGCCCTCGCACCAACCGTGCGGCGAGTGAAAGGAAAACAACCGCGGATCCAATTCCTCAAAGGCGCGTCCACAATTCGGGCAGCTCATTTCCGCGCTCAGCACCGTGAACCGGTTCCGGGCGTCGAGCAGGCGCGCGGTGCCCTTGCCGACTTCGAGCGCACGGCGCACCAACTCGCGCATTTCGAGATTCGGCGTCTGGGCGGTCGCCTCGCCGACGACCACATCGATGGTGTGCTCCTTGAATCGCTCGAGTTTCTTGAAGCCTTCCGCGGGCTGTAACTGGCCGTCGACCAGCAGCGTGGTGAAGCCGTGGTTCGCCGCCCACGCCGCGACCTCGGTGTGAAATCCCTTGCGCGCCTTGACCAGCGGGGCCAGCACGCGGACGCGACCCTTCCGCGCGGCCGTTTCAACCTGTGTGACGATGGCCGCCTGGCTCTGCGCCTCGACCGGCACCTGGCACTCCGGGCAATATTGCGTCCCGAGTTTCGAGAACAGCAGGCGGAGGAAATGGAACACCTCGGTCACCGTCGCGACGGTGGATTTTCCGCCGCCGCGCGTGACGCGCTGCTCGATCGCCACGGTGGGTGGCAGGCCTTCCACGAGGTCCACGTCGGGCTTCTCGAGTTGCTCGACGAATTGCCGCGCGTAGGGCGACATGCTGTCGAGAAAGCGCCGCTGGCCCTCGGCAAAAAGCAGATCGAACGCAAGCGTGGACTTTCCGCTGCCGCTCAATCCGGTGATGACGACGATCTGTTCGCGCGGGATGTTGAGCGTGAGATTCTTGAGGTTGTGTTCACGCGCGCCGTGGATTCGGATTTCCGATTTCAGATTTCCGATTTCAGATTTCTTCGACGCAACGCCATTCCCGTATTGCGGAGATCGATCCTGGACGACCCAGGAGCGCGCATCCGTTTCGACTTTCCCAATCTGCAATCCGAAATCCGTAATCCGCAATAGAGGCCGGAGGTACCGTCCCGTGTGCGATGCCACATTCGCCGCCACTTCCTCCGGGGTCCCCCGCGCAACCAACATTCCGCCCGCGTCGCCCGCCTCCGGACCGAGGTCGATCAGATAGTCGGCGGACTTGATGACCTCGAGGTTGTGCTCGACCACGATCAGGCTTTCGCCGGCGTCCACGAGACGATGAAACACGCGCAGCAATTGCGCGACATCATCGAAATGCAGGCCGGTGGTTGGTTCGTCGAAGATAAGGAGGGACCCCTTGCCGCCGGGGTTGCGCGCGCGTTCGACGACGTGGCCCACCAACTTGAGCCGCTGCGCCTCGCCGCCGGAAAGTGTGTTCAACGGCTGGCCCAGGCGCAGGTACCCCAGCCCGACCTCCGACAGCGTCTTGAGCGCGTGCACCGCATCGCGAGCGCGGCGATTCGGGTCGGACAGGCGGGCGAGAAACCCGATCCCCTCGGTGACGGTCAATTCGAGCACCTCGTGGATGCTGCGTCCTTCGATATGCACCCGCAGCACGTGCGGCTGGAAACGGCGCCCCGCGCATTCCGCGCAGCGCACGTAAAGATCGCTCAGGAATTGCATCTCGATCTTCTCGAAGCCGGTGCCGCCGCAGCGCTCACAGCGTCCGCCACCGGAGTTGAAGGAGAAATCACCCGGCGTGAGTCCGGCCGATTGGGCCTCGGTCGTGGCGGCGAATCGCTCGCGGATCGAGTCGTAGACGCCGAGGTACACTGCCGGCGTCGAGCGCGGCGTGCGGGCCAACGGGGACTGGTCGACCATCACGATGCTGCCAAACTGTCCGGCACCGGTGATCTCGCGGCACCGCCCCACCGGGTCGTCCCCGGTTTCCTGCCCCTGCGCGCGGACCAGGTTCTGATACAACACATCATGCACGAGCGTGCTCTTGCCGGAGCCCGAGACACCTGTGATGCCGCACAGGACACCGAGCGGGAGATCGATGTCGAGGTCCCGCAGATTGTGCTCGCGCGCCCCGCGAATCTTCAACCAGCGAGACGGAATGCGACGATTTGCCGGGATTGGGATGCTCTTTTCGCCCGAGAGATATTGCGCCGTCAGTGACGGCCATTTCGGATTGCGGATCGCGGATCGCGGATTGGGGAATTGCGCAGCGCGCGGGCGGTCCTCAATCGAAAATCCGAAATCCGAAATCCGAAATTCCTCCAGTGGGCCGCTAAAGACGAGTTCGCCACCCAACTCGCCGCGCCCCGGGCCGAGGTCGACGAGATGATCCGCCGCGCGAATGATCGCTTCCTCGTGCTCCACCACCACGAGCGTGTTGCCCTTGTCGCGCAAGCCGCGCATCACGTCGATTAGGCGCCCAATATCCCGCGGATGCAGCCCCACGCTCGGCTCATCAAGAACAAACAGCGTGTTCACCAGCGACGCGCCCAGGCAGGTCGTGAGATTGACGCGCTCGATCTCGCCGCCCGAGAGCGTGCGGGTCGCGCGATCCAGCGTGAGATAACCCAGGCCAACTTCATTCAGATACCGCAACCGCGTGCGAATCTCGTTCAACACCATCGTGCCCGTCGGGTCGTTCACCGGTTCCGGGATCCCCAAAAAAATCCCGCGCAAATCGCGCAACGGCAGCGCCGCAACTTCCGGCAGCGTCAACGCCTTGGCGGAGCGGCTTGAATTCTGGCCTTCGACTTTCGACTTTCGACTTTCGACCTCCCCTGTCACCAGGCGAAAATTCAGCGTCGCCGGCTGGAATCGCGTGCCATCGCAGACGGGACATTTCGTGGACGATCGATACCGACTCAGCAGCACGCGCACGTGCATCTTGTAGGTTTTCGACTCAAGCCAGTCGAAGTAGCCGCGCACGCCGTACCACTGGCCGTTTTCCCAAAGCTCATCGTTGGTCGGGCCACCGCTTTTCTTCGGCTTGCGCGTAGAGCCGTAGATGACCCAGTCCTGATCCGTTTTCGGCAGATCCTCGAAGGGACAATTGACGTCAATGTCCTCCCGTCGGGCGCACTTCAGCAGATCCCGCTGGCACTCCGCGGACATGCCGCTCTGGAATGGCTTCACCACTCCCTGAGCGAGCGAAAGCCGCTTGTCTGGCAGGGCGCGATCGAGACCAATCCCAAGCGTTCGGCCGAAGCCGCGGCAATTCGGACACGCGCCCTGGGGATGATTGAAACTGAAAAGGCCCGGGCTCGGCGGCGGAATATCGACATCGCACCTCGGGCAATGCCAGCCGGACGAAAATGGATATTCCGCGCCACTCGCGGCATCGACCACCGCAACCCGGCCCTTGCCAAAGCGCAAGGCCGTCTCGATGGCCTCAGTCAACCGCCCGCGATTCTCCGGCGCTACGGTCACGCGATCCTGAATGACGGCCACCCGCGCCGGCAGCCACTTCACGGCCTTGGGTGCGGGCTCGTCCACGCGTACCACCACCCCATTCAACCAGACCCTCAGGTAGCCTTGCGCCTGCAGAAATTCAAAGAACGCCGCCGGCTTTTCGCCCGCGGGAACCGAGACCGGAAACGTGACCAGGAGCGCCGCGCCCGCGTGGGCGCGCTCCACCGCCTCGACCATACTGCGCGCGGTGTCCGGCTGGATGACATCGCCGCACGACGGGCAAAAGCCGCGGGCGACCCGCGGGAAGAGCACCTTGAGGTAGTCGTTGATCTCGGTGATCGTCCCGACGGTCGAGCGGGTGCTCTTGACGTGATTGGCCTGCTCGATCGCGATCGCCGGCGGAATCCCGCGAATGCTGTCTACGCGAGGCTTGTCCATCCGCTCGAGAAACTGGCGGGTGTACGGCGAAAACGTCTCGACGTAGCGGCGCTGGCCCTCGGCATAGAGCGTATCGAAAGCGAGGCTCGATTTTCCGCTGCCGCTCGGCCCGGTGACGACGATCAACTGGTTGACCGGCAGGTCGAGGTCGAAGCCCTTGAGGTTGTTCTGCCGCACCCCGCGAAGCTGGATCGAATCGGAGGCTGCGCCGGTCACCGCGGGCGGAGACGAAGTGAACTTGAGGCGCGGAAAGGGAAGGCGTTTGGGCATGGACGCGGCGAAGGCCCGCAACCTAGCCGGGACGCGCCCAAGAAAAAGGGACGCTCCGGGTCATGGGGCAAATAAATTACCCGGTAGCGCCAACCAAAAAAAAGAGCGGTGCCGCACCGTGCCGGCATCCGCCCTGAAAACTACGGCAAAGCGCCGTTTAGATCTTGGTCGCCGCGATCTTGCGCACGTCCTTCTTCTTGGGTTCCGGCTGGGCCTTCTTGAGCGCGCTTGAAAGCTCGAGCACCCGCTGGCGCATGATCTTGCCGCTCTTGAATTTCACCGTCGCCCGAGGGGGAATGGCGAAGTTGCTGCCGGGGACATTGGGATTGCGCCCGACGCGGGCCTTGCTCAAGCGAACCTGGAACACGCCGAAGTTTCGCAACTCCACGTCCATCCCCTTGGCCAGCGCCTCGGTGATATGGTCGAGCGTGCGTTGCACGACGTCGAAGACTTGATGTTGGACCAACCCGGTCTCGTTGCTGATGGCGACGACAATGTCGCGTTTGGTGAGATTAGCCATGGTATAGGGACTATCGGCAGAGGGGTTTAAGTTGGATGCGTCGAATTCGGAGGATATTCTATTCCGCGGTCTGAATGTTCGGGTGTTTTGCCAAGGCGTGCCCTGCAGGTCGACCATTCAACCGACCGACGCGTGAATCAGGTACTAACGACCGTTCGCCAAGGGTTTTCGTTCAAACTTTCCATTAACAAATCTAATTACCGACGGGATTGGCAACAATTGCGCGTGTCATTAGACGAATTGTTACAAAGCCGATCGCTCCCCTTTAGAACCGACTCGACGCGGGTTGGTTACGGGTGAGTTCCAAAATAATCGGGCGCAATTTCCCGGGCGGTCTTGAAATGGACCTTGCAGAGGCGTTCCAACACACTGGCAGAATGCTTGGCAACCAGCTCGGTCGCAACGCGTTTCACTTCCGCGGACGCCCCGCGCGGAAGCTTCATTCCAAACTCGCGACCCAGCCTTTCCAGCGCGTTGATAAACGCTTCCCGGGCCAGGATGGAGGCCGCGGCCACGGCGGGATCCGACTCGGCCTTGGTCCGCTGCTCTAGTTGGATCCCCCGACCTTTCTCGAGCAACGCGCGTCGGATCAAGGCGGGATTGGCAAACTGGTCCGACAGCGCGCGCGGGCAATCTGGCCGGGCCTCGAGCAGATTCTCAATCACGCGGGCATGCCCCCAGGCGAGCAGTCGGTTTAGGTTGCCGAACTTGTGGTAAAGCACGTTGTACCGCTCGGGACCGATCATGATGACGTTGTGCGTGGCGCCGGGCGTCTGGCGAATCACGTCCGCAAGCGCGCCAATGCGCGCGTCGGACGAGATGACCTTGCTGTCCTGAATCCCCGCGTCGCGCCAGGCGCGGGCGATGCCGCGGTCTACGTACGCTCCCGCGATGACCAACGGCCCGAAGAAATCGCCCTTGCCGCTTTCATCGATGCCGAAATGCGCTGCGAACATCTCCGGCTGAAGCTCCTCCTCGTAGCCCAGCTTCGCCTCGCCGAGAATTTCCGGTTCCAAGATAAAGCGGATGAATTCGCCCGTCCCCTTCCCCTGGATCAGGATTTTCGGCCCCTTCTCGTAGACCGCTACGGTCGTCTTGTCCTTTTTCGCCGCGAAAATGGTGTAGGGCTTCGTTTCAAGGTCCCAACCCCGGTCGATGAGCAGGCCACGCAGCTTGGCGGCCTGCGCGGTCGTCAACGGCGCGGTATGGGACTTTGGATCCATCGCGGAAAGGTTTACACAACGCTCGGCGGGGGGAACCTTCTTTTTGTCAGATGAACGCATTCAGCCGGTCTCTTACCACTTGGTTTGCCTCCGCTGCGCGCGATTTGCCGTGGAGACGGACGCGCGATCCGTACGCCATCCTGGTGTCCGAACTGATGCTGCAGCAAACGCAGGTCGCGACGGTCGTCGGTTACTATGAGCGATGGTTGGAGCGCTTTCCCAAGGTGCAAGCACTCGCGGAAGCAGACGAAGCAGCCGTGCTGAAACTGTGGGAGGGACTCGGCTATTACGCGCGGGCTCGCAACCTGCATGCGGCGGCGAAGGTCATCGTAGAGCAGCACGGCGGAGAATTTCCGACGACTCTCGAGGCCATTCGCGCGCTTCCTGGCGTCGGCCCGTACACCGCCGGCGCGGTGGCGAGCTTTGCGTTTGGCGTTCGTGCGCCAATCGTTGACGCGAACATTGCCCGCGTGATTGCGCGGCTGCGGAACATCCGCGAGCCCATCGACGCGTCGGTGGGGCAGAAGCTTGTCTGGGAGCACGCGGGCTTGATGCTGCCGGTCGAGGGCGACCAGGCGCGCGCGCACAACGCGGCGTTGATGGAACTCGGCGCCATTCTCTGCAAACCGGGCGAGCCGCCATGTCTGCTCTGCCCGGTCAAGCGGTGGTGCAAGGCCACGGCTCCCGCCACGCTGCCGGTGAAAAAGGCGCGGCGGGCGACGATTCAACTCGAGGAAAACTGCGGCTGGATCGTGCTACGCGGCCGCATCCTCCTCGAGACTTCCGATGGACCGCGTGGTCGCGGGCTCTGGCGTCTGCCGCAGTTGAAGATCGCGCCGCGGCAGGTGCCCATCCACGAGGCGGAATACCCCTTCACCCATCATCGCGTTCAACTTCGTGTCTTTCGGGCCGCCGCACCCCGCCGGCCGCGGGCGAACCTGCGCTGGTTCGAGATTACGCAGGTCGGCGAAACGGCCATGACCGCTCCGCACCGGCGCGCCCTCACAAGCCTTCTTGATCTTAAGGCCGACCGACCGAAGCTCCGCGTGCATTGAAAAAATCCGCCGATGTCCTCCCTGCAATCTCTTCCCGACGCTCGCGGCCACTTCGGCCGGTTTGGCGGCATGTTCGTGCCTGAGACCCTGATGACGCCGCTGCGCGAACTCGCGGGCGAATACGACCGTGCACGCGTCGACCCGGCTTTCCAGGAAGAATTGGCTGCGCTCCTGAGAAATTTCGCCGGCCGCCCCACTCCGCTTTACCTGGCCGAGCGCCTCACCGCCCGGCTCGGCGGCGCGAAGATTTATCTCAAACGCGAGGATCTCCTGCACACTGGCGCGCACAAGATCAACAACGCCCTCGGCCAGATCCTGCTCGCCCGGCGCATGGGCAAGAAGCGCATCATCGCCGAGACCGGCGCCGGGCAGCACGGCGTCGCCACCGCCACCGCGGCCGCCCGCTTCGGGCTGGAGTGCGTGATCTATATGGGAACGGTCGACATGGAGCGCCAGGCGCTCAATGTCGCCCGCATGCGTTTCCTCGGCGCCGAGGTCGTGCCGGTAACCGCCGGCCAGGCCACCCTGAAGGAGGCGATCAACGAGGCCATGCGCGACTGGGTGACCAACGTCCGCACCACTTACTACCTGCTCGGCTCGGCGCTCGGCCCGCATCCGTACCCGATGATGGTCCGGAACTTCCACCGCTGCATCGGGGACGAAACGCTCGCCCAGCTTCACGAACGCGAGGGACGACTGCCCCACGAATTGATCGCGTGCGTCGGCGGCGGCAGCAATGCCATCGGTTTCTTCTTTGCGTTTCTCGACGAACCCTCGGTCAAGCTCGTCGGGGTCGAGGCCGGCGGCGAGGGCACCGGCGCGGGCCAGCGTCATGCCGCGCGCTTTGCCACCGGCGGGCGCCTCGGCGTCTTGCAGGGAACCAAGACATTTCTGCTCGCGGATGGCGATGGCCAGATCGATTTGACCCACTCGGTCTCGGCCGGACTCGATTACGCCGCCATCGGGCCCGAGCACAGCCACCTGCGCGAGGTCGGACGCGTGGCCTATGCCAGCGCCACGGACGAGGAGGCGCTGGCCGCGTTCCACACCCTGGCGGAATGCGAGGGCATCATCCCGGCGCTCGAGACGGCTCACGCCGTCGCGCATGCCATCCGCCTCGCCCCCACGCTTTCGCGCGACACCATTCTCGCCGTCAACCTCTCCGGACGGGGCGACAAGGACGTCCAGCAAGTCATCGCACGCGAGGCGGCCGAAGCTTCCCGTCCGCGCCAAGTCGCGTAGAATCCTCCCCATGCGCAGCATGACCGGCTACGGACGCGCCTCGCGCCCTTTCGAAAAATTCCAGATTCGTGTCGAGCTCAGCGGCGTGAACCGGCGGGGCCTGGAAATCGCCCTCCAGCTCCCCCGCGAATGGGTCGCACTCGAGGCGCGGGCGCGGGAGACGATGCAGAACCGCGTCGCCCGCGGGCGCATCCAGGCGAACGTGACCTGCCAGGCCGACGCGAACGGAGCCGCGACGTCGCCCGTGCTTGATCTCGTGGCGGCGCGCGCCTTTCACCAGGCGGCGCTCAACCTGCAACGCGAGCTCGGGCTCGCGGGCGACCTGCCACTGACCTCGGTGCTCGCCGCGCCAGGCGTGATGCGCTCGCCGGAATCCGTGACCCTCCCGGACGGCGAGGCGGCTGCACCCGCGCTCCAGGCGGCGCTCGACGACGCGTTGCAGGCGCTGGTGGCCATGCGCGCCGATGAAGGCCGGCGACTGGCGGAAGAGTTGCGCGGCCGGATTGCCGCGCTCGGAAAATGGGCCGCGGAAATCGAGTCGCTCCATCCCGGCGTCGCCGATAAGTATCGCGAGGCGCTGGTCGAGCGGTTGCAACGCGCCCGGATCGAGGTCGCGGTCGACGACGACCGCGTGGCCAAGGAGGTCGCGTTGTTCGCCGATCGTTCCGACATCTCCGAGGAACTGGCGCGGTTGCGCGGCCACCTCGAGCAATTCGAGAAGCTCACGGCAGAGGAGGGCGCGGTCGGCCGCACGCTCGATTTCCTGGCGCAAGAAATGGCCCGCGAATGCAACACGCTCGGGGTGAAGTGCAACGATCTCGCGATTTCGCGGCTGGTCGTCGCCTGCAAGGCCGAGGTTGAGAAAATCCGTGAGCAGGTGCAAAACATAGAATGACCCATCAGCCTCCCCGCAGCGCCCAGCCGCCCGGCTTCTTCCGGCAGGGCATTCTGTTCGTGCTCTCCGCCCCGAGCGGCGCCGGGAAGTCGACGCTGCGCGAAAACCTGCGGCCGAAGGGCGATTTCATTTACTCCGTCTCCTGCACGACCCGCGCGCCCCGGCCCGGCGAGGTGGACGGCGAGGATTACCGCTTTCTCACCCCCGCTGATTTCGCGGACCGGCTCGCCCGCGGCCAGTTCCTCGAGCATGCCGAGGTCTACGGCCACTTTTACGGCACGCTCCGCGAGTCGGTGCTGGAGCGCCTGCGCATGGGGGTCGACGTGCTGCTCGAGATCGACGTCAAGGGCGCCGAAACGATTCGCGGCAGCGACGACCCGATCATCCGCGAGGCGCTGGCCGACGTTTTCATCATGCCGCCCAGTCTCGCGGAACTCCGCCGTCGGCTGCAAAAGCGCGGCACGGAGACGACCCAGCAGATTGATCGTCGGCTGCAGGACGCAGCCAGCGAGCTCGAGCGCTGGTGCGAGTTCCGCTACACGATCATCAGCGGCACCATGGAGGAAGACCTGCAGAAATTCCGGTCCATCATGAAGGCGGAGCGCTACCTCAGCCGCCGCCTGACGCCCAATCCACCCGAAGCCACCCTCTGACCGGCTCCCCCTTGCCATGAACATCGTCCTCGGCGTCACCGGCTCGATTGCCGCATTCCGCGCGGCCGACCTGGCGAGCCAACTGGTCAAGCTCGGCCACAGCGTGCGCGTGGTGATGACCGCCGACGCGCAAAAGTTCGTCACGCCCCTGACCCTGCAGACGCTCTCGAAGCATCCGGTGACGACCGATCTCTTTGATGAGAAACCCGGCTGGGCTCCAGGGCACATCGAACTGGCCGACTCTGCCGACCTGTTGCTCATCGCGCCGGCGACAGCGCACATCATCGCAGAACTGGCCCACGGCCTGGCGGGTCACGCTCTGGCGGCCATCGCCCTGGCCACCCCGGCGCCGCTGGTCCTCGCCCCGGCCATGAACGGCAAGATGTGGCTTCATCCGGCGACGCGGCGGAACGTGCAAACCCTCCGCGATCGCGGGGTCCGCTTCATCGGGCCCGAGGAGGGCATGCTGGCGTGCGGTTATGAGGGAATTGGCCGGCTTTGGCCCGTCGAGGCTATTGCCCAGTTCGTGGATCGGCTCCGAGCCAAAGCCGGAAGTTCGAAGCTCGAAACTCGAAACTCGAAGAAAACGAAGAAACCACCCAGCAAGGGCTGAAAAACGTCGATCGAGGCCGCACGGTGTTTGTTTTCGCTTTCTGGCCTTGGGATTTTCGGCCTTTTCTTCGAGTTTCGAGCTTAGTTCTTCGAGTTTCCCGGACGCTTCGTCCGGTTTCACCATGCGCGTGCTCATCACAGCCGGCCCAACGCACGAACCGATCGATCCCGTGCGCTACCTCGCCAACCGATCGTCCGGAAAAATGGGCTATGCGCTCGCCGAGGCGGCAATCGCGGCGGGACATGCGGTCATTTTGATCAGCGGACCCGTGGCGCTCGCGCGGCCGCGCGGCCTGCGAAAATTCGTGGCCGTGAAAACCGCCGATGAGATGTACGACGCGGTCCACGCGCAGGTGAAAAAAATCGACCTCGCGATCCTCTGCGCAGCGGTGGCGGATTTCAAAATGCGAGCGATCGCGCCGCGCAAAATCAAAAAGGTTGGGCGATCAAAAATGACGATCGAGCTGGTCGCAACCCGCGATATCCTCGCGTCGCTGGGCGATCACGCGAAAAAGTTTTTGGTCGTCGGCTTCGCCGCGGAGACCGACAACGTGATCGAAAATGCCCGGGGAAAACTCCGCGAGAAAAATTGCGACGCGATCGTGTGCAACGATGTGAGCCGCATGGATACAGGGTTCGCGAGCGATCACAACGAGGTGACAGTTCTCTTTCGCGACGGTCGCGCGATCAAAATCCGGCGCGCGAGGAAGTCGATCATCGCCGCGCGCGTGATCCAACTCCTCGCGCCAAAGCAAAAAATATAGTTGACCGTGTGGGTGAATGTTCGCTTACTGCGCGCAGGAATGAGCATATCGCTTTTCCTCACGAACTCCGCTACTGCGGATAGAAAGGGGTGAATCATCCATGCCCGCTAAAAAGAAAGCCGCTAAAAAGCCCGCGAAAAAAGCAGCGAAGAAAGCTGCTCCGAAGGCCAAAGCCAAGAAGAAGAAGTAACTGCCGAGACTTGGCTGATCCGGCATCACCTGCCGCTTGAAGCCCCGAACGATCCGCCTCATGCGGATCAACCCGGCACCCAATAATGAAATCGGGGGGAGGAAGCGATTCCTTCCCTCGATTTTTTTGGAGCGATGCCGCTTTCACCGCTGTCGCGCCGCGTGATCCCGCCTAGATTCGCGCGCATGATGCCCCGGTATCTCGACATCGCGACCAGCGCCGCCCGCCTGGCCGGCGCCCTGCTGCGCGAGAACTTCGGGCGGGTCGCCACGGTCAACCAGGCCTCCGCCCACGACATCAAACTCGCCCTCGACGTCGAGGCGCAGGAGCTCATCTTCGCGGAAATCACCAAATCATTCCCCGATCACGCCCTTTTTGGGGAGGAAGGCATCGGCGGAAACGCCGCCAGTGAGTTCCAGTGGGTGGTCGACCCGCTCGATGGCACGGTGAACTATTTCTACGGCATTCCGCACTTCTGCGTCTCGATTGCGCTGCGCCGCGGGGAGAAAGTCATCGCCGGGGCGATCTACGACCCCATGATGGATGAGCTTTGGACCGCCGAGGAAGGCGCCCCGCCGCTGCGAAATGGTCAGCCGGTCCGCGTAAGCGAGCGCACCCGGCTCGGCGAGGCGGTGGTCATTGTCGGCCTCTCCCGCACGGCCGAGAACAAGTCGACCGCGATGCCCGTGATGCTCGACATGATCGAGCGCTCGCGAAAATGCCGCTTCATGGGCAGCGCCGCGCTGGCCATGGCGTACGTCGCGAGTGGGCGGGTCGACGCCTACATGGAGCCGGGCATCAGCCTGTGGGATATCGCCGCGGGCATTCCCCTCGTCGAGTCCGCCGGCGGCGTGGTGCGCCTCACGCCACGGGGCAATGAGAGCTACTCGATCGTGGCCATGAGCGGTCGCACGCAGGAGATCGCCGGTTGCCGGTGGGAGGGAGACAGGCTAATTATTTAGAAGTCGAGAGTCGAGAGTCGAGGGTCGAGAGCCAGAGGCTGAGATCTGGCGTGATCCGCGGCGCAAGACCTCCTTGCTCATGAATCTCTTTGGCATCGGATACGACACCCATCGCCTCGTCGAGGGGCGGAAGTTGATTCTTGGCGGCGTCGAGATACCTCATTCCAAGGGTTTGCTCGGCCACTCCGACGCGGATGTCCTGTGCCACGCGGTGGCGGACGCGCTGCTCGGCGCGGTGGCGGCGGGCGACATCGGACGGCATTTCCCGAACACGGACGCGTCGATCGAGGGCATCAGCAGCCTGGAGATCCTCCGGCGCACCCGGCAGATTCTCGCCGAAGGGAATGCCCGGCCCGTCAATGTGGACGCCATGGTGGTGGCCGAAGCCCCGAAAATCGCGCCGCACGTCGAGGCCATGCGGCTGAATCTTTCGGAAGTGCTCCAACTCCCGCTCGATCGGGTGAGCATCAAGGCAACGACCAACGAGGGCATGGGCTTCCTCGGGCGCGGCGAGGGCATCTCCGTCATGGCGGTGGCCGGCGTCGAGAAGCTGCCGGATCCCACGTTCTATCCGAATATCTGATGGCGATTCGTTTCCACGATACGTACACGCGGCAGCTGGAGGAGTTCCGGCCGCTCGATCCGGCCGGTCGCGAGGTGAAGATGTACACCTGCGGGCCGACGCTGCACGACTTCGCGCACATCGGGAACATGCGCACCTTCGTCTTCGAGGATCTGCTCCAGCGCCACCTGGAGGCCCGCGGATACCAGCTCCGGCGCGTCATGAACCTGACGGACGTGGACGACAAGACCATCCTGAAGTCGCGCCAGGCGGGCCTCGCCCTCGGGGCGTTCACCGATGTCTACAAGCACGCGTTCTTCGCCGATCTCGACGCACTTCGGATTAAGCGGGCCGACGCGTTCCCGGCCGCCACCGCCCCGGAGTACCTCGCGCGGATGATTGCGATGATCGGCACGCTGCTGGAACGTGGCCACGCATACCAGGCGGACGATCGCAGCGTTTACTTCCGCATCCATACCTTTCCCGCCTACGGCAAGCTGGCGCATCTGAACCTCGACGAACTGCGCCCGAGCGGACGCGTGCGTTCCGACGAGTACGAAAAGGAGAACGTGGCCGACTTCGCGCTTTGGAAGGCGTGGGACAAGGACGATGGCGACGTGGGATGGGACAGTCCCTGGGGGCGCGGTCGTCCGGGCTGGCACATCGAGTGCAGCGCGATGGCCACCGCCCTGTTGGGCGACCAACTCGACATCCATTGCGGCGGCGTGGACAACATCTTCCCCCATCACGAAGCGGAAATTGCCCAGACCGAGTCCTGCACGGGCCAGCAGTTCGTCCGTCACTGGATCCACGGCGCGCACCTCATGGTCGACGGCCAGAAGATGTCGAAATCGGCCGGCAATTTCTACACGCTGCGTGATCTGCTCGACAAGGGGTACACCGGACGGGAGGTGCGCTTTGCGCTGCTGCGCGTGAACTACGGCCTGCCGCTGAACTTCACGCTGCCTGGGTTGAATGACGCGCGCGCCTCCCTTCAGCGCATCGACGAATGGATCTTGCGGTTGACCGAGCACGCGGTCTCCGCCAGCAAGCCTGAGTCGCATCCGGCGTCGGACGGCGACCGCTTTGAACACGAACTGGACGGGGATCTGAACATTTCCGCCGCGTTGGGTGTGTTGTTCGAGGCCATCCGGGAAACTAATCGCGAACTCGACGGCGGGCAGCTTTCGCCCGGCCAGGCGCGGTCGGTTCTTGATTGGTGGCACCGGATCAATCGCATCCTCGCGCTTGAACCCGACGCGGAAACGCTGCCCGCGGAGATCCAGTCGCTGCTCCAAGAACGCGCGGCGGCGCGCGCGGTGAAGCAATGGCAGCACAGCGATGAGTTGCGCGATCGGATGGCGGAGATGGGCTGGGAGGTGAAGGACACCAAGGACGGACAAAAAGCCGGTCGGCGCGCCAAACTCGCGAACGTTTGACGGCATTTCGTGTCAGAAGCCACTCACCACGCCATCATGAAACATTTCTTCCTCCTCGAATGGGTTTTCACCGCCGCGCTGGAACAGATCGAGGCGGCGACGCCGGATCACCGGGCGTACCTGCAGACCGGCTACGACAAGGGGATGTTGCTTTTATCCGGGCCACAAATTCCGCGCACGGCCGGTGTTATCATCATGCGGGCGGCGAGCCGCGACGAAGCGGAGGCGTTCGCGCAGGGCGATCCCTACTTCACCCGCCAGCTTGCGACGGCGCGCCTCGTCGAGTTCAATCCGGTGAAGCGGCAGCCCTTTCTCGAGGAGTGGGTAAACGGCTGATCGAAGCTTGCTTGCCTTCGCGCCGCCATCGCGCCCCGTCCCGTCTAATTCCTCCACCTTGAATCCCACATTGACTCTCATGTTGTCCCGTTGCGCGCTCGCGCTCCTTCTCGTCGCTTTCTCCCCCGCCCTCGCCCCCGCTGCCACGCCGCCCGCCGCGCCCGCCGCGGCCGCCCCGGCCCCCAAGAAGGTCGAATTCTCGGTGGTGCGCGTCAGCTCCACCAACCAGCCGTACGATCTCATTCGGCCGTGGGGCAAGAAGCCGCCGTTTTCGCGCCGCGGGCTTGGCGCCGTGCTGCCGAGGGGCCGCGTGCTCGTCACGGCCGAGCTGATCCAGAATTTCAACTACATCGAGCTCGAAAAAGCCGAGAGCGGTGAACGCATGGCCGCGACAGTCCTCACCGTGGACCACGAGGCCAACCTGGCCCTCTTGCAGCCCGCCGATCCCAAGTTCCTCGCCGGGCTTAAACCCATGGAGATTATCACCGACGCCAAGGTCGGCGACCGCCTCAGCATTCTGCAACTCGAGTCGAACGACGCTCTCATGACGACCTCCGGCCCGATCACGACCGTCGAGGTCGCCCGTTATCAGATCGATGACGCCAGCTTTCTGCTCTACCGGCTCAACCTTTCGTTGCAGTTCAAGGAGAGCAGCTTCACCGCGCCCGTGCTCAAGGACGGGAAGCTGGCCGGCATGCTCTTGCGCTACGCTCCGCAGAACCAGACCGCCGACGTCATCCCGGCGCCGGTCATCCAGCATTTCCTCAAGGATTTTGAGGACGACAACTACCAGGGTTTTCCGCGCGCGGGCTTCCTCTTTTCCCCGACGCGTGATCCGCAGCTGCGGCACTACGCGAAGATGCCGCCGGGCAACGGTGGCATCTACATCACCGAAGTGGCGGAAGGATCCCCGGCGGCCAAGGCGGGACTGCTGGCTGGCGACGTCCTACTGGGCGTGGGCGACACCAGCATCGATCAGGACGGTAACTACAACGAGCCGCTCTACGGGCGCATCACCGTGAGCCACCTGCTCTCGGTTCGGCACCAGGTGGGCGACAAGCTGCCCTTCCGCATTCTGCGCGACGGCAAGCCGATGACGCTCGAGGTCACGCTCGCGAGGAAGGATCTGAAGGACTACGGCGTCATGCCGTACTTGTTCGACCGCGCGCCGCGGTACTTCATTCTCGGCGGCCTGATTCTGCAGGAACTGACGCGCCAGCACCTCAAGGAATGGGGGAACGAATGGAAGAAGGCCGCCCCGCCCCGCCTCGTGATGTATGACCAGATGCAGTCCGCACTCCTGAAGGGCGACCGCAAGCATGTCGTCTATCTCAGCCAGGTCCTCCCGACCAGCGCGACCGTGGGTTACACCGAACTGAATTTTCTCGTCGTCACGGCCATCAACGGTGTGAAGATCAACGGTCTCGCGGATGTGCCCGGGGCCGTGGCCGCCTCGACCAACGGTTTTCATCGGATCGAGTTCGAGGATCACCCCAAGGAAATTTACCTCGACGCCGCGCAGACCGCGGCGGTCGATGAACAGGTGCGCAAGACGTACCGGCTCCCAAGCATGAAGCAGTTGGACTAGCGGAGCGAAGCTTGCCTGGGTCTACTGCAGGAGCTTGACCGGCAGGGCAAAGACCAGCTGGCCGCCGCCTGTTCGCAATTCGTCGACCTCGACGAGGGTCAGCGACGCCTTCTTCACGAGGATGCGGGCCGGCACCGCCCCGCCACCGATCAGGGTTCCGATCAAGTCGCTGAAATCGGGTTCGTGCCCGACGAGCATGAGCGCGCCATTTGAGGCGCGCCGGGCGTGAAGTTCGTCGAAGGCGGCCACCGGCTGCAGGCCACAGGCCAGGAACTTTGCCGGTGTCAGTTTGATGCCGAGGTGGCGGCCGATGATTTCCGCGGTCTCGGTGGTGCGACGATACGGACTGTGCAGGATCGCGGCGGGAGCGATGCCCACCCGAGAGCAGAATTCGCCGACGCGTTTTGCCTGCGCGAGGCCTTTCATGGTCAGGGCGCGCTGGGCGTCACCCTGGGGGGAAAAGGGCTCGGCGTCAGCGTGGCGGAGAAAATAAAGCGGAAGCATGCGCGATGTAGCTACCCGATTCTGGCCGCGGGGGGAAGGAATTGTGGCCTAAGCGAGGGCACCGTTGTCGCTGGCCTCGCTGAGGCCGGACCGAATGAGAGGATCAAATCCGGGGCGATTCGGAATCTCGGAATCGCCGCCGCATCCGCCGCGGCCTCCGCGAGCCCGGCCACAAAGACGAAAAAAGCCGCCCGTTTCAGGGCGGCCTCTTGAAATCGACTCGAAACGCGACTCAGCGCAAATTAATCGGCTGACCCGCGGCCATCGCGGCGTGCTCGGCGTCCGTGCACGCCGAATTGAGCGGCACATTCACGGGCGCATCACTGGAACCGACGAGATTGGCGGTGAGCAGATAATTCTCCAGTTCCTCGCCGCTGATGTCGGGAATCATCTTGCCATTCACTTCCACGCAGGGCGAAAGCGGCTGGCCGCTCTTTTGCTCCATCTCCCAGCGGAACGCGGGATTCTGGATGATGTCCTTCTCCGTATAGGGAAGGTCATATTTCTTGAGCACGGCGCGCACGCCGCCGCTCCAGCCGCAGTGGGTTTTGAGATAGGCAACGATGGTCGGTTTTTCCATAAAGAGAACGGGTACTGGTGAAGGACAAACAAAAGCGCGGTTCGACGCAAGGTCAAACCGCGCTTTGTCAGATGACTCGGAATCGAGGGTGACTACTTCTTCTTCGACTCGCTCGGACGATACTCCTCGGCCGCCAGGAACGCTTGTTCCAGGCCGACCATGTCTTCGCCCGGACGCAGCGTGTCGAACGCCTCGGTCTCGCGCTTGAGGTCTTCCTCAGAGTAGTTCGCGGCCTTGATCGAGAGCCCGATGCGGCGCTCGGCCTTGTCGACCTTGATGACGCGCGCTTCGACTTCCTGACCGGCCTTGAGGATGTCCTTGACCTTGTCGACCCGATCCTCGCTGAGCTGCGAGATGTGCACGAGGCCGTCGATTTCGTCGGCCAGCTGCACGAACGCGCCATAGCTGGCGAGCTTCGTGACGGTGCCCTTGACGAGGTCGCCGATCTTGTACTTGGAGTCGATGTCCTTCCACGGATCGTTCTCGAGCTGTTTCATGCCGAGGCTGATGCGCTGGTTGGTCTTGTCGATGTCGATGACCACCGCCTCGACGACGTCGCCCTTTTTCAGGACTTCGCTCGGGTGGTTGACCTTCCGCGTCCAGCTCATGTCGGACACGTGGATCATGCCGTCGATGCCCTCTTCGATTTCGACGAAGGCGCCGTAGGCGGTCATGTTGCGCACCTGACCCTTGATCTGCTTGCCGGCCGGGTAGCGCTGTTCGATTTCGTCCCACGGATTCTGTTCGAGTTGGCGCAGGCCGAGCGAGATTTTCTGCTCGTCCTTATTGACGCCGAGCACCACGGCTTCGACTTCCTGGCCGACCGAAAGAATATCGGCGGGGCGCACGATGCGCTTGGTCCAGGAGAGTTCGGAAACGTGGATGAGGCCTTCGACGCCCTCCTCGATCTGCACAAACGCGCCATAGGGAACGAGGTTCGTGACCTTGCCCTTGACGCGGTGGCCGACGGGGAAGCGCTCCTCGATCTTGTCCCACGGATTGCCGGACATCTGCTTGAGGCCGAGCGACACGCGCTCTTTCTCACGGTTGATGTCGAGGATGAGGACGGTGACATCCTGGCCGACCTTCAGCATTTCGCTGGGGTGGTTCAGGCGGCCCCACGTCATGTCCGTGATGTGCAGCAAACCGTCGATGCCGTTGAGGTCGATGAAGGCACCGAAGTCGGTGAGATTCTTGACCGTGCCCTTGATGGTCTCTCCGGGCTTGACCGTCTCGAGGAAGGCCTTGCGCTTTTCGGCGCGCTCCTGCTCGATGAGTTCGCGGCGGCTGAGCACCACGTTCTTGCGATCGTCATTGAGTTTGACGATCTTGAAATCGTACGTGTTGCCCACGTAGACGTTGAGGTCCTTGGGCTGGACAATATCGACCTGCGAGCTGGGCAAGAATGCCTCGACGCCGATGTTGACGAGCAGGCCGCCTTTGACCGCCGCCTTGACCTTGCCCTTGATGAGGCCGCTGCCGTGGAAAACTTTGACAATCTTTTCCCAGTTCTGGCGATGCATCGCCTTTTCGCGGGAAAGAATGACCATGCCTTCGTCATTCTCGAGGCGCTCGAGGAGCACTTCGATTTCGTCGCCGACTTCGAGCGTGTCGGCGTCGTCGAATTCGTGGATATTAATGACGCCCTCGGACTTATAACCGATGTCGACGAGGACTTCGCGTGGGCGCACTTCGAGAATGCGGCCTTTGATAATGGTCCCCTCTTTGTAATCGCGCATGGACTTCGCGAGCAGTTCTTGCATCGAAGTCATAGGAGGTGGAGTTGGGGTTGCGAGGCTGAGCTCATGGTTGGAGTTGGGTTGTTTGGTTGACCGGACGAAAAAACGCGGGAAAAGCCCGCGTTTCAGTGGGGCGGGGAATTTAGCCAGCTTTCCCCGGTGCGCAAGAATGACTCGCCACCGCCTTTCTGGGGGTCCTTTTCAGTGATAAAGTGCCGCTTCCGTGTCCGTCCACCCCACCATTCCTGGTTTTCCGCTCTTTCTCGCCCCGATGGCCGGCGTGACGGACTCGATCTTCCGTCAACTTTGCAAGGAACAGGGCGCCGACGTGCTCACCACCGAATTTGTCTCCGCCGAGGGCCTCCTCCATCGGAATGAACGCACGCGGCAAATGGTGGACTTTGACCCGCTGGTCGAGCGACCCATCGGCGTGCAGCTTTTTGGGGCGGAGCCCGAGCGGCTCGCCGACGCCGCGCGCGCGGTGATCGAATGGGTGCAGCCAGACTTCATCGACCTCAACTTCGGCTGCCCCGTAAACAAGGTCGTTTCCAAGAACGGCGGCTCAGCACTCCTAAAGGACTGTCCGTTGCTGGAGTCCGTCGCGCGCGCCGTGGTGCGCGCGTGCGAACCGCGCGGCATTGCGGTTACGGCCAAGATCCGGATCGGCTGGGATGATCAAACGATCAACGCACCAAACGTAGCCAGGCTGCTCGAGGGTTGTGGGATCACGCGCGTCGCCGTGCACGGACGCACGAAGGCGCAGGGCTACAGCGGACTCGCGGATTGGGACGTCATTGCCGAGGTCGCGGCCGCCGTGCGTATTCCGGTGATCGGCAACGGCGACATTGCCGGTCCGCAAGATGTTGCGCTTCGCCGTGCCACCACCGGTATCGCCGGCGTCATGATCGGTCGCGCCGCCATGACCGCGCCGTGGATTTTCCGCGAAATCAAACACTACCTCGCGAGCGGCGAATTGCCGCCTGCGCTGCCGCTGGCGGACGTCTGGGCCTTCATCGCGCGGCACGCGCGCCTCGCCGTCGAGTGCCGGACCCGCCGCGCCGAGGCGGCGGGCCGAACCTCCGAACGGGGCACGATGCATTCGTTGCGCGCGCGCTTGATGGCCTACAGCCGCGGCCTGCCTGGCGGGCGCAATCTGCGCGGAAAATTCGCCGCGGTGGAGTCGCTAGCACAACTCGACGAGATTGCCGCGGAGCATATCGCCTGGGCCGCGGAGCAAGCCACAGTGGAACCGGCGGCGTTGTCGGGCGCGACCTAGGACCCGTCAATCCAGCGACAGCTCGCCCCGCTGCACGCGAACGCACGAGGACGCGTGGTCGGCGACAATTGTGTCGAGTCGCGTCGGGCCCTTCCGACAGATTTCCTGCACAAATTCGCACCGGGGCGCGAACGCGCAGCCGGCGATCGGCTTGCTCAGATCCGGGGGGAGGCCCGGAATCGTATACAGCTCCTTGCCCTTCGGCTGGAAGGCGGGAATCGATTTCTGCAGCGCCCGATTATACGGATGCAGCGGACGCTTGAAGATGTCGCCCACCGACGCGGTCTCGACGATTTGGCCGGCGTACATCACCTGCACGTGGTCGCAAAATCCGCTCACCACGCCGAGATCATGCGTGATGAAGATGACCGCCGTGCCGGTGCTCTTCTGCATTTTCTTGATCAACTCGAGGATCTGAGCCTGCACCGTGACGTCGAGCGCGGTGGTCGGCTCATCGGCGATCAACAGCTCCGGCTTCGTGATCAGGGCCATCGCGATCATGACGCGCTGGCGCATGCCGCCGCTGAACTGATGGGGGTACGCGCCCAGGCGCGACTCCGGGTCCTGCACCCCCACCTCGCGCAGGGCCGTCAGGGCGCGCTTAATTGCGTCAACCTTCGAGACCTTTTCGTGGATCATCAGCGGTTCGATGATTTGATCGCCCACCCGCAAATATGGATTCAGCGACGTCATAGGATCCTGGAAAATCATGGCCACGCGCTTCCCGCGCAGGCCGGCCAGCTGCTGGCGCGAGGCCTTGAGCAAATCGATGCCGCCAAAGATGGCGCGTCCGCCCTCGATGCGCCCGGGCGGCTGTGGAATGAGCCCCAGCATCGAATAGGCCGTGACCGACTTCCCGCTGCCGGATTCGCCCACCACACCGAGGGTCTCGCCCTTCTCGAGCGAAAACGACACGCCGTTGACCGCGCGCACGATGCCGTTGCGGGTATGAAAGCTGACGCGGAGGTCTTCGACTTCGAGCAACGGCATCGGGGAATTTCGGATTTCGGATTGCGGATTGGCCTGCTGGCTCTCGACCCTCGACTCTCGACTCTTCGTTCAGTCCTTCGAGGTCTTGGGGTCGAGCGCATCGCGCAGGCCGTCGCCGAGGAAGTTGAGGGAGAAGAGCGTGACGGAGAGGGCGAGTCCGGGGAAGACCAGCATCCACCAGAATTCCTCCATGCTTTTCGAACCCTCGTTGATCAGCACACCCCAGGACGCATCGGG
This sequence comes from Verrucomicrobiota bacterium, assembly GCA_031370675.1. Lineage (GTDB taxonomy): Bacteria > Verrucomicrobiota > Verrucomicrobiia > Chthoniobacterales > SZAS-18 > SZAS-18. The sequence goes on from JANMQT010000146.1 coordinate 26,717, forward strand.
CGGCTGGACACCGAGGCCGAGGAAACTGAGGAAGGCCTCGAGCAGCATGACGGCGGGGATGGTGAGCGTGGTGTAGACGATGACCGGCCCGAGGACGTTGGGGATGAGATGCCGGAAGATGATGCGCGATTTCGGCAGACCGAGCGCCTCGGCAGCCTCGATGAATTCCATCTTGCGCAGCGAGATCACCTGGCCGCGGACGATTCGCGCCATGTTCAACCATTCAACCGCGCCGATGGCCGCAAACAACAGCAACAGGCTTCGATTGAAGACCACCATCAGCAGGATGACAAAAATGGTGAACGGGAAGGCATAGATGATGTCCACCAGACGCATCATCAGGTTGTCGACCTTCCCGCCATAAAAACCGGAAATGGTGCCATAGATGACGCCGATGATGAGCGAGACGAACGTCGCGCACAACCCGACCGCAAACGACAGCCGTCCGCCGGTGAGGACCCGCGCCAGCAGGTCGCGACCGAGCGTGTCGGTGCCGAGCCAATGCTGGGCGCTCGGGGGCGTCGCGTAGAGCGCGAGGTCCTGCACGTCGGGCGCCGGCGTGAAGAACGGCCCGATCAGGCAGAGCACGGACATCGTGAGCAGAATGATGCCGCTGATCACGGCGAGACGGTTCTTGCGCAGGCGCGCCCAGGCGTCCTGCCAGAGCGAATGGCCCACCTCGACTTCGGCAAGGGCGGCCGGCGTCGCGGGCGATGGAGGTTCAGCGAGGGTCACAGCCATGTCCGTATTTCAGCAGGCTCCTAATCGAATTTGAGGCGCGGGTTCAGCCAGACCATGACGACGTCGACGACGAGATTGAAAACGCTGATCAAGGCGGCGAAAAGAATGACCGTGCCCATCACGAGGGTGTAGTCGCGATTCAGCGCCGCCGTGACAAAGTATCGGCCCAGACCGGGAATCTGGAAAATCGTTTCAACGGTGAACGAACCCGTGACGATGCCCGCCAGCGCCGGGCCCATAAACGACACCGCCGGCAGCAGGCCTCCGCGCAGAGCATGCTTCAGGACCACGCGCAGCTCGGAGGCGCCCTTCGCGCGGGCGGTGCGAATGTAATCCTGCGAAAGAATCTCGAGCATGCCACCGCGCGTGAGCCGCGCGAAATAGGCCGCGTAATAAAATCCGAGCGTCAGCGCGGGCAGCACCTTGTCGCCAAACGAGCTCCAGCCGGAAACGTTGAACCAGCCCAGTTGCAGGCCAAAAAGCAGCAGCAGTAACGGGCCCATGACAAAGGTGGGCATGCTGATCCCCACCATCGAGAGCGACATCGGGACATAGTCCGTCATCGTATTCGGCCGGAGTGACGCCAGCACGCCCGCGGTCACCCCGATCGCGACCGCCACAATCATCGCGTAGATGCCGAGTTCGAACGAAACCGGCAGCGACTCGCCGATGATCTCGGTGACCGTCCGGTTGGAATACTTGAAGGACGGGCCAAAGTCTCCAGTCGTGACGAGCTTGCTGAAATAGCGCCAGTATTGCGTCAGGATCGGCTTATCGAGTCCGTAGTACGCGTCGAGATTCCGGCGAATTTCCGGCGAAACATTCCGTTCCTGGTCAAAGGGCGAACCCGGTGCGAGGCGGACGAGGAAAAACGTGATGGTTCCGGTCACGGCCAGCACTGCCAGCATCTGCAGGCTCCGGCTGGCAATGAACTTAAACATGGTTGGGGCTGGGGAAGCGCGCCGGCAGCCCGGCTATTGCGCGAGGCCCAGGACCGGCATCTTGTCGGGCTGCGCGTTCTCGTCGAGGTAGATGAACTTCCAGGGGTGATCGTCAAGCAGGTTCGGGAACCAGCCTTTCACGCTGGAGACGATGAGATAATTCCGCGTGTAAAAATAGATGGGGATGACCGGCATCTCCTGCATCAGGATCGCCTCGGCCTTTTGCAGGATCTCGATCCGCGCGGCCCCGGTGGCCGACCAGGAATCGGAAATCAGCTTGTCGTATTCGGGGCTGGCGAAGCCGGTTTCATTGTTGCCATTACCGCTCGTCATGATGTCGAGAAACGCGTTTGGATCCGGAAAATCGGCGATCCATGCCGCGCGCCCAATCTGGTAGTCGAGCGCGTGCTGGCTGGCGAGATAGACCTTCCACTCCTGGTTGACGATCTCTACGTCGATGCCCAACTCCTTCTTCCACATTTGCTGGATGGCCTCCGCGACCTTCTTGTGGTCCTCGCTGGTATTGATCAGCACGCTGACTTTGGGGACACCCTTTCCGCCCGGAAAACCGGCCTCGGAAAGCAGGCGCCGCGCGCCATCGGGATCAAACTTGGTCTGCTCCTTGGGGCGATAACCTGCCGGCCCCGGCGGGGTGAGGGAGTACGCCGGAAACTGCCCGGCGCGAAGAACGTTTTTCGTAATGGAATCACGATCGATCGACATGGCCAGCGCGCGGCGAACCCGCGGATCGAGCAGGGCCGGGTTCTTCTCCTTCGTCTTGTCCACGTTCACGCGGTAATAGTACGCGCCGTAATAGGGCTCGATGCGCAGGCTCGACCCCGATTTCTTGTAGGAATCGACCTTGTCGGTCGGAACCGTGTTCGTCGTGTGCAGCTGGCCGCCGCGGAAAGCCCGCTCTTCCGCGTCATTGGATTCGATCGGATAAAAGTGAATTTCCTTCAAGCGGACTTGATTCGCGTCCCAGTACTTCGGGTTTTTGGTCACCACGATCTCCACTTGGGGCTTCCATTCCTTGAGGACAAAGGCCCCGTTACTGACGATGTTCTCCGGCCGCGTCCAACGGTTGTTTTTGTCGTAGCGCTTGCCGAACTTGTCGATGGTCGGGGTGTGCACGGGATACCACGCGTCATGATTGAGCATGGCCAAAAAGTAGGAGGCCGGTGCCTTGAGCGTGACCTGCAGTTTCTTGGGACCGAGCGCCTTCACCCCCACCTTGGTGAAGTCCGGCAATTTCCCGGAGTTGTATTCCGCCCCACCTTCCAGAAGGAACAGCATTTCGGCATACGGCGCCGCCAGCTTCGCGTTCAAGATGCGCTCGTAGGACTTGACGAAATCGTCGGCCGTCAGGGGATCGCCGTTCGACCACGCCGCATTCTGCCGCAGATAAAACGTGTAGGTCTTGCCGTCGGGGGATACTTCCCAGCGCTCGGCCACGCCGGGGATCGGGGACAAATCCTTGGGGTTCACCGTGACCAGGCCCTCGAAGAGCGCCTTGATGATATTGTGCTCCGGCACGCCTTGGATCACGTGGGGATCGAGATCGGCGGGCTCGCCGCCATTCCCGAAGTGAAAGACCTGTTCCTTGTTTCCCTGGGCCACGCGCGACGGCTTCTTCACGCAGCCAGCGGCAAGGAGAGTGGCCCCAAGCAGGATCGTAGTCGCGGCGTTGGCAAAATGGCGGATCTTCATAAAGGGGTTTGGAATCAATCTCGGGGGTCGATGGGGCAATGTTTTCGCCATTAACGCCGGCAAGGTCAATCCCAGCGTGGCCGGGCGGTCATGGCGCGGGCAACTTGTCCGGACCCACGCTGTCATCAAGATAGACGTATTTCCACGGATGATGATCGACCAGGTTCGGGTACCAGCCCTTGACGCTGGGCTGGAGCAGATAATTTCGGGTGTAGAAGTAGAGCGGAATGATCGGGACCTCCCGCACAAGCAATTCCTCTGCCGCCTGCAACAGCGCTACCCTCGCCGCCGGCGTGGGGGCGGACATTGATTCCGCGAGCAGTCGCTCATAGTCGGGGTTGGCAAAGCCCGTCCGGTTGTTGCCGCTCTGGGCCCGCATCGTGTCGAAAAATGAATTCGGATCGGAGTAATCGGCGGCCCAACCCGCCCGCGAAACCTGGTAATCGAGGCTGTTTTGCATCGCCTGATGCACCTTCCACTCGTGACTAAGGATCTCTACTTCGATCCCAAGCTCCTTCTTCCACATTTGCTGCACCGCCTCCGCAATCGACTTGTGCAACTCGTCGGTGTTGAGCACGAACGTCACCTTGGGCATCCCCTGCCCGCCGGGGTAACCAGCCTCCGCCAGCAGCCCGCGCGCACCCTCAGGATCGAAGGTGAGCCTGGACTTCGGTTCGTATCCCGCGGGGCCAGGCGGCACAAAATTGTACGCCGGCGCTTCGCCTGCTCGCGTCACGTTTTTCACCAACGCTTCGCGGTCGATCGCCATCGCCAGCGCGCGGCGCACCCGCACATCCTTGAGCGCGTGATTGGTTTGCTTCGCCGGATCGATGTTCACCCGCAAATAGTAGACGCCATAATACGGATCGACGCGCAGGCTCGATCGCGCCGAGGCCTTGTAAGCGTCGAACTTCGCCGCGGCGATATCGTAAGTGGCATGGACCTGGCCCGCCCGGAAGGCGCGATCCTCGGCGTCGCGCGACTCGATGGGGTAGAAATGGATTTCCTTCAGCCGGACGCGCTGTGCGTCCCAGTATTTCTCATTCTTCTGCACCACGACGTCCTGCTGCGTCTTCCAATCCTTGAGCCGGAACGGACCGTTGCCGACATGGTTGCCCGGCCGCGTCCAGCGGTTGCTCTTGTCGTAGCGGTTGCCGTACTGGTCGATGACCTTCACCGACACGGGCGACCAGGTATAGTGATTGATTAACGCGAGCAGATACGGCACCGGGGTGCGCAGCGAGAGTTGGAGGGTCCACGGGTCGAGCGCCTTCACCCCCACCTGGGAAAAATCCTGCAGCGTGCCCGCGTTGTATTCCGCCGCTCCATTCAAGACGAACAGCATGTCCGCGCCCGGCGCGGCCAGTTTGGGATTGAGGATGCGCTCGTACGAACTTACGAAATCGTCCGCCGTCACTGGCTCGCCGTTCCACCAGACCGCATTCGCGCGCAGGTGGAACGTGTAGGTCTTGCCGTCGGACGACACCTCCCACCGCTCAGCGACTCCGGGAAGCGGGCCCAAGTCCTTCGGGTCGGCGATCACCAGGCCCTCAAACAGCGCCTTGAAAATGTGACTCTCGAGATCGCCGGCGACCGTCTGCGGATCGAGGTCCGCCGGCTCCGCGCCATTTGCGTAATGAAAGATCTGTTCCTTGTTCCCCTGCTCCACCCGGGTGGAGCGCCTGCCACAGCCCGAAAGACCGCCCGCGAGCGCGAAGAGGACCGCGAGCGCCGCAATTTTTGAAACGCGGAATTTCATGGGGAAGCCTCGTGCCATTCTTTCCGCCATCGCGTCGCGGTCAATACGCGTTGCTCGGCGGCGGGGTGTCGGCCGGGGCCGCATCATCAGCGAGAGACACTTCGTTCAGGGAATGGTCGTCGAGGTAATTCGGATGCCAGCCTTTCACGCTCGGCTGGATCAAATAGGCGCGAGTGTTGAAGAACAATGGGATGACCGGCAAATCGCGCAGGAGCATCGCCTCGGCCTCCTGCAACAGCTTGACCCGCGCGGCGGCGTCAGGCGCCGAAAGCGAATCGATCACCAGCTTTTCATACGCCGGGTTGTTGTAACCGGTGTTGTTGTTGCCCGTTCGCGCCCGCATCAGATCAAAGAACGTGCTGGGGTCGACGTAGTCCGCGGTCCACGCGGCGCGGCAGACCTGGTAGGCTAGATTGTTTTGCGACGCGAGGTAGACCTTCCACTCCTGGTTCACAATCTCGATGTCGACTCCCAGCTCCTTCTTCCACATTTGCTGGATGGCCTCCGCGACCGAGCGGTGCAACTCGAGCGTGTTGATCAAGATCGTGATCTTCGGCAGCCCCGCGCCACCGGGAAATCCGGCTTCGGCCAGCAGGCGCCGCGCGCGCTCCGGATCGTACGTAATCTTGTCCCGCACCTCGTAGCTCCCCGGGCCCGGCGGTACAAAGGAGTAGGCCGCAATCTGCCCCGCGCGGATCACATTCTTGACCAGCGATTCCCGGTCAATCGCCAGCGCCAGCGCGCGCCGAACCCGGACATCCAGCAGCGCGGGATTCGTCTGCTTGCCGGGGTCCACATTGATGGCGTAGTAGGCGTTCGCGTAGTACGGCTCGAGCCGAAGGAAGGAGGATTGGGCTGACCGGTAGGCGTCGAGCTTGCTGGACGGCATGGTGCTCGTCACGTGCAATTGGCCCGCGCGAAAGGCGCGCTCCTCGGTGTCGCTTGAGCTGATCGGATAAAAATGGATTTCCTTGAGACGCACCTTGGCCGAGTCCCAGTATTTTTCATTTTTCACGACCACGATCTCGTCATTCACCTTCCAGTTCTTCAGCACAAAGGGCCCGTTGCTCACGATGTTGCCGGGACGCGTCCACCGATTGCCCTTGTCGTAGCGGCTGCCGTGCTGGTCGATGATCCGAATCGGCGACGGGAACCACGCGTGATGATTCAGCATTAGGAGGAAATACGGCGCCGGTCCGCGCAATGTGACCTGCAGCGTTTTCGGGTCCCGCGCGTTGACCCCCACCTTGGAAAATTCCTTCAGTTTTCCCGTGTTGTATTCCTCCGCGCCCGCGACCACGTAGAGCATGTCGGCATAAGGTGCCGCCAGAGCCGGATTGAGAATCCGTTCGTAGGATTGCACAAAATCGTCGGCCGTGACCGGCTGGCCATCCGACCAGTTGGCGTTGGCCCGCAGGTGGAACGTGTAAACCAATCCATCGAGTGACACGTCCCAGCGCTCGGCGACGCCGGGGATGGGGTGCAGGTCCTTCGAGTCGGCCATGACCAGGCCCTCGAAGAGCGCCTTCAGGATATGGAACTCAGGCAACCCGCTGACCGTCTGCGGATCGACATCCGCCGGTTCCCCGTAGTTTCCGAAGTGGAAAACCTGATCCTTGTTTCCCTGCGCTACCCGGGTGGCGCGCTTGCTACATCCCGTCGCGACCAGCGCAATCGCGATTAGAAATGCCGCGACGGGGAGGACTGGGCGTCGGCGTTCCATGGTCGTCGCTACGGCGGCGTCGGCGCGACCGGCGCCGCCAGCTTGCGTTTCTTCGCGGCCGGCGCCTTCACCGGCTTGGGCTCGAGGCCGAGGCTTTCGAGGAACGGGCCGTTGGACTGCTTGCGCCCCAGGAATTTTTCGATGGAGCTGTCGATCTCGCGCGAGTTTCCCGGCTGATAAATCTCCGTGCGCAGACGCGCGCCCGCGACCTTGTCGAAGAAGCCGTCCGGCGCCTTCTTGAACACGGTCGCCATGTCCGCCGCGATCGCGTCCGCCCAGGCGTAGCCGTAGTACCCCGCGTCGTAACCCATCAGATGGCCGAATCCCGCCGCGAAATCGGTCTTCGGATCGATCGGCAGGAACACGCGGTCGAGCGTGGCGTTCGCGATCATCCGGGCGTCGATATGCCCTTCCTTGTCGAGCTTGATCGGTCCGTGCATCGCCAGGTCGAGCGCGCCAAACGCAAACTGCCGGCGGTAGGTCACCGCGATGGTCGCGAGCTTCGCCGCCTTCATTTTCTCGATCAAATCACCCGGGATTTTCTTCTCGGGGTCGCGGTAATCCGCCGCAAAGGAATCCAGCACCTGCTGGTCCCAAACCCAGTTCTCGAGCATCTGCGAGGGCGCCTCGACAAAATCGCGCGGCACGCTTGTCCCGGCAAAACGTGAGAAGGTCGCGCGGGTCAGGATGGAGTGCATGGCGTGGCCGAATTCGTGGAAGAGCGTCTCGACATCGCGATGACTCAGCAACGAGGGCTTGTCGGCACCCGGCGGCGGGAAGTTGCAGACCAGCGCGACGGTCGGCCGCTGGTATTTGCCGTCGGCCAGCAGCTTGCCCTCGATGATGCCGAATTGCGCGAAGTGATGGTACTTCCCCTCACGCGGATAGAGATCGAGATAGAAGAGTCCCATCGGCTCGCCCGTCTGCGCGTCGGACGCGAGCCAGAGCTGAAGATCGTCGACCCATTTGTACGGCGCCTCGAGCGGCGTGAATTTCAACCCGAAGATGCCCTCGTAGATGCGGAACATGCCCGCGATCGTTTTCTCCATCGGGAAGAACGCGCGCAAGGCTTCCGTGTCGACGGTGTATTTCCGTTTCTTGATCTGGTTGTTGTAATACCGCCAGTCCCAGACAAAAATCTTCGTCTTCTCGTCGCCCGTGTCGGCCACCTTCAGCTTGCGCATCTCCTCCACCTCCGCCGCGAACTTGGGCTGGATGCCCTTGATCAGCTCTTCGAGGAACTTCACCGCGGCGGCCCCGTTCTTCACCATCTTCGTCTCCGTCTGGTAATCGGCCCACGAGGCGTAGCCCAGCCGGCGCGCGATGTCGAAACGCAGGGTGATGATCTCGTTCAACAGCGGGCCGTTGACGTCGGCCGCGAGCGAGTCGCGCGCGGCGTACACCCTGCGGCGCGTGACCTCGTTGCGCGCGTTGTCGAGCACCGCCTGCGCCTG
>JANMQT010000181.1:0-2858 GCA_031370675.1 Verrucomicrobiota bacterium
TCCTCGACGCCGCCTCGCGCGTGAAAAAAATCGAGGCGTTGCCGGAAAGCCTCGCCAAAAGCGCGCCGTACACGCTTTCGATCGATTTTGAGCTGGATTGATGCGACGCGCCCGCCACTTGCGATTCCCACGCTTTCGCCGAAACGTTCTGCTCCATTTTTTGTGTCCGCACCCTCGATGAATATTCGCCTCCTCGCCGCCCTCGCGCTCTTTCTCGCCAGCCTCCCGCTGTTCGCCGAGGAACCGACCATCACGATCAAGAAGTCCGGCGTGGCGTTTCCGCCTGAGCTTGCCAACGCGAAAATCGCGTTCATCGCGAACAAGACCGGCCACAAGGAGGTTTACACCTGCAATGGCGACGGCTCGCGCCTGCAACAGCTCACGCGCGACAACGGGATCAGCGTCGGCCCCGCCCTGAGCGCGGACGGCCGGAAGCTGGCCTACACCGGCTATCAAAGCGGCTACGCCGACATCTATGTCATCGATCTGGCGAGCGGCTCGCGCGACCGGGTGATTAAGTTTCCCGGCACCAACACGGGTGCGGCGTTTTCTCCAGACGGCTCGCAGCTTGCCTTCACCGCCTCCAAGGACGGCAACCCCGAACTATACGTCTCGTCGGCATCCGGCGGTGGGGCGCGACGCCTGACCCGCACACCTTGGGTCGAGTCCTCGCCGACGTGGTCGCCGCGCGGAGATGAGATCATCTACGTCTCAGACGCCGGCGGCTCGCCGCAGCTTTATCGCATCCCGGCGGGCGGCGGGGGCGCGTCGCGCCTCAGCAGCGGATATTCCTATTGCACGGAGCCCAGCTGGTCGCCGGATGGCGGCAAGGTGGCCTTTGTCGCGCGCAGCGGCGGTTTCCAGATCGCGGTGCTCGACCTCGCCACCGGCGGATCGAAAATCGTGGCCGCCGGCCAGGATCCCGCCTGGGCGTCGGACTCACGCCATCTCGTATACAGCAACGGATCTTCCTTGATGATGCTCGACACCCTCACCGGCGCGCAGAAGACGCTCGCGAGCGGACTGGGGCAGATCTCAGAGCCATCAATGAGCCGCTGAGGCGCTGGAAACTCGAAGATCGAAATTCGAAACTCGAAGGAAGTGTAAATTTCTTGAACGACCTGAAAATCGAATTAATCCCGGCCGCCTACGTAATGCAGTTTGGGTTGCACCCTATTTTCAGCTTCTCCGCTCGATCGACTTTACATTCGATTCTTACAACCACATGGAACGCCGGCATCGCCTTTTGAGTTTCTAATCTTTTAATCTTCCTTCGAGTTTCGAATTTCGGACTTCGAGTTTCCCATCATGACATCCCTCTTCCGCTCCCTCCCCGCTCTCCTGCTCGCCATCGCCCTCACCTCCTGCGCCGACAAAAAAACCGCGCGGCAATCCGGTCAGTTCGGCGATTCCGACAACGTCACCGGCACGCCACTTCCCAATCGCGACGAGGGCGTCTCGTTTCTCAGCTCGAACGTTTCGAAGAGCCAGTTCGGCGCTGTCTACTTCGAATTCGACAGCTTTTCCGTGCCTGCTTCCGAGAATGGAAAGATTCGCGCGGTCGCGGATTTCCTCATGAGCGCACGCAACAACGTGATCATCGCCGGCTTTACCGATGCGCGCGGCACGCCGGAATACAATCGCGCGCTCGGCGAGAAACGCGCCGGCGCGGTCCGCGAGCAACTCATACGTTTCGGAGTCGACCCGAACCGTGTTCAGACGGTCAGCTTCGGCATGGAAATGCCGGTGGATTCGGGCTCCAGCGAAGCCGCGTACGCCAAGAATCGGCGCGCCGAATTCGGCATCACCAAGTAGGCGGCGTGCCGTCCCATTGCTGACGCCATGCATTCCTTCCATTATCGCGAGGGCTCGTTGCACTGCGAGGACGTCAACCTCGACACACTCGCCGATCAACACGGTACGCCGTTGTACGTGTACTCGAGCGCGACGGTGCGCGACCACTACCGCCGCCTGTCGGGTTCGTTGCGCGGACTCGATCACCTCGTCTGCTACGCGGTCAAGGCGAACTCCAATCTCGCCATCCTGAATCTGCTGGTGCGCGAGGGTGCCGGGTTCGACATTGTCTCCGCGGGCGAATTATTCCGGGTGATCCAGGCCGGGGGCAAGGCCGAGCGATGCACCTTCGCCGGGGTCGGCAAGACCAAGGCCGAGATCGCCTACGCGCTCGAAGCCGGTGTGCACAGCTTTAACGTCGAATCGGAGGGCGAGCTCGCGGCGATTTCCGAGGTCGCCCGCGGACTCGGCAAAGTGGCGCCATTCGCCATCCGGGTGAATCCGGACGTGGCGGCAGGCGGCCACAAATACATCTCCACCGGCAAGAGCGAGAACAAGTTTGGCATCGGCATCGAGCGGGTCGCCGACGTGTACGACAAGGCCGCCAAGCTGGGTGGCGTGCGGCCGGTTGGCGTGCAGATGCACATCGGCTCGCAGATCACCGAGTCCGGACCCTTTGCCATGGCCGTGGAGCGCATGCTCCCATTGGCGCAGAAACTCAAGGCCGCGCATGGCATCGAATTCTTGAGCATCGGCGGCGGCATCGGCATCGCCTACCAGTCGTCCCTCGCGAGCGGCGAAGACGAATGGTGGCAGCGCAGCGACGACACCCGCGCCCCGTCGCTCACGCTCGAGGGTTACGCCGCGGCGGTGGCTCCGCTGCTGCGCGGAATCGGCCTGCGCATCCTGCTCGAGCCCGGCCGCCTGCTCGTCGGCAACGCCGGCGTGCTGCTCACCCGCGTCTTGTACCGCAAGGTCACTCCCGCCAAGCGCTTCGTGATTGTCGACGCCGGCATGAATGACCTCATTCGACCCGCCCTCTATGGCGGCTACCACGAGATTGT
>JANMQT010000203.1:0-24946 GCA_031370675.1 Verrucomicrobiota bacterium
CCCGCCCATTCCGACGTCCGCGCCAAATCGCGTCAGCTATCAGGACGAGGAATTCATCAAACTGTTGTCGCAGGACATCGGCACAAGTTACGTGCTGGCGCAGGCCGCAAAGAATCGCGCCACGAAGCCCGCGGTGCGGGAGCTCGGCGCGCAGGTGACCACCAGCCTGCAGCAGGCGCAGCAGGAGGTGACCACGCTCGCGATCAAGAAGGGTGTCATCCTTTCCAACACCCTCGAGGCGAAAAGCCAGAGTCTGGTCGATTCGCTCTCAAGCGCGTCTCTGGATGAATTCGACAGCAAATATGTCGAAACCCTGCTGCAATACCTGCCCACCCTGCAGCGGAATTGCGAAACGATTCTCAAGACGACGGCGGATATAGATCTCAAAGCCTATGCCGAGCGTCTGCTGCCCAACATCCAGGCGCGCATCGACCGAATTCAGGCCGTGCGTAAGGATCTTTAAGCGGTGCCACCGACGGGTTTCCGCCCAGCGGCGCCCGTAGGTGGGGGTGTTCTCCGTCAGTCCAAGCGCGCTGCCACGGTCGGCGCAACGTTTCGAATGGCCGAAATCACCGAATCGCGGGTCGGGGCTTCCCGTCCCTCCCCAGCCTTTCCGTCCTCGGAGGACCCCTCCAGGTCGGGATTCGGCTGCTCGAGCGAGACGGCAACATAGGGCACCCCGGGAGCCAGCGACGCCAAGCTGGAAAGTAGCTGCGGATAATCTTCGAATTGCTGATCAACGACCACCAACGCGGGAATCGACAGGGCGATGCGCTGTTGCAGGTTCGTCACCCCTACACTCTCCACCACATTAATGGCCGGAGAGGGAAGCCACTTCTCAAGTTGCGCCCGGAACGACTGCCTGGAACTGATGACAAGGACGTTCGGAACCTCACTGCTTGGTGCGGATTTCATAACTGATCTTCGCGGCTCGCGCCACATCCGGGCCTGACTTCTTTCGGTGGAGTCGCCACGAGGGAGTCCCCCCGGACGTCCCGTCGATAGCATCCTCGCGCTGTCGCCGCGTTGCCCCGCTCCAGGCACGGGTCACGCCTCAATGACGGGATTCTCGATTCCGAGCGCACCGGCGAGATCGAGAAAGTGTTCCTGCTCTTGCGCGATGATCTTGCGAAGAACCTCGCTGAGGCCGAACTCCCCCAATTCTTCCGCCTGGCGAATCCGCTGCCGATAGTTGAGGATCGTCGTCTTCTCGTTCTCCAGGTCGAACCGGAGCATATCCTCGGCTTTGTCGGACGTTTTCACGTCCTTGGGCACCACGACTGGCTTGCCGTTGAAATAATCGATTTGCTTGGCGATTTGCAGCGCATGGCTCAACTCCTCGCCGGCATGGACTTCGAGTTCGCCCGCGATGTCCGTAAATTGCGCCCCCTTCATCGTCTGGCTGTAGACGACATAGGCGATAATGGCCTGAAATTCCCGGGCCAGGTCTTCGTTCAGCAATTGGACCATTTCGTCGCGACTGACCTTGGTGGCTTCATTCATGACAACAAGTACGAGTACGACGACTGGCTTGGGCTTGTAATTCGAGGGAAGGCGGGCGCCTTGCGGCGGTTCGTCCCCATGCTCAGCGTGCCACCGGAACATGGCCGGCTGACGCCGGCTTTCGACCCCGCTCTTTGAACCACATGATCACGACGTAAAAAGTCGAGCTGGAATTGCGGCAATTATTGTTCGGTCTGAGACCAAGACGCCGGCCGCGACCACGGTGAACCGCCCCACTGAATCGTGTCCCGCCACCTCCTGCGCATTCGACAGCGCGTGGAATTCCGCTTCATTGAGGGGTCGATTCCTTCCGCATGTCGAAATTGCCCAAGACCCCCGCCCACGGCTACGACGAGAGCAAAATCAAGACGCTCTCCTCCCTGGAACACATCCGCGCCCGCACGGGCATGTACATCGGGCGCATCGGCGACGGCTCACACTACGACGACGGCGTCTACGTGCTGCTCAAGGAGGTGGTGGACAACGCGGTCGATGAATTCATCATGGGTCACGGCCATGAGGTGACGCTGACCATCGAGGGCCCGGTGGTCACGGTGCGTGACTTCGGACGCGGCATCCCGCTGGGCAAGGTGGTGGAATGCGTCTCGCGCATCAACACCGGCGCGAAATACAACGACGACGTCTTCCAATTCAGCGTCGGCCTCAACGGGGTCGGCACCAAAGCCGTGAATGCGCTCTCCGCCGACTTCGCCGTGAGCAGCCATCGCGAGGGGCAGTTTGCGCGCGCCGATTTCCGCCAGGGCGTGCTGCTCAAGGAACAGCGCGGCAAGTCGGCCGGGGAGCCCGACGGGACCTTCGTCCGCTTCAGCCCCGACCCTGAGATCTTCCGCAAGATTGATTTCCGCGAGGAACACGTCAGCCGGCGCCTGCGGCTCTACACCTACCTCAACGCGGGCCTGAAGATTCGCTGCAACGGGACGGTCTTCTCCTCGCGCGACGGGCTCAAGGACCTGATCGACGAGGAGTCCGGCGACGAGGCCCTCTACCCCGTGTTGCATCACCGCGAGAAGACGATTGAGATCGCGTTCACGCATACGAACCGCTTTCACGAGGATCATTTCTCATTCGTGAACGGGCAGTTCACGAGCGACGGCGGCACGCACCTCAGTGCGTTTCGCGAGGGCGTACTCAAGGCGGTGAACGATTTCACAAAAAAGAAATACGAAGGCGACGACGTGCGCGAGGGCCTGGTCGGCGCGGTCGCAATCCGGCTGAAGGAGCCGATGTTCGAGAGCCAGACCAAGAACAAGCTCGGCAACACCGAGATCCGCGCGGACCTCGTCACCAAGGTGCGCGACGTCATCACCGACCTGCTGCATCGCAACCCGGAGGTCGCGGAAAAAATCGTCGCGAAGATCGAGGACACGGCGCGCTTGCGGCGCGAACTGGCGTCGGTGAAAAAACTCGCGCGCGAGCGGAGCGCCGCGATCAGCCTGCGCATCCCGCAGCTCAAGGACTGCAAGATGCACCGCAACCAGAAGCGCGCCGGCGGCGAGGCTTCGATGGTGTTCCTGACGGAGGGCCAGTCGGCCGCGGGCAGCATCGTCAGCACGCGCGACGTCTCCACCCAGGCCATCTTCGTGCTCAAGGGCAAGCCGCTCAATGTCTGCGATCTCCAACGCGCGGCGATCTACAAGAACGATGAGCTCTACAACCTGATGCGCGCGCTCAACGTGGAGGAAAGCGTCGACGGCCTGCGCTACGAGAAGGTCATTCTCGCCACCGACGCCGACGTGGACGGCATGCACATCCGCAACCTGCTCATCACTTTTTTCCTGCGGTTTTTCCCCGATCTGGTGGCGCGCGGTCATCTGCACATCCTGGAGACGCCGCTCTTTCGCGTGCGCAACAAGCGCCAGACTTTCTACTGCTACACCGAGGACGAGCGCGTGAAGGCGATCGCCGAAGTCGGCGGCAACCCGGAGATCACGCGCTTCAAAGGCCTGGGCGAAATCAGCCCCGGCGAATTCAAACCGCTCATCGATCTGCGGACGATGCGCCTGTCGCCGGTCGGCGTGGAAAATCTGCATGCGGCCGACCTGATCCTGGATTTTTACATGGGCAAGAACACCCCGGAACGGCGCGACTACATCATGGACCACCTCGTCGTGGAACCCGAGGAAGTGGTCGCGGCGTGAGCGAAATGAGCGCCCGGGTGGGAACCGCTTCCGCGCCACTGATGCCACCGAAAGTCCACGGATTCAGTCGTTCGCGACTCGCGCCATACGGCTGAAACGCAATTAACTGGAAACCTGTTCTCACCCTGCTTTAGCCTGCGCCATGGACCAAACCGCCTTCGTGGATGCCGAAAGGTTCTTCCAGGAGCTTGTCAGCGGTTTAAGGTCTGGCATTCCAGAGATTGGGTCGAAGGTCGACGTGGCGGAGCGGTTTCGCCTCCTCTGGGAGGAACACCTGCAATTTCGCAGCGCGGTCGACGCGGTCGTGCGCGCGTGCGTGCGGCTCGAGGAGGCCGTCGAAGTGCGGCTCAAGCCCGCCGCGCAGCGCCAGCTCGTGTTGCGCGCGCTGGCCTCGCTTTCCCTGCTGCGCGATCGGCAGGAAGGCCGCGCGCCGCTCATCCGCATCGCGCTCTCGGGCGATGCGACGCCCCAGGCCATCGTGCAGCTGCTCGCGCTGCGCTTGTGGGAATCGGATCCCTGGCCCCGCGTCTGGATGGCCAAGTGCTCGCAGAACTGGGACGAGATGCTGGGCCCTCCGCGGGAGCAGGAGATTACGGATCAGCCCGCGTCAGGCGCGGGCTGACAAACTCGAAGTTCGAAGTTCGAAGGTACCCCTGTCTCCCTGTACCTGCCGCAGTCTCGAAGCAACGGCCGAATAATTCAAAGAGCCGAAAATTTCCGCGCCGTGCCGGAATTCTCCATTCGGAGTTCGCGTTTCGGCATTCGGCATTTCCTATGCCTTCAGTTTCCCGGCCACCTGCACGAGCGACTGCACGAGACTGACGAGTTGGGTCGTCTTGCGCGCGTCCTTCAGCTTGCCCGCCTCGTCGAAGGCCTCGAAGGCGCTCGGGATGGAAAGCTGGTCGGGCAGCACGAGGACACCAATGTTCCCGAGGACCGCCCGCAAATGCACCAGCCCGCGGAGTCCGCCCAGCGCGCCCGGTGACGCGCTGAGCAACGCCGCGACCTTGCCGCGGAAGGCGATGAGCGCGGGCTCCTCGTCGGTCTCCGTGCGCGTGGCCCAGTCGATCGCGTTTTTCAAGACGGCGGAAAACGAACTGTTGTATTCGGGCGAGGCGATGACGAATCCATCGCTCAACTGCATCAGGGATTTCAATTTCTTGGCGCCCTCCGGCAGTCCGTTCGCCTTTTCCCAATCCTCGTCGAAGAGCGGCAGCGCAAGATCCCGGAGATCGATCACGGTGACCTCAGCCCCCGAGTTGCGGGCGACCGCCGCGGCGCAATGCACGAGTAGCTTGTTGGTGGAGCCGGTGCGCGTGCTGCCGGCGAAGGCCAGGATGGTGGGCGGATTCATGAACTCCATGATGGCCCGAATTGGTCAACTGATCCAACGCGCAATCCCAAACGCGGCCGCCGCCGCGAGACTGCCGATCATGGTCGTCTGCAACGCGCTTTTCCAAACTGGCACGCCCGTGAATCGGCCCTTCACCGCCCCGAAGATGGCCAGGGCGACGAGTGTGATCGCCGCCGACCACTTCAGCGACTCGTGCGCGTCCGCGAAGAACAGGTACGCCGCGAGCGGGATGATTCCGCCGAGCGCATAGGCGCCGGCGATGGTCAGCGCGCTCTTCCAGGCGCGGCTCGGGTCCGGCTTCTCGAGGCCGAGCTCGAAGCGCATCATGAAATTCACCCAGTCCTGCGGGCGCTTGCGCAACGCGCTCACGACGGACTCGCTCTCCCCCGCGGTCAGCCCGTACGTTTCAAAAATTTCCCGCACCTCCTGCGCCTCCGTGTCGGGCAGGCTCACAATCTCCTTTTCCTCGCGCAGCCGCTCGCTGGCATAATGCTCCGCATCGCCCCGCGCCGCCAGAAAGCCGCCCAACCCCATTGCAATCGAACCGGCCGCGATTTCCGCGAAGCCCGCCGTCAAAATGAGGTGGGACGATGAGATCGCGCCCGTCAGGCCGGCCGCGAGAGCGAACGGCACGGTGAGGCCGTCGGACATGCCGATGACGACGTCGCGCACCGCGGCGCCGGCAGTGAAGTGCTTCTCGAGGTGCGGCGTGGCGGGCATAGCGGTTGACTAGACCCTAGAACGGAAGCCGATGCCAAAGGAAAGGCGGCCATTGTTTTCGCCAACGTGCCCGGAGGCTGCGTTCCACCTGTTCGTGCCACCTATTCCGCGCGCAGGGCCACGATGGGATCGACGCGCGAGGCGCGGAGCGCGGGGAAGAAGCAGGCGACGGCCGCGGCGAGCGCGATGAGCGCGGCCACACCCACAAACACCAGCGGATCCGTAAGTGGCACGCGCACCAGAAAGTTCCCGATGCCGCTCCGGAAAATCCACAGCACCACCGCCGCCGCCGCGAGCCCGAAGCCAAGACCGATCGCGACCTGGCGGGTCCCCTGGCCGTAAATCAGGCCGACGATGTGCTGGGTCGCGGCGCCCAGCGCGAGGCGGATGCCAAACTCGCCCATGCGCTGGTTCACGCTGAAACCCATCACGCCATACAAGCCGGCCGCGGCCAGGATCACGCCGATGCCGCCAAAGGCCGCGAAGAGAAAGGCAATGAGCTTTTGCACCGCCAGAAATTCATTCAGCGTTCGCTCCGGGGTGCCGATGAAATAAAGCGGCAGGTTCGCATCGAGCTTGCGCATCTCCTGCCGCACGGCGGGTCCGAGCAGCAGCGGATCGCCGCCGGGCACGCGCGGCCGGACGATGATCGTCATGAAACTCGACACCGCGGCACCGAAAGGCGTGTAAAAGCCGGCGCCATCGCGCTTCGTGTCGAACGGACCCTGCATCAGCGTATCCGGCACGATGCCGACGATGGTGCGCCACGGCTGGCTTTCCTCCTCTTTGCCGTCACGAAAACGCTGTCCCAGCGCGCCCTTGGGGAAGAAGCGCTTCGCAAACGTGGCATTCACAATCGCGATTGGCTGCTTCTCGTCCCGGTCATCCGGGTTGAAGTCGCGACCCTCGAGCAGGCGCAGGCCAAGCGCCTTGAAGTAACCGTCGCTGATCTCCTGCTTGATCGCGCCGGGCACGTCCTTGTCGCGATCGTACGCCACGCCGTCAACGCGCACCTGCACAAACGGCGAGAACATCATGCGGAAGCGGTCGGTCAAGGCGACCTCGGCGAAGGCCGATTGAGCGCGGAGTTCCCGGGCGGTGCGCTCGTAAAAAGCGCGGCGATCCTCGGGCTTGGGGTAGTCCCCATCGAAAAGTCCCATGCGCGTCGTGAGCACGGCTTTCGCATCGAAGCCAAGGTCGACGTTCGTTTGGTTGTGGATCGAGCGGACCATGAAGAGCGTGGCGATGAGCAGGGCGCAGGTGAGCGAGATCTGCACGATGACAAAGGCGCGGGCGAGGCGGTTGGCCTTCGACGACGTGTTGCCCCGCCCGCTGTCCTTGAGCGCGGCATGCAGATTCGAGCGCACCGCCAGCCACGCCGGGAGCAGCGTGGAAATCACCGCGGACAGGACCGCACAGGCGCCGATGAGCGCGAGCGCAACCGTGTCTAGCCGGAAGCGCAACCAGGGCTGCAGCGGGTTGGGCAGCGATTCATTCGCCTTCCAGAGGAGGTCGATGAACCAGAACGCGAGCAACCCGCCGACCACGGCGCCCGAAATGCTGAGCAGCAGGCCCTCGCCGAGCATCTGCCTCATCACGCGCCACGGTGTCGCCCCCATCGCGGCGCGCACCGCGAGTTCGCGGCTGCGCAGGATGGTGCGCGCGAACTGCATGTTCATCACGTTCACGCAGGCAATCAGCAGGACCGCCACGACGCAGGAGAACATCGCAAACATCAGGCCCCGGAACTGGTCGCCGAACATGCCTTCCTGCATGGTCTTGATTTTGACCTCCGGGAAATCCTTGTTGGTATCAGGATAGGCGGTGGCGAGGCGCTTCGCGAGCCCGTTGAACTCCACCTGCAACTGGTCGAGCGACACCCCAGGTTTCAGCCGGCCGATGACGTTCAGGCTCAGCTGATTGTTGCGCGGATCGGCCTTGGCCGTGCGGGTCCGCACGTCGAACTCATTGTAGATCGGAATCCAGAATTCCTCTTGGTTCAGCACCGAGTGATCGCGCGGCATGACGCCGATAACGGTCGCGGTGCGGCCATTCATCCGGAATGATTTTCCGAGGATGTCCGGTGCCCCGCCGAAATCGCGCTGCCAGACCCCGTGGGAAATGAGACAGACCCGATCCGCGCCGTTTTGGTTTTCGGCGTCGGTAAAAACCCGTCCCATGGCCGGTCGAATGCGGAAGACCGTGAAATACGACGGCGTGACATAGGTTCCCGTGTAGCGCTTCGCCTCATCACTGATGGAGACGTTCACGGTCGAGCCATTGATGTAGCCCGTGAGATCCTCGAAGGACTTCTGCTCCGCGCGCAAGTCCTCGAAGTCGGGCGCCGGAATGCCCGAGTCGATCCGCGCGTTGTCCGGCACCAAGCGTTCGACCTGGTAAAGATTCTGCGGCTCGGGGAAGGGCAGGCCGCGAAAGAGCGTCGCGCTGATGATGCTGAACTGCGTGGCCACGGCGGCGATGCCGATGGCCAGCACGCTGGCGGCGACGAGGGTGAAGCCCTTGTCCTTCAGGAGAAGCCGGACGGCGAAGCGAAAATCAGACATGCGCGCAGGAAAACGCCAATAGCCGGCGTACGCCTACAAGAATGGGGCAGACGGCGGCGGATTTGAGGTGAGGAGCAGAAATTCAGGGATGAGCGAGGGTGGGCGTGGTGGGCTAAAGGCTGGGCGCAGGCGACTGCCATTCGATGCCCGACGGCGCTGCGCCATCCAGATCACAGCGTTTGCCTCGTGGCCCGGACCTGCTCCGGCCGGAAGTTTTGAACTGACGCGGTCAGCGGCGCAAAGAGCATTCCCTTGAATCCTCGCGTCCTTCCTTGGCTGAGGCCGCGGCGAAGGCACATACGCTCGGGGAACGCCATGACCGCTCGATCCCTGCCCGGTGGGGAGAAAATCGACGGCCGATCCAGATGGTCCGCGAACGCAGGGCGCGTTCCAACGGCCGCCGTTTTGCATTCGGCACCCGCACTTCGGCATTTCCCATCCGTGTCCTAAACGAAGAAAATTTCGACTCTATTCGCAGCGATCCGCGATAATCCGCCCCTATGCGCACGACACTTGGATTTTCCGCCCCGACCGCCACCAGCCGCCTGCAGCCGTTCAGCTTTCCGCGACGCGACGCGCAGCCCACCGACGTCGAGATCGACATCCTCTACTGCGGCGTCTGCCACTCCGATCTGCACCAGGCGCGCAACGAGTGGCACAACACGGTTTATCCCTGCGTGCCCGGACATGAAATCGTCGGACGCGTGTCGCGTGTCGGCCGCGACGTGAAAAAATTCAAGGAGGGCGACTTCGCTGCGGTCGGGTGCATGGTTGATTCCTGCCGCACCTGCCCGAGTTGCCGGGACGGTGTGGAGCAATTCTGCGACAACGTTCCTGTCTTCACCTACAACGGCGAGGACAAGTTCCTCGGCGGCCCGACGTTTGGCGGCTACTCGGATCACATCGTGGTCGATGAAGCCTTTGTGCTGCGCGTTTCCGACAAGGCAGATCTCGCGGCCACCGCGCCGCTGCTCTGCGCGGGCATCACGACGTATTCGCCGCTCCGCCATTGGAAGGTCGGCAAGGGCCAGACAGTAGGGATTGTGGGGCTCGGCGGTCTCGGCCACATGGGCCTCAAGTTCGCGCACGCGTTCGGCGCGCGCGTGGTGCTCTTCACCACCTCACCGGGCAAGGCCGCTGACGCCGTCCGCCTCGGCGCCGATGACGTGGTCGTCTCGACGAACGCCGAGGAGATGCAGAAGCACGCGAACCGCTTCGATTTCATTCTCGACGCCGTTTCCGCGCAGCACGACATCAACGCGTACCTCAACCTGCTCAAGCGCGATGGCACGCTCTGTTTGGTGGGGGCTCCGGAACATCCGCTGCCGGTGGCGGCCTTCCCGCTCATTTTCCGGCGCCGGCAATTTGCCGGATCACTCATCGGCGGGATCGCCGAGACGCAGGAGATGCTCGATTTCTGCGCCGAGCACGGCCTCACCTGCGACATCGAGATGATCCGCATCCAGCAAATCAACGAGGCCTACGAACGCCTGCTCAAGAGCGACGTGAAATACCGCTTCGTCATCGACATGGCGTCGATCAAGGAACCCGCCTAGACCGGCAGTCGCCAAAGATTCAAAAGGAACAAGGAGGAACGCACAAGACTTCCGACCTCAGGGCGGTCCCGGCTCTAATTTGTCCGTTCCGTCGTGTTCCTTCGCGTCAATTCGTGATTCCTGTCTGAAAACGCAAAGCGCGCAAATTCCCCAAACACTTCCCGCCAGGTCGCCGGCTCGTGCCGCCCGCCGGCCGTCTCGAGGTAGGTGAGTTTTGAGCCGGGTCTCCACCCGCGCGCCACCAGCTCATCGATGAGCTCGGTCGTGTCCTGGATGGCGTCGATTACCCCGTTGCCATCGCGGTCCTCGGTCTCGTCGGCGGTCCCAGCCTGGAACCAGAATCTCACCTCCCGACGGGCGCGCATTACCACGTCGGCGTCCGAACATTCGCGCACCAGCCGATGCACAATCCGCGACGCTTGTTGGGCGCGCGCGTCCGTGGAATCCGTGCGCCACCAGAACGATCCGCTAAACACCCCGCAGATCCCAAAAACGTCCGGATGCCGCCAGGCGAGATCAAACGCCGACAAGCCGCCCAGCGACGCACCCAGCACGGCCGTCGTCGCCGGCCGAATCGAAACGCCAACCCGCGTCCGCACGGCTGGCAGCAATTCTTCCAGCACAAATCTCGCGTACGCCCCGGCCCGCGCGCCCCGCCGGGCGAAGTCCGGGTGACCGCCGATCCCGTATTCCATCATGCGCTCCCGATTGCAGGGAATGGCCACGACCACCGGCGGGATGATTTCCCCGGCCCCGATCAACGTCTCGAGCGTCTCCAGAATTCCGAGCGCCGCGAGGTCCTGCCCGTCATTCAAGACGAGCAGCGGGCGTTCTTCCCGCCGGCGCCAACCGATCCACCCTTTCACCTTGTCTTGCAGGTTCTCGACCCTCGACGTTCGACGCTCGCTGCCTGCCTTCCCCCACGTCGCCACGCACACATCGCGCGCGTTGCCGAGAAAGCGGGAGCGGAATCCAGCCAGCGTTTCAACTTGATAGCGGTCGCGCGTCTTCGTCAATTTCGTGAATTCAAGTCCAGCCGGAGTAGAGCAGTCGCTTCATAATCCGGGTTTGGCAAAGACCACAAGGCATGTTCGCTGAAAGTTCCATTTCAAGGCACCCAAATCCTTTACGTCTCAACCGATTCGCCATTACGAATGAAGGACAACCCATCCCTTCGAACCATGAGTAACAATCCCTTTGAGCCCTCGAACGCGGAAATCTCCGCGCGCACGGCCGCCAAATTTCTGATCGATGTTCCGACGGGCGAGTTGCCGGCAGTCATCAAGCAAATACCCGACGCCGCGCTGACAAAAATTGCGGCGAGCCTCGAGTCGTACGCGATTCGCACCTCGTTGATCACCGCTTATGTCCAGGCGGTGGCGTTGGGTTACTCGCGCGAAGAGGCGGCCGGAAAGTCGGCCACCGTCTCACGCGCAGTTCGAAAAGCCCTTCACGCCATCACCGGGGACACGCCGTCGACGACGCCACCGCCACCGCCGGCGCCGGGGGAAAAGAACAAGGAGGAAGGAAAAAGGAAGAAGGGGGCAGCGGGAAAGGCAGCCGGTGATCAATGACCCATAGTCGGCAATCGAGGAACGGTGAACCGGAGCGACGGGTGAATTGGCATTGCGGCGATCGGGAGGTCTGGGCCTTCCGAATCGTTCCTTTCTCCGTCCTCCTTGCTCCTTTTCCTATGCCGGCTCCAGGAAACCATCCCGCCGATAGGTAAGCACCAAAGTATCGCGATGCGGGCGTGGCCCAAGGGGCTTGATGGGCGTGGTGGCGTGAATCACGCGCTGGTCATCGAGCAGCATCGCCGTCCAGGGGACCGCCAGCGTGACGTCCGCGAGCGTGGCGCCGTCGTCGGAATGAATCGTGGTAGCGCCGCCGGCGACGTCGCCGCGCTCCATCAGGACCAGCGCGACAAAATCGACGCCGTCGCGATGGGCCCCCTCGGGCGTGGGACGTCCCTCCCCCTGGCTGGCGTCGATGCGAAATTGATGCGCCTCGATGAACCACTGCGCCGGGGCTGCGACCTCGGCAAAGACCTGACCGAACCGCATAATGAGCTCCCGGAAGGCCGGATCGGCGGCCACCCCGGTCTCGATGGGTGAAAACGGACGATGGACTCCCCCATGCAGCTTGTTGAAGGCCTTGGGCTGCCAATGCGGGCGATAGGCGACGTCGGAAAGACCGGGCGGCGAGAACGACTGCACGAACGATGCGTGCCGACGAAAGCGATACTTGCCGCCGTCCGCCAAATGCGGATCCGCGGGTAATCGATCCCACGAGCGCAGCCACGAAACGTTCGCCGCCTCACCACCCGGGATCGCGGAGGCCACGGAGGACGCGGAGGTAATGGCGAATCCGCGCTCGCGTAATTCAGAGCTGGCGTCCCCGAGCGAGACGGCAGCCAATTCAATGGCGGGTGTCGCGGGATACGGGCTCACAGATTGAAACCAACGCACAGAATGTGTCCAAAGTCGAAAGCCATGGAATCCGAAAGGAACCACGAGTGGACCCGATTGATCAGCCGCAGGGCGTGAACGCGGCGTACAATTCGTCCAGGTCGATGGTGACGATCGTGGAGGCCGAATCGCTGAGGCCGTACGGTAGGACCAAGCTGCCCCGATGGATGAGCGCGCCGCAGGTGTACACCACATTTGGCACATAGCCCTCGCGCTCGTTGCCTGCCGGACTCACGAGCGGTTCGGTCAGTTCGGCAATGACCTTGGTGGGATCGCGCAAGTCGAGCAGGATCGCTCCGATGCAGTATTTGCGCATCGGACCGACGCCGTGGGTGATGACCAGCCAGCCCTTCTCCGTTTCGATGGGCGAGCCACAGTTGCCGATCTTCACCATCTCCCACGTCTGGCAGGGCCGGCGCAGGATGCGCGGTTCGCTCCAGAAATGCGGATTGTCGGAGAACATGAGGAACAGGTTCTCGTCATCCTGCCGCGAAATCATGGCATAGCGGCCATCGATGCGCCGGGGAAAGAACGCCATCCCCTTGTTTTGCACGGCCTGGCCATTGAGCGTGCGCGCCCGGAAGTTCAGGAAATCCGTGGTCTCCAGGAGCTGCGGAAGAATCGCGCGGCCGTTATAGGCGGTGTAGGTGGCGTAGTATATGATTAATCCGTCGTCCTCGACAAAGCGCACGAATCGCGCGTCTTCCATGCCGTTGCTTTCATTCGAGGAAACGGGGAAAATGATGCGTTCCGACATCGCAACATTTGGCGCGAAGTTGACCTCATAATTGGACTCGGCCAGCCAACGCACGCACTCGGCGGTCCGCTGGACCTCACGCGGCAAGGGGCCGTGTTTGTCGGCCGCCTGGCGCATCGCGGTCTCGAGTTCGCTCAGCGTGAAATCCCGATTCAGTGACCGCATCACCTCGGTCGACCAATCGTTCTCAAACCCCATCTCCATCAGCTTGTGAAGGAAGACGCTCTTTCGATACGTCGGATTCGGGTTCAGCGCCGGCGCGGTGACGAAGCGCGAGGGTTCCTCGATGCGGATCATGTGGTCAGCCCCGATGGTCCCCGAACGAAATTCGATCGACGAAATGTGGCCCTCGCCGGTCGCGCGCAGGCTGAGGATGAAGCGAAGTTCGCCCTCCGCGAGTCCCGACTGATCGGGATGCGGCACGATCGAGGGATTGAAGAGCGCGGCGGATTCAAGCGCATATTCGCCGGAAAAAAGCGCGCCGATGTAGAGCTGGCGTGCCTCGGAAAGCGGGCGACCGCTGAAAACGTGCGCCTTCACGCGGTCGAAGTGTCGGTGCCACACCGCCCGAAGGTCCTGGTGCCGCTCGCCGAAGTCAGCGGTGACAGCCGCCAGCTGCTCCTCGGTCTCGGCTTCGGTCAGCGAAAGGGCGCGTCCAAGCACGTTGACGATGCGCACCGGATCGGAGGGAGCGAACGGGCGCACCAGCACCCGGGCGCTGTTGGGCCGGAGGGTCACCCCGGTCGGACGAAGCGTCACGCGGCGCATGATTGGACAATTTCGATCCGGGCGTGGGTGCCCCGGGCGATTTCGGCGTGGGAGAGGTAGAAGGCGAGGCTGGATTCGGCGCCCTGGTTTTGGTTCAGGTGATCCTGCAGCAGCGCATCGCGACAACCCCCGGTCGTGGGATCGTAAAGCGACTGGCCAAGATCGTTGCGACCTAGGAACCATTCGAAGCAGCGGTGCGCCGCGTGCTTCCAATCCTCGTCGCGGGTGACCGCATAGGCTTCGAGACAGGCGGATACCATCGAGTGGGCCTCGAGCGGCTGCTGATCGAAGCGCGCGCGCTCGCCGTCCTGCTGCCAGAAGCCATGGCATCCGATGGGCGCGAAATGGCCGCCTTCCGCCGTCTGCGCCTCCAGCAGCCAGCGCAAAGACGACAGGCCGATTTCAAGCATCTCGTCCTGCGAGGTCCAATGACCGCTCAGGATCAGGGCGTGGGAAAGTTTGGCGTTATCGTAGGTCGCGATCCGCTCGAACCATTGCCAGCCAGGGGAAGAGTTCGCGCGGAAAAGTCCGACCAACTGGCCGGCGAGCACATCGCGCATCTGGCTCACCACGCGATCACCCGAAAACGTGCGGAGATATTCGTGAATAGCCAGGAGCGCAAAGGCCCAGGCGCGCGGCGAACTGAAGCGCGCAACCGGCGGCAGCCCCCGTTGAAAGAGCAGGGCGCAAAGGTTGCGATGCCCCTGGTCGCGCGAACGTCCGATCGCGGTGCCGACGGCCCAGAGCGCCCGCGCATGGCTGTCCTCGGAGCCGGCCCGCTCGATCCATTCGCGGTGATGGTTCATGAAATTGCGGAACCGGCACGTGTTCGCATCGAAGGCATACCAAAGGAACGCGAGGTAACTGCTCGCGAGCCGATCGATCTTCGGCTCCGACCCGGCCAACTCCTGGATCAGCACCGTCAGAATGAAGGCCCGCGCGTTGTCATCCGTGCAGTAGCCCTCGTGGTAGTTGGGCACATTGTAGATGGCGTGCTGAAAGATGCCCGTGTGGTCGCTCATCTTGATGAGGTGGTCGAGCTTCAGCGGCGGAAACGGATAGTTCGCATTCTCGGTCGTGCGTACCGCCAGGGTCTCGACCGACGGCACGCTGAGGCTGGCGCGGGCGCGCTCGAAGCTTTCCAGGTAGCGCCGCGCGACGACCGGCCAGATCATTTCCCGGCCCGCTTTCCATGCGCGCTTGCGCATCGCCGTCATCAGCGTGGGATTCGAGAGGAAGAAATTGACGCCTTCCGCGATCGCCTGGGAATCGCGGAAGGGGACCAGCACCCCGCGCTCGCCCGCCAGCAACTCCTGGGCATGCCAGTACGGCGTTGAGATGACCGCTTTGCCGGCCCCAAACGTGTAAGCCAGCGTGCCGGACGTGACCTGCGCCTCATTGAGATAAGGCGTGAGGTAAATGTCAGCGGCCCCGATGAATTCCTTCAGCTCCTCAAGCGTGACGAAGCGGTTGTGGAAAATCACCTGGTCCGCGACGCCCCGTTCCACCGCGAGCCGTTCCAGTTTTCGGCGGTAGGCCTCGCCCTCGTGCGCGAGCTGGTGGGGATGGGTCGCGCCCAGCACCAGGTAAACGATGTTCGGATGCTGCGCGAGGATGGCGGGAAGCGCCTCGATGACATACTCGATGCCCTTGTTCGGCGAGAGCAACCCGAAGGTCAGCAGGACCGTCTTGCCCTCGACACCGAAGACGTCCTTGTAGAAATTTGAATCGATGAAGGGCATGTCGATCACCCCGTGCGGGATGAGATCGATCTTCGCCGGATCGACGCCGTAGATGGCCTCCAGCATTCTCTGGCCTCGCTCCGCCATGACGATGAAGCGATTGGAGAGCAAATCGAGTTGCTCCATGACAAAACGCTGGTCGGCGTTCGGTTCGCTCAGCACCGTGTGCAGCGTCGTCACCACCGGCATGCGGACCTCACGCAGAAACGCCAGCAAATGGCTCCCGGCCGCCCCGCCGTAAATCCCGAACTCATGCTGGACGGAAACGATCTCGACGTTGTTGATGTTGAGGAATTCGGCCGCCCGGCGGTAGGACGCGAGCTCCTGCTCGTCCATCTCGAACCTCACCCGCTCCGGGTAATCATACCCCTCGGGCCGGTCATTGACCGATCCGACCATGCACTGGGTTTGGGGAAATTCCGCGGCGACGGCCTCGCAGATGTCCGCGGTAAAGGTGGCGATGCCACAACGACGCGGGACATAATCGCCGAGGAAGGCGATGTTTTTGGTATTGGGCATGGGGTCCATCGCCGCGTAGGTCGCGCGATTTCGGACGCCTCATGACGGCAGCGGCCTTTGACTTGCCGGAGATGCGACAAGCTGCCCTGAACGAAACGTTGTCACCTTGCGGCCGGCAGCCAGCCAGGTCAATGGGGTCGACTACGTATACCGCGACGTCGGTCCTCCGCGTGACGAATGATGGAAGCGTGGATTGATAGAAACTCGCCTTGGGACCTCAGATTGCGCAAATTTGCGCAGGTTTTGGCCCGGTTGGGCGGGAGAAGGCGCATTTCTGCGTTGGCCCCGCACACTTCGACATTCCACATTCGCACTTCCCTTGACACCTGGCGGGTCCGCATTTACCTATCCGACCCGCTGGTTTCCGGCGGCCGTCCCGACCCATTTCCCCGTCCCGCCATGGCCTTCCAGCAAGTCATCCTCACCAGCCACCTGCCCAACCTCGGAAGCGAGGCGGATGTGGTCAAAGTCCGCGCCGGCTACGCGCGTAACTTCCTCTTCCCGCGCGGCCTCGCCTACGAGGTGACCCCGTCGTCGCTGCGCAAGCTCAATTCGTTGAAGGCGAAACGAGCCGAGCGCGAAGCCAAGGACCTCAACGACGCCCAGGAGCAGGCCGGCAAGATCAACAAGATCAAGCTGACGATGGTCCTCGAAACCGGCGCGACCGGCAAGGCCTTCGGGTCGATCTCAGTGCGCGACATCGAGGAGCGTCTCTCCAAGGATTTCCAGGGGCTGAAGATCGAGAAGCACATGATTCAGCTCGACAAGCCCATCAAGGAAACGGGCGAGCACGAGATTCCCGTGCGCCTGCACCCGGACGTCCTGGCCAGTTTCAAAGTCATCGCCCAGCCGAGCTCGGCCAGCGACGCCAGCGTCGACGAGGCTGCCTCCGACAAGAAGCGCCCCGTCAAGCGCAAGAGCTAAGGCTGAGCCGCGGGCCGGTAGTCGCCGCGACCCACACCGCCCCATTCCCATGCCCACCGCGCAGCCCGAACGGTCTGAGGCGGAAGGCAAATCCCGACCGACCCGTCGGGACGGCAACGCGGAACGGTCCCCCGCCCCACCCCGTGCCGCCGCCGCGGTGGACACCCATCGCCTGCCGCCGCACAGCATGGAGGCCGAGCAGGGTCTGCTTGGTTCCATCCTCATTTCGCCCGACGAGTGGATCGACCGCGCCGTCGAGCAGTTGAGCGAGCGCGCGTTTTTTCATCCGCCGCACCAGACGCTCTTCGCGCTCGTGGTGGAGCTGAAGAACAAGGGCGTGCCGATCGATTTCATCACGCTGACGCAAAACCTGCGCGACCGCGGCCAGCTCGAATTGATCGGTGGCCCGGCCGCGATCAGCAACCTCTACACGTTCACGCCGACTTCCGCGAATGCCTCGCACTATCTCGAGATCGTCCGCGAGAAGTACATCCTGCGCCAGATCATCAGCACGTGCACGGAATGCGCCTCGATGTCGTACGACACCGGCGAGGAAGTGGGCTCGCTGCTGGACGACGTGGAGCGGCGCGTGCTGGCCATCGCCGAGAGCCGGCACCGGGCGGCGATTCCATTGATGAAGGACCGGGTGCTCAAGGCAATCGAGAACATCGAGCAGCTCTACGAGCGGAAGGGCGCGACGACGGGACTCTCGACGGGCTTCAAGGATCTCGATCGCATGACCAGCGGCCTGCACGGCTCGGAGATGATCGTGATCGCAGCGCGGCCCTCGATGGGCAAGACGGCACTGGCCATGAACATCGCCGAGCACGTGGCGGTGGAGGGCAAGCATCCGGTGGCGGTCTTCAGCCTTGAAATGAGCGCGCAATCCCTCGTGCAACGGCTGCTCTGCTCGCGCGCGCGGGTGAGCATGTCGAAGATCCGCGACGGCTTCCTTTCCGAGCGCGATTTCCCGCAACTCACCAGCGCGGCGTCGAAGCTGGCGGAGAGCCTGATCTTCATCGACGACACGGCGGGACTGAGCATTCTCGAGCTCCGCGCGAAGGCGCGGCGCCTGAAGAACATCCACGACATCAAGCTCGTGGTGGTGGACTACCTGCAATTGCTGCGCTCGCCCAGCCGGCGCGCGCAGGAGAACCGGCAGATTGAAATCGCGGAAATCAGCGCGGGTTTGAAGGCGCTCTCCAAGGAACTCGACGTGCCGATCCTGGTGCTCGCGCAGCTCAACCGCCAGCCCGAGGCGCGCACCGGGGGCAAGCCGCGCCTGAGCGACTTGCGCGAATCGGGCAGCATCGAGCAGGACGCAGACGTGGTGGCGTTGCTCGTGCGCTCCGAATACTACGCGGACGACGAGGACGACAAGGCGGAGAAGGCGGGCGAAGCGGAGTTGATCATCGCCAAGCAGCGCAACGGCCCGACCGGCGAAGTGAAGCTGACGTTCCTCAAGGAGTTCACTCGCTTCGAGGATCGGGCGGGGGATGTGGGGGGGAACTGAGCGCTGGTGCGCTCATTTCAGATTTCCGATTGCGGATTGCCACGCCGTTTTTCCAAATCTGAAATCTGAAATCTAAAATCTGAAATTCTGCCTAGCTATTCCTTGAGCGGATTCAAATGCCGCGTGTCCTGCGCGGATTTCGCGAAGATGGCGTCCTCCGCAATGTTCGTGGCGTGATCCCCCACCCGCTCAAGCGCGCGCGCCACAAACAACAGATTCAGGTACCCGCGCAGCTGATCCGGCTGCTTGGGCATGGCGTCGGTCAGTTGATCCGCGATGTCCTTGTTCATGCGATCCAATTGCTTGTCGCGCGGCTTGAGCGCCATCGCGATCTCCATGTCACCGTCCGTGAACGCGCGCAGGCTGTCCTTCAGCATCGCCTTGGCTTCCGCGTACATCGGTTCCAGGACCCGGACCTCGGGCAGCGCCGGATGCGCGTTCAACTTCTTCACCCGGCGCGCGATGTTCACCGCCGCGTCGCCCACACGCTCAAGGTTGTTGCTCAGCTTCATCGTCGCAATCACCTGCCGGAAATCCGAGGCGACCGGCTGAAACCGGATGAGCACGTCGTAGCCGTCCTTGTCCACGGTCTTCTCAAGCGTGTCGATCTCCTCGTCATCCGCAATCACCACGTTGCAGAGATGGGTGTCGCGCTCAAAGAGGCCCGTCATGGCATTGTCCAGGCTGCGCTCGGTCAGGCTCGCCATCATGAGCACCGTGTTGCGAAGATTGGTCAGGGCCTGGTCGAAGTTGTGAAGGGTGTGGGACTGCGGCATGGCAGGGAAAAATTAAGGTGAGAGTTTGATCCGCGGGCGCGGGTGGCGGCGCCTCAACCGAAGCGACCGGTGATGTAGTCTTCGGTTTGTTGTTCGGCGGGGTTGCCGAAGATTTTCTCGGTCGTGTCCATCTCGATCAGCTTGCCCATGAAGAGAAACGCAGTCTGCTCGGAACAGCGGGCGGCCTGCTGCATGTTGTGGGTGACAATCACGATGGTGAAGTTCCGCTTAATCTCCTGCATCAATTCCTCGATCTTTTGCGTCGCCATCGGATCGAGCGCAGAGCAGGGCTCGTCCATCAAGAGCA
This sequence comes from Verrucomicrobiota bacterium, assembly GCA_031370675.1. Taxonomy (GTDB): domain Bacteria; phylum Verrucomicrobiota; class Verrucomicrobiia; order Chthoniobacterales; family SZAS-18; genus SZAS-18. The sequence goes on from JANMQT010000203.1 coordinate 19,631, forward strand.
CCTCGGGCTGCATCGCCACGGCTCGGGCGATGCAGAGCCGCTGCTGCTGGCCGCCGGAAAGGCTGACGCCGGGCTTGTGCAAATCATCCTTCACCTCGTCCCAGAGCGCCGCAAGACGGAGCGAGTTCTCCATCTGCTCGTTCAGAAACGCCTTGTCGCGGATGCCGTTCAGACGGAGGCCGGCGACGACATTGTCCTGGATCGACATCGTGGGAAACGGATTGGATTTCTGGAAGACCATGCCGACGCGGCGGCGGACGAAAGCCGGATCGACCGTGGGAGCGTAAAGATCGTCGCCGAAGAGTGTGATGTTTCCCTCCATCCGCGCCGACGGCACCAGTTCGTGCATGCGATTGAGGCACCGCAGGAACGTGGACTTGCCGCAACCGCTGGGTCCGATGATCGCGGTGATGCTCTTGGGGCGGACCCCGAGGTTGATGTTGTAGAGGACCTGTTTTTCGCCGTACCAGACGCACACGTCCTTGGCGTCGAACGCCAGCTGCTCAGCGATGGTGGAGGGCGTGGACATGGCGGCAGGCGACGGCATGGAGGCGGGGAAGGCGGCAGGGGGACGGGATGTTTTGGACGTCGTCATGGGACAAAAACATTCAAGCCTTTTCGCGCGTCAGGAAACGCACGGAGATATTAAGCACAAAAACGAAGGTGACGAGCACCAGCGCACCCGCCCAGGCCTGGCGGTGATAATCGTCGAACGCCGAGGTCGCGAAGGAATAAATCTGAAGCGGCAGCGCCGAAATCGGCTGCAGGAGATTTCGATTCCAGAAATTATTGCCGAGCGCCGTGAAGAGCAGTGGCGCGGTCTCCCCGGCGACCCGTGCAAAGGCCAGGAGCAGGGCCGTGATAATCCCCCTGCTGGCCGTCTTGATGACAATCTGGAGGATCACCTTCCAACGCGCGATCCCCAGGGCCAGCGCGGCCTCGCGATATCCCTGCGGGACGAGCAGCAAGACCTCCTCGGTCGTCCGCAGGATGATCGGAATCATGAGACAACCCAGCGCCACGCCGCCCGCCAGCGCGGAGTAGCCCTTCATCGGCACGACCATGAGGCCGTAGATCACAATGCCCCAGATGATGGACGGCACGCCGTTGAGAATGTCGCTGCTGAAGCGGATCCACCAATTGAGCTTGGGGCTGCCATACTCGGCCAGGTAAACGGCTCCGAAAATCCCGATGGGGACGCCGATGAGCGAGGCAATGGCGAGCAGCGTGAACGTGCCGACGATGGCATTCGCCATGCCGCCACCCAGTTCGCCGGAGGGCTTCGGCAATTGCGTGAAAAAATCCCCATTCACCGATGCCGCGCCCTGAATCACCAGGTAAATGAACACCAGCGCCAGTGGGGTCACGACGAGAACTCCGGACAGCACGCAAACAGTCGAAACGAAAGCGCTTTTCCGCTTGCGCGCATGGTGGTGGTCGCCCCACTCGCGGACGGTGCTGTGCGTGGTCATGGAAAAAGGAAGGGGAAGAAAGGTCGGCGACTAAGCCAGCTTGCCATGTTTGCTCCCGCCGGCGGCCAGGAGCAGCAATTGGGCAAACAGGTTCACGACAACAGTGACCAGGAACAGGACCAAACCGACGGCAAAAAGGGCGCTGAGAAAGGCATCGTCACTGGCCTCGGCAAACTGGTTGGCGAGCACGGAGGCCATGGTGTTCCCGGGGGCGAACAGGGACGCGGAAATCTTCGAAGAGTTTCCAATGACCATCGTGACGGCCATGGTCTCGCCGACGGCGCGGCCCATCCCCAGAATAATCGCGCCGAAGAGTCCGCGTTTGGCGTAGCTGAGGACGGCCACCCTCGTGACCTCCCATTTCGTCGCCCCCAGCGCGTAGGCCGCTTCCCGCTGCAGGTTGGGCACGGAACTCAGAATCTCACGGGACACCGACGTGATGATTGGGATGATCATGATCGAAAGGATGATCCCGCCCGAGAGCATGCCGATTCCGAAAATCGGGCCGCTGAAAAACGGCGTCCAACCGAGCGCCGCCTGCAGTCCGGGATAAACGAATTTCGAAAGAAAAGGGATCATGACAAAGATGCCCCAAAGGCCAAGGATGACGCTCGGGATGGCCGCCAGCATCTCGATGAGCGAGGTGAGCGGCTGACGAAGCCAGAGTGGCGCCAACTCCGTCAGGTAGATCGCCGTCGCGATGCTGAGCGGCACGGCAATCAGCAGCGCGATCAACGAAGACAGCAGCGTTCCGTAGATGAACGGAAGCGCGCCGAACTTCTCGGTCACCGGATTCCAGCTCGAGGTCGTCAGGAAACTGAAACCAAATGTCTTGATCGTCGGCCAGGCGCCCACCAACAACTCGTAAAGAATCAACCCGATCAGCGCGAAGATCGAGAGGGCCATGATCAGGGTGAAGCGCTCGCTGAAGACATCGCCCGCACGCGACGGCGCCGGCATGCGCTGCCCGACCGTCTTCGGCGCGGGCGCGGGCGTGGTTGCAACGGCGAGGGCCATGAAGGTGAGTGGATGAGGTTTCTGAAATCGAGCGGGGCGGCTCGGCCCCGGCTCGATTCAAGAGAAAGCCGCCCTATTTGGCGACCTGGATTTCAGCGATACGCTTCGCCACCCGCTCCCGGACTGAATCCGGCAACGGCGCGTAATCGAGCGCCTTGGCTGAATCGCCGCCCTTGGTGACGTACCAGTTGAGAAAGCCGACCAGCTTCGCGCCCTTCGCCGCGTCCTTTTGATTGGCGTACACCAGCAGCCAGGTGGCCCCGGCGATCGGATAGGCCTCCTTGCCTGGCGCGTTCACCATCGAGAAGCGGAAATCGTCCGGAATCGTCGCCGTGGCCAGGGCGGCCATGATGGTATCCAGCGAGGCCTTCACAAACGTGCCTTCCTTGTTCTTCAAATCCGCAAACGACATCTTGTTTTGCAGCGCGTAAATCAATTCGACATAACCGATCGCGCCACTGGTCTGCTTGATTTGGCCGGCCACGCCGTCATTGCCCTTGGCTCCCACCCCACCCGGCCACTCGACGGAGGTGTTCACGCCGACTTTGTCCTTGAACGCCGGACTCACTGCACTGAGGTAATCGGTGAAGATGTAATTGGTGCCGCTGCCGTCCGCGCGATGGACGGAAACGATGGCCAGATCCGGCAGCGCGACGCCGGGATTCAGCTTCGCCACGGCGGGATCATTCCATTTCGTGATGGTGCCGAGGTAGATATTGGCCAGCGTTTCGCCGTCGAACTTCAGCGCCGGGTTTCCCGGCAGGTGGTAGGAAACCACCACCGCCCCAGCGACGGTCGGGAGATGAAGAATCTTGCCCGGCGCCTTCGCCAAATCTGCGTCCTTCATCGGACCGTCGGAGGCGCCGAAATCCACGGTCTGGGCGAGAATCTGCTTTTGGCCGCCGCCCGATCCGATGGCCTGATAATTGAACTGCGCGGCTGGGTCGACCTTTTGATATTCAGAGAACCACTTGGTGTAAATCGGGTTTGGGAACGTCGCCCCCGCGCCGTTGAGTGTGACCTGAGCTTGCGCGTTTGGATGAAGGAGGGCCGATAGAAGCACGGCACCAAGGGAGAGGGCGAGTCGATTAATCATAGGTTTGAACGAGGGTCGTCGGGTGGCTCGCAAGCTGTGTGACCAAGTTCCCGGTCGCAACCTTCCCCCCGTAACAAATCCGTCACAATCGTTTGCGACAAGGGATTTACTTGACGGATTCCGCCGCCGCAATGCGCCGGAGAGCGGTGTGAAACATCGCCGGTTCCTCGAAGAAGGGCCAGTGAGCCGACGCCTCAAACCAGATGATTTCCTTCCCGGCCGACGCCTCCAGCGCCTCGCAATAGCGCTGGACCGCGGAGGGGAACGCGACCTTGTCATGCCGTCCCACGAAGAACCATACCGGGACGGCGATCCGCGGCGCCCGCTGGAAGAGGTTGGTGTCGTAGTAAATCTCCCGCCACAGCGCCTCATAGCTGAAGAGGTAGCCGGCCGGGATGCGCGCCAAATCCACGATGGAATAATCGGGCGAGGCGAACGCCAGCCGGACAAATCGCATCGCCCCCAATCCAGGATGGTCGCGCTGGGCATAATAGCTCACCCACCGCTCCATCGGCGCGCACGTCTTCAAGTCCGGATGAGGCGGGGGACCAATCCGGCGCAGGTCCTGCAGCGCGGCTTCATTTTGCTCCTTCGTCGCGGCCGCCAGCGCGAAATCGTAGCGCGCGCGCTCATTTTCCGGGAACTCCGCAATTTGTCCCACCCCAATGTAGGCGTGGAAGAGTTCGGGATGCCGCGCCGCCTCGATTGCGCCGATTAGAGTGCCCCAGGAATGAGCGACCAGAAAACACTTCTCCCGGCCCAGCCGCTTCAGCACCACGGTGACAAGCTCGTGCGCATCATTCACGAATTGCTCGACGCGCATTTCATCGACTTTCATGCCCCAGTGGTACGATTTTCCCGCGCCACGCTGATCCCAATGCACCACGACAAAATCGCGTTCGAGGTCGCGATTGGCCGCCTCGAACGGCATTTGCGGAAAGCCAGGTCCGCCGTGCAACCAAATGAGCACGGGTTTGCGGCGATCCTGGCCGCGAATCTGGAGCCACTGCGGCACGCCGCCGATCTTGAGTTGTTCGAGCAAATCGATTCCCAGTGCCGGATCAATGCGCCCGCGCCCTCGCTCGCGCGCTTGCAGCAGGGCGCGACCAGCCACCAGCGCAATGAGGACCGTCGCTACCGCGGCGCCCGACCAGCGCGCGACACGCCCCAGCCGGGACCGGCTCGGCGAAGGATTCATTTGTTCAGCCGCGCGTGCCGGAGGCGGAGCGCATTCGTGATCACGGAAACGGAGCTCAAGCTCATGGCCGCGCCGGCGATCATCGGGCTCACCAGCGTGCCGGTGAAAGGATACAGCACGCCCGCCGCAATCGGCACGCCGACAAGGTTGTAAACAAACGCGAAGAACAAGTTTTGCCGAATATTACCGAGCGTGGCCCGGCTCAGCCGAATGGCCTTGCCGATTCCGCGGAGATCTCCTTTTACGAGCGTGATGCCCGCACTCTGCATGGCGACATCGGTGCCGGTGCCCATGGCGATGCCCACCTCGGCTTCGCTGAGGGCCGGCGCGTCGTTGATGCCGTCGCCTGCCATCGCCACGTGCCGACCCGCGGCCCGCAGTGCCTTAACCTCGGCCACTTTCCCTTCCGGCTCCACCTCGGCCTCGACAGCATCAAGTCCGAGGGTCTTGGCCACCGCGTCAGCCGTGCGGCGATTGTCGCCCGTGAGCATCACGATGTTCAGTCCAAGCTCGTGCAATTCACGAATCGCCTC
>JANMQT010000208.1:0-1693 GCA_031370675.1 Verrucomicrobiota bacterium
GCTCCGGCCATCGACCGCGCGCACTTCGACTCCCTCGAGCAGCGCCGGGTCGACCAGCCGCGCGTTGACGCCCATGCGCTCATGCGGCGGGGGCGTCAGCGGCTCCCAATGGGTCGGCGTGCCGCAAGTCTTGCAGCGCAGCGTTTTGAGATAGGCCTGCTTGAGGTCGCTTCGGACATAAGCGTCGAACTCGCCGGCGATCTCAAGCTCGTCCGAAGCGTAATAGATCCCCTGGAAGCCCGTCGCGGCGCACAGCGAGCAATTGCAGTGATTGACGTAGTCGGGCTGGCGCGGGAGCCGGATCGTCGCCCGCCCGCAATGGCACGCCGCGACCAGGAGCTCCGCGTCGGCCACCTCAGGATTCACTGCTATTGAAAGCGTCCATTAAGCGGATTCCGTCAACTCGACTCATCTGAAGCAAATCGTCAGTAATCTCTGGGTGGCGGTAGCCTTTGAGAGCCAGGAGTGACGTGGCGATTATGGGCATTACCTGCACCCCAAAGTTGTTGCGGTAGCGAACATCGAAATTCGTGGCATCGGCCAGCAATCTGCCAATTGCTTGGCGCACGTCATCGGAATCTTTGTCAAAATCGACACCGTATCTTGTCGCAAGCGATTGGATTGCAGCCAACCTTGCAGTTTGGCCGACCTGACCACCGACTTTCTGAGCTGACCAGACACGTCGGAAGAGTTTGGTCTCATCACTTGAAAACATTCGTGGCAGGACAATTACCACTGCAATCAAGATGGCAATGATCACTACAATGCTCATGGTCACCCCCCGGGGAGCTGCGCGAACTTCCTTACCTAGGGCCGCCAGTCTCCGCACCACATTTTGAGGATCAGCGTCACGCCGACGCAGCCGGCGGCTCGAAAGCGAGTTCGCCCCCGGTCACACCATTTCAACTTTCAAGCGGTCAGATTCTTCGTCGAGCGCGCTGAAGTAGAAGCGGCGGTATTGGCTTATCTCCGCATTCTTCGTGCGATCTCGCGGCCACCTTTTGATCCCAAAGAATTTGCGACATCGCATCTCAGCGTATGGAAACAGTCTCTTTTCGATCCGTACCCGCTCTCTCACGCCCGCCAATCGCGTCTCTTCGGACCAGTGTTTGAGGAAGGATCGTGCTCGCAGTCTAATCAGATCGAGCCAGTTCATATTTGGTTTCCGCACAAGCTGCTCGGTGAAGTAGCGGCTGTCTCCAAGCACAAAGTTGTCCAGCAACAGGTATTCGTAGGTCGTCACCCTGTTTTTTCGGAGCCAGTCATCCTGCATTCGCGGAACGGCATCATAAACCCTGCGAAACGTCGCTTCGACCTCTGCGTAGGCGCGCTTGTACCCCGGCTGCACGTTTGTCCTGCTGCCGACTGGGATAGTCTGGTCCTCTTCCACAAAGCCGAACTTCCGATTTAGAGTTTTCAGCTCGCGGTTGCGGTCATCGATCAGGTCCCATTGATAGTGGTTCTCGCTGCCCTTGAGCTGGCACCATTCCAGAATAAATTTCGGACGAATTGTCGAGTCCTCGGCGCTCACCCCGCAGCCAGCCTCCGCAGCACATATTGCAGGATGCCGCCGGCGTGGAAATATTCGAGCTCGTTGTAGGTGTCGATCCGGCACCGCGCAGTGAAGCTGCGGGTCGAACCATCGGCTTCCGTCACCACGACCTCCACGTCCTGGCGCGGCTCGATCTTGCCG
>JANMQT010000218.1:0-7548 GCA_031370675.1 Verrucomicrobiota bacterium
TTCCCGCGGGCAACGGCATTCTGACCGGCGGAGGCTGCCAAATCGCCGACTGCACGGCGGCCAACAACGGAACCTTTGGGATTACAATGTTTTCAGGCTCGACGGTGCGCAATTGCACGGTGCAGTCGAATGGCAGCACCGGGATCTCGACCGTCAGCGGGGCCGATGGCTGCCAGATCATCGGCAACACCTGCCAGGGCAATCTCGGGGCCGGCATTCATCTCACTTCGTTCAGCACAAGGAATGTCGTGGATGGCAACATCTGTAACTCGAATGCGGCCGCGGGAGTCGCGGCCCAAGGCAGCAACAACCTCTTCGTTCGCAACACCGCCAGCGGGAATGGGAGCAGCACGCAATTCAGCATCGACGCGGGCAACCGGCGGGCGCAGGTGCTAACCCCCACAGCGAATGGCTTCGTGAGCACGGATCCCTGGGCCAACTTCACGCCTTGAGTGAGTCGGTGGCGTGATTCAAAAACCTTAATGGACCGGTTGGGGTCCGGCGGATTTCCACTTGTTATTGGAAATTTCCTGCCGCCGGCGGCGGAGGCGCGCGGGGTAATTCGAGTTGCCGCGAAACGGGTTGCCTCCGCGTGAAAAGGCTGGCCTATGAAATCTGCGGCGGGTTTGAATGTCGCCTGTGAATGTCACCACCCCGGGCGGGGGCGTTCCGCGCAAGCTCCCCGCCGTGTCCACCCCCGCACTCGTCGCGGCGGAGCCCGTGCCCACGCTCGATCCGCGCGCATTGTCGGGCGAAGAACGCGAGCTTATCCGCGACGCGGCGGATCTCTCGATCCTGGTCTATTCCAAGCTGGACGAGGTTGTCGCGGCCTTGGAGGCGGAAGGTTGCGCAGACGTAGCGCCGCTGGATCACTTGGAGATGCAGGGCGTCTGCTTCACCCGCGGAGGGCGCGGCTATCTTGTCTTTCGCGGGACGGTGACGGCCACGGACTGGTTCGTGGACGCGCTCGTACCTCCGTTTTTTATCTGGCCGCTCCAACATCTCGGGTTCGGCTTCGGCTGGTGGGCGTTGCGCACGGACGTCATGGAATGGATCGATAAGCTGCCGCGCGAACTGCCGCTTTTCGTGACCGGGCACTCGCTCGGCGGCGCGCTCGCGCACCTCGCCGCGCTCGATCTCGCGCAGCGGGGACGTCCGATCGCCCACGTCATCACCTTTGGGGCGCCCAAGTTCGCGTACCTCGGCACGGCAAAACGCTTCAATGAACAATCGGCGAACCTCAACGGGGAGACCCTTGAGGCGATCACGCTCAACGTGGTCAACAAGCATGATCTCGTCGCGCGGGTGCCGCCGCGCTGGCTGGGCTTCCGGGACGTGGGCCGGCCTATCCAAAATGAAAAGGACGGCCAATGGCGCTTTACCAACCGGGTGGAGTCCCTCCTGCCCGACATGGTGTACGACAGCGCGGACCTGGAGGTGCCCCCCGAGCCCTGGGTGATGCGACGGAATGCCGCGGGCCGCTTCATCCTCCCCGGGGTTGCCACCCAGACCGCGATCGACTTTGCGCCGCACTCCCGGAAAATCCGCAATACGATTTACGCCGTGTTTCCCCCGGCGCGCGGGTTGGTGGCGTACCTGCTTCTCATTTGGTACACGATGCGCGCGGCCATGGATCATCCCAGCAATCTCTACCACGGGGGGTTCTTCGACGGGAACGAACACCGGCGCTATCCCCTCCAGCCGGAACCGATGCCGGGGACCACGATCGTGATTCTCTTGCTGGTCGCAATCGCCGCGGTCGCCGTACTCGGCTGGCTTTTCTGTCACCTCCTCGGCTTGCTCCTCGAAAGCCTCCAGCGCGCAAACGCCGCGCGCTAATCCGGCGCCGGTGATTGACCACGCAGGGCACGGGGGATTAGCGGTATAGAGGGACTCGATGTCGGAATAGATGCCGTCGATTTCGGCCGGCGATGGCGTCGTCCATTGCGGATTGGCCGCTCGCGCCCACGGCACGATCGCGGTGATGAGGGCAGCAACGGCAAGAGTTCGAACAGGCTTCATGGCAAACCTCGGGTGGGGCGGCGAACGCTGAGTCAAACCCTCCTCGGCGTGGCAGGTTTTTACTAAATTCTTAGATGCACCAAATTTACCAAATTTTCTTGAGGAGGTCGGACCAAGTCATCGACTTGTTTCAGTCCGCTCATTTATGAATCTAGAAAATTTAGTAATTTAGTAAGGAAATCTGCCATGTCGCCATGCCGTAGGATTAACCATTCACGCCTGGCGGTAGTGATCGACGAGTTTGTAAGTGCGCGCATACAATCCAAACGCCGCCGCGGCGACAAAGGCGAAGGCAGCGAAAAAGAACATCTGGGTCGCCGTGACGCCGAATCCCGCCGACTTGATCGCATCGGTGACCGTGTTGTTCTTCACCCCGGCGTTTACGATCAGCACCCAGAGGTTGCCGATCGTCACCGACAAATTCCAGAAGCTCATGATGGCGCCCTTCATCGAGGGCGGCGCCTGGCTGTAGGCGAACTCGAGGCCGGTCGCGGAGACCAGCACCTCGCCCAGCGTGAGAATGGCGTAGGGCAGCACCTGCCAGACGATGGTCACGGCGTTGCCGCGATCCAGCGCGACCTGCATGCCGCCCACCACGATCCAGGACACCGCGGTGAAGAAAAGCCCGGTGGTCATGCGCCGCAGCGCGGTCGGCTCCCAGCCCCGACGGCGCAGCATGGGATAGAGCACCAGGTTGTTGAACGGAATCAGCAGCATGACGAGCAGCGGATTGAGCGCCTGCATCTGCGAGGATTGAAACCACGACGGCTTGGTCATGGCGTCGGCCTGCAGGACCCAGGTGGAGGCCTTTTGATCAAAGAGCGACCAGAAAGGCGTGACCAGGAAGAAGAGCACCAGCACGCGCAGGACCGAGCGCACGCCCTCGATGGCCTCGGCCGGATGCTGGCCGCGGGCGCGGTCGAGCTGCAGCCACACGCCGGCGCCGCCGAAGGCAATCAGCGCGACCAGCGCCACGCAGAACGAAATGACGAATCCAAACGACGGCATGAGCGCAAAGGAAGCAACGGCGAGCAGCACGCCGGCGATGGCGATGGCGAACCCGGCGCGTCCCGCGGCGAGTGCGGTGCGGCAGACGCGCAGAAACGAATGCGGATTGGGGGCCGAGGGCGGCAGGAGAACGTAGCGTCGGCGACCAATCCAGAAGATCAACGTGGCGATGAACATCAGTGCGCCGGGAATGCCAAACGCGACGGACGGTCCGTATTGCTTCAGGAAGATGGGCATCAGCAGCGATGCGAAGAACGAACCGAAGTTGATGATCCAATAGAAGGCATCGAAGACCACCTTGGCTCGGTGCTTGTTGGTCTGGTCGAACTGGTCCCCGACAAAGGCCGAGACGCATGGCTTGATGCCGCCCGAGCCGAGCGCGATCAGGCCGAGTCCCGTGTAGAAGATGGTGCGATTCGATTCCGAGAGCGCGAGGCAGGCGTGGCCGGCACAGTAAACCAGGCTGAGCCAGAAGATGGTGTTGTATTTGCCGAAGAACCGATCGGCGATCCAGCCGCCGAGCAACGGAAAAAAATACACGCCGATGACGAAGGTGTGGAAGACATCCTTGGCGCCGGGGCCGCGCTGGGCTTCGGGGAGATCAAGCAGGAGGGTGGAGACCAGGAACACCGTCAGGATGTTCCGCATGCCGTAGAAGCTGAAGCGCTCGCACCCCTCGTTGCCAATGATGTAGGCGATCTGCGAGGGAATGCGCGCCTCGGTCGGCGCCGCCGCAACGCTGGTGGAAATCGTGCTCATGCGAGGGCTGAAATCTCACGACGCGATGGCGGAGGGAAGATCAAACGGCGGCTAACCGCAGATTCACGCAGATTTTCTCAAATTATTTGGAAAGGGGGCCTTGCGCGGACCTGACGGAGGCACGGGGGAGGAGGGACTAACGGCAAAGACCACAAAGAACACAAAAAGGAGAAGGTGATCGCAGCAACCCTCGCCCATTGCGTTCGTCTCCACCGTCTCGTGGTTCATTCCGATCTGCGTCAATCTGGGGTTACGAAGCCCTGCATTCTTTGCGGCTTCGCGTGGGCCCTCTGGCCGTACGGTTTTTCCGCGTGAGCGGCTTTACTTTCCATTGATTTCACCGGTGGGTTCCTGCTTGATGTTCCTGATGGAATCGAACCTGACCGCAGAGGCAAAAAGCAACCGCGCCCGGGGGTGGGTGTTGATCGCCCTGGGGCCGATGCTCAGCATCGCGATGGCCGTCATCTCGTTCTATCTGTGGCGGACGATTCATTACCAGGGTGGGCTGGGCAGCACGTCACGCTGGAGCGGAAGTCCCGAAATGACGGCGCGCACGTTCCAGCTCTTCGTCTCCATCTTTGTCTTCGGTCTGGTTTGCCTCGGGGCGGGCATTTTTCAACTTCGAACCGGGCGACGCAACGTGATCTTTCTGATCCTTCTGCTCGCCCTAGTGGGAGTCATGATCCTGCTCGGTCGCCAGGTCATGCAACTGGCGCGCTGAGGCAAAGAGAATAACCGCAGACTAACGCAGATTTGCTCTGATTATTGGTGAGGAAACCGGAACCGCGAATTTTGACGACTCAAGACAGGCACACGCAGAGGCGCGGAGACGCAGAGACCGGAAGCGATGAAGGGTTGGCAGCCGCTGCGCAGATTTTTTCTCCTCTGCGTCCCTGCGTCTCCGCGTGAGATCGTTTGTGGGTACGGTGTGAATTCCGCAGCGTCCCGGGTTAGGGTGGACGATGACGCGCGAACAAGACTGGGAACAGAGGGTGGCAAAGCTTTGGGCGGAGTTCGATCAGCATGTGCCCGCGGATTTTTTGTCGCGGATTCGCGCGCTGACCGCGGAGCTTCCGCCCGGCGATGCGGTCGCGTTGTTCGAGCTGGCCTCCGCCCATGACTCCATCGGCGAGGAGGAGCCGGCGGCTTCGTTTTATCGGCAGGCCCTCGCGGCAGGACTGACCGCTCCACGCCGGCGGCGGGCCTTAATTCAGATGGCCAGCACGCTCCGCAATCTCGGTCAGGCGGAGGAAAGCGTCGCGCTCCTGACGGCAGAACGGAAAGCCGGGACCGACGAATTGGACGATGCCGTGACGGCGTTCCTGGCCTTGGCGTTGGTCGACACGGGAAAGGAAAGGGAAGCAGTGGGCCTCGCGCTTGGTGCGCTATCGCGTCACCTTCCAAGGTACGCCCGCTCGCTGACAAATTACGCCAAAGCCCTCTCCCGGTCGGGGTGAAATATGACACCCGCGGTGGAAGCTGATGGACGCGGCGGCGCCGCGGCGGGCGAATCAGGGGCATGTCTGATCCCCGAAATTCCGCCCATAAGAAGAAAGTCACCCAAGAGAAAGCTCATCATCCATCCGCCCATGCCGAAGCCGCTTCCGCCGTGAAACCCACGCCGGCCAAGGGATCCGCCCCCACGGAGGCTGCAAAGGAGGCGCACTATCAAGCGGATTTAGAGAAATCGACCGCGGTCCTTTCGAAGCTGAAAGAAATGGAGTTTCACTCCCGCGCGAACATCGAAACGCTCGCCGGTTTGACCCTGACGATCGGGGACGACCTGAAACAAAAGGAATTTTCGACCCCCATCGATGCGCTGTATGCGGCCCAAGATGGATTTCAGACCAAAATCGCGGCGTTGATCGAGGACTATCGCGCAAAATGCGAGAGCCTGAAGGAAGTGGCCTGAGGGATTTCGCTCGCCATCTGGGATGAGGAAAATTTATTTCATCGGAGAACTCTGGCGATTTAGTTCCCATTCACATCGGCGCGCCTGCGGTTCCAGCGACGTGATCACGCCTCCGCTTAATCTGTGAAGTTTGCCCAGGGACTGACCGTGGTCAGAATCGTTCCCGCGGCGTTTGAAACGGGACCGAGCTGCACGGAGGCGGTGACCGTGAATTTTGTCGGCGAGTTGGTGACGTGATTGCGGACCACCAACGTGACGCCCGCGGCCTTGATGCCGGTGGTGCAACCGAAGACGTTGTTGCCATCGACCAGACTGCCGCCGACTTGGCAGTCGATCCCGATGGCGATGGTGGCCCCGCTGACTTCGCACTCGGTGATTTTGGCGTTGCCCGTCGCGCGGATGCCGGTGGTCGAGGCTCCGGCAACCTGGCAATGCGCGGCCTCGCAACCGGTCCCGAGATCGAGACCGAACGACCCTCCCGTGCCGAAGTTTGCGACGCCCGAGGCGGTCGATCCGCTGATGGAGCGTTTCGCAAAAATTCCGATGGCAGGCGCGCTGGTGTTGGCGCCGAGCACATCCACCTGGCAATCCGAAACGCGATCGCCGTTGATTCCGGTCATGCTGCCGGTGGCCGCGCCGAGGTGCACCAGATTCGTCGCCACAGAAGAATTGACGAGGCGGGCGGCGATGCCAGTCATGGAACTGGTGCAAGAGATTGAGGTCACGCGGCACCGCGCCGCGATGTCCGCCTGGATACCGTACATGAGGGCGGAGCTCGACGAACTGCCGACGGTGATCACGGTGCAGTCGCTGACCGTGCCGGATCCGACGATGCCGTATTGGACGCTGCTACTCGAAGGGCCGCCCACGTTTGAAACGTTGCAAGCGGAAATGGTGGTGCCACCGATCCCCTGGCTGACGCCACTCGCGGTTGCACCAATCGTGGCCGCGGCGCAGGCGGTGACGGTGTCGGCCTGGATTCCGGATGAGTTGCCAGAGCCGCCGCTGTCGATGGCGGTTACGCTGCACGAATGCGCGACGCGCGCGAGGATGCCTTGGCAATCGGCGCCGCCACTGGTCGCCACGGTGTTGACTTCGCAGGAGGAGACGGATCCTGCGAGAATTCCGAAAGTCTGCGCGCCGGCGCCGGCGAGATTGGCCACGGCACAGGCGTGGGCGGTGCCGCTGGCGGCGCCGAGAAGGATGCCTGAGCTCGCACCTGTGACCGAGCAACCCGTCACACTCACGGCGTTGCCGCCCCGGAGGTCGATGCCGGGCCCGCCGACTGACGTGATGCGCAAATTGTCGAGGATCACACCGGTGGGCGCGTTGGCGGTGGAGAGACCAATGCCGGCGCCGCTCCAAGTGCTGATGCCGCCGTTGCGGATGGCGAGGTTGGTGAAGGCGCCGCGGATCTCGATTCCCCTGGTCGCGCCGCCGACGCCGATGAGCGAGAAGCCGTTGAGGTCAATCGTGACGCCGCTGGAGTTGATGGCGATGGCCGCCTTGCCGGAAACGCCCGCGACATTGCCCGCCGAGACGTAATAGGCGCCCGGCGAATTGACCAAGTAGACGGCCGTGGAGTCGCCCGCCAGCGACTCGAGTGGCGTGCGCGGCTCGATTTGCGCGAGCGTGCGCATCGTGGCGACCGGTGCCCCCGGCGGCACGAGCGTGCCTTGGGCAGGGAGATGGGAAACCAAAGGTGAAAGTGCGACCAGCAGGGTTGTAAAAGCGGGAAACAGGAATCGCACGGTAGAGAGGGAAAAGGACAACATGAAAATATACGGACTGGAACGGTCTCGCGGATGCTGGGTCCGGCGCCCAGGAAGTCAAGGCACCTGCCATCC
>JANMQT010000009.1:0-10222 GCA_031370675.1 Verrucomicrobiota bacterium
CGGACGACATCACTAACTTCGGCATCAAGGGCGACTCGCTTTTTCTCATGTCGCACAAGGACGCGCCCTTCTTCAAGATCCTGCGGACGTCGTTAAAGAAACCCGACCTCGCCCACGCGACGGTGGCGGTGCCGGAGGGGACGGCGATCATCAAGAATCTTTCGGCGGCCCAGGACGCGCTTTACGTACAATGGCTTGATGGCGGCATCGGTCGGGTGACCCGGGTCGACTACGATGGCAGGTCGAAGCCGCAGATGGTGCCGCTGCCGCTGGAGGGGTCGGTGAATCTGGCCGCTAGCGATCCTCGCCTGCCCGGAGTGCTCGTCGATCTGGCCGCGTGGGTCGATTATGGGGGCGCCTACGTTTATGACCCGGCAAAAAAGAAGACGACCCAGTTGCCGCTGGTGACGAAAGGTCCCTACGACGCGCCGCCCGATCTGGTCGCGGAGGAGGTGCAGGTGAAATCGCACGATGGCGCGATGATTCCCCTGTCCATCATCCACAAGAAAGGCCTCAAACTCGACGGGTCCAACCCGACGTGGCTGACGGGCTATGGCGCTTACGGCATCACGTATGACCCGTTTTTCGATCACTCGATGTACGCCTGGTACGAGAAGGGCGGCATCGCGGCCTATGCGCACGTGCGGGGTGGCGGCGAGAAAGGCGAAGCTTGGTATCGCGCGGGCTTTCAAAAGACAAAGCCGAACACCTGGAAGGATTTCATCGCCTGCGCGGAATACTTGATCGAAAAAGGCTACACATCGTCGTCGAAGCTCGCCGGTGAGGGGACGAGCGCGGGCGGCATCTTGATTGGGCGCGCGATCACGGAGCGGCCGGAATTGTTTGCTGTCGCTTTACCTCGCGTCGGCTGCGTGAACGCGGTGCGGATGGAAACCACGCCCAACGGGGTGCCGAATATCCCGGAGTTTGGCAGCGTTCAGACCGAGGACGGATTCAAGGCGCTGTATGAAATGGATGCGCTTCAGCACGTGAAGGACGGGGTGAAATATCCGTCGGTCATGGTGACGCATGGCGCGAATGATCCGCGCGTCGAACCGTGGCAATCGGCCAAGTTTTTGGCTCGTCTCCAGGCGGCTTCGTCAAGCGGTAAACCGGTGATCTTTCGCGTCGACTACGAGGCGGGACACGGCGTCGGTTCCACCAAGACGCAGCGGCTGCAGGAACGCGCCGATGCGTACGCCTTCATGATGTGGCAATTCGGGATGAAGGATTATCAACCGAAACAGATTCCGTAGCAGCACGCCTCCGCCGCCGCGCGCTAAGCCTCCAGCGGTGTCACTGGAACCGTCGGCCGGACCGTCAGATACACGCCCAGCCCGGAGATTACGATGCCGGCGATCATGAGCGGATGGATCGGCTCGTGGAAGAGCAGGAACGCGAAGACGGCGGTCACCGACGGCGTCAGGTAGAACAGGCTGCTCACCTGACTCACCGAACTGCGCGCGACCATGACGTAGAGCAGCGCGATCGCTAGGATGGAATTCACGATCACGAGCCAACTGAGCGCGAAGACGAATTGGCCGGTCCATTGCACGGGCCTCGATTCCCACCAGAACGAACCGGCGAACATCAGCGTGGCCGCGGCCGCATATTGGATCACGCCGAGCGAGCGGAAATCAGCCTGCCCGGCGGAGCGTTTTTGCACGAGTGTCCCGATGGTAATGCCGAGCACACCGATCCCGCAGGCGGCGAGACCGAAGGTTTCCACGCGGCCGCCGCCAAATTTTCCCGAGGCGACGAGCGCCACCCCGGCGAAGCCCAACGCGATGCCGAGCCATTGCGTCCGCCGCAGTTGTTCGCCGAGAAAAATGCGTGAGGCGATGGCCGTGAGCACCGGTTGCAGGCTGCCGATCAGCGCGACGAGCCCGAGCGGAAGCGCGGTGCTCATGGCGATGAAAAAACCGCCCAGGCAGACGCCGTGAATCAGTAGTCCCGCGAGCGCCATCCAGCCCACCGCCTTGCCCTGCGGCCACGGAGCGCGGGCCAGCAAGGCGGCGGCGAGCAAGAGCGCGCTCACGAGGGCAAACCGCACCGCGAGGAAATGCAGCGGCTCGGCGTAGGGCAGGCCCAAACGGGCACCGAGAAATCCGGTGCTCCAGAGGACGACAAACAAAGCGGGAACGACAAAGCGAGGCATGCGCGAGCTCAAACCTTAGCGCAATTGCGCCGCCCTGCAGCCAGTCGAATCGTTCCGCGCCGGCTGGTCACTAGAAGCGGTAGCCGATGCTCAAAGCCGGGCCAATCGTGTCCAAGCCGGTGTTGGTCATCCTGGGTTCCGACAGTCCGGCATTGGAAAAATGCTGGTACAGCGCTCCGGCGCTGATAGTCAGGCGCTTGGTCACGTCATAATTCAGGCTCATGCGGCCGATGGCCGTGATGGTGAAATCCTGGCCCTGGCCTTGCAGGACGCCGCGGCTGTCGATCGCACCTACGCCTCCATGGGCGTCGAACTGCAGACTCCAACGCGAGCCCGGCTGGCGCAGGCGCGTTCCGCTGGAGAGGGCGATGCCGAAATAATGGGTTTCCGGTCCGCGGAGAATGGCGGTGCCGATGACGCTGACACCCAACCACTGTTCGGCTCGCCATTTTCCGCCGAACCAGTCCGATCGAAGGAGAAACCATCGCAGCGTGATGAGATTGGGGACGGTGATATAATTGTTTCGATTGTGCAGGCCGAACAGGATGCCGGAGGCATAGGTCACATCGATATCGCGCCCGGGCTTCGGCTCGACCGCCGCAGCTGGCGGATCTCCCCCCGAGGCGGATGCAACGCTCGAAAGCAGCAATCCCGCGCAAATCCAGGCCGGCTTCATCCGGACAGTCAAACAGCCGGGGCCGCGGGCGCAAGCCGGTAAACACCCCGGGGTGAAGAAATTCAGCCCGCGCGAAAGCATCCCGTTGCATCGCAGTGGAAGATCGCGGACGGAACAGCAGCAGGCTGGCCCCCGGCCGCGATTTTTTATGGCTTCACCCACCGCCCTGCTTTCCGCCAATGAACTGACGCTCTGTTACGGGCGCCAGCAACTGCTCACCGGCGTCACGCTCGCGGTGGCACCCGGGGAGAAGATTGGGCTCGTCGGTCGCAACGGTTCGGGCAAGACCAGCCTCCTGAAAATCCTCGCGGGCGCGACCGGCGCGGACTCCGGCGAAATCTCGCGGCGGCGCGAACTGCGCGTCGGTTATCTGCCGCAGGAGTTTGAGCTCGATGGCGACAAGACCGTGCGCGAAAACATTGAATCCGGCGCGGCCGACCTGATGGAATGGCTCCGGCGTTACGAGGACGGCGACGGCAGCGAGTCCGAGCTGGCTGAGCTGCATCACGAAATCGAGGTCGCCGACGGCTGGAATCTCGACACCCGGATCCGCTCGAGCACCACCGCCCTGGATGCGCCGCCGCTCGCCGCGCTGGTCGGTCCACTCTCGGGTGGCGAGAAACGGCGCGTCGCGCTCTGCCGCGCGCTCGCCGCGCAGCCCGATTTGCTCCTGCTCGACGAGCCGACCAATCATCTTGACTCCGAATCGATCCGTTGGCTCGAGTCGTTTCTGCGCGGTTTCCCGGGCGCGGTCATCTTCGTGACGCACGATCGCTATTTTCTCGATGTCATCGCCACGCGCATCATCGAGCTGGCCGACGGCCGCGCGTTTTCTCATCCAGGCAACTACACCGCCTATCTCGAGGCGAAATCCGTGCGGCGCGAAATCGCGGAGCAGTCGGAGCGCCGGCGCCAGCGTTTTCTGCGCGCGGAAATCGAATGGGTCCGCGCCGGCGTGCGCGCGCAGCGCTCTAAATCGCGCCACCGGCTCGACTCCTTTTATGCCGTCGACGGCCTCGCGGCGCCGCCCGAGGAGCGCGAAATGGATTTACTCCTGCCACCCGCGCCCAAGCTCGGAAACATCGCGGTCGAGCTGGTCAAGACGGGCGCGCGCGTGGGCGAGGGCGTGGACGCCCGCTGGCTTTTCCGCGGATTGAATCTTTCGCTCCGGCCCGGCGAATGCACCGGCGTGGTGGGCCGCAACGGTGTGGGCAAGACCACCCTGCTGCGACTCTGCCTCGGTGACCGGGCGCCTGATGAAGGCACGGTCACGATCGGCAAGCGGTCGATCTTCAACTACATTGATCAGTCGCGCATGCAGCTCGACGGAAATTCCACGGTGCTTGCCGAGGTGAGCGACGCCGACGAGGTGACGCAATTCGGCGACGTGCGCATCGGCGCCCGGGGCTACCTGCGGCGGTTTCTCTTCCCGGACGAACGCGCGAACGAGCGCGTGGATCGGCTGTCGGGCGGGGAGCGCGCTCGGTTAATGCTCGCCAAGGTGCTGCGGAAGGGCGGCAACGTGATCGTGCTCGACGAGCCGACGAACGATCTCGATCTGCCGAGCCTGCGCCTGCTCGAGGAAGCGCTCGCGGATTTTGAGGGCAGCGTGCTGGTGGTCAGTCACGATCGCTATTTTCTCGATCGGATTTGCGACCAGATCGTCGCGTTCGAGGACGGTGGCGGGGTCGTGGTGCAGCCGGGAAATTATTCCTATTACCTCGAGAAGAAACTCGAGCGCGAGGCGCAGGGCAAGAAGCTGGCCGCGGCGCTGGCGAATCCGGTGCCGGCGGCCGGAGCCAACGCCGGCGCTCCGACCAAGACGCGCAGGCGCTCCTTCAAGGAACAACGTGAACTCGACGTGATGGAGGCGGCCATTCTAGCGGCGGAAATGCGCGTCGCTGAGCTGGAGGCGACGCTCGATGATCCGGCGTTTTATGCGACGCGCTCGCAGGATGCCCCCGGGATGCTCGCCGAGATCGAAGGAGGCAGAGCGGAAATCGCGCGGCTCTATGCTCGGTGGGAGGAGCTGGAGCGAATCGGTCGTTGAAATGGGCGCGCGCTTCAGGCCCCGGCGGCTTCGGAGTTGGCGACTGGCTCGGCGGCCGCGTGGGAGTGCGTGACGGCGGCGCGGATGCGGGGAAGTTGCCGGTAGAAAACCCAGACCGCGAGCAGACAGACGGTTCCCGCGATGGTGAGCGCGGTGGCGCTGCCGATGCGTTGGGCGACCCAGCCCATGACCAGCGCGCTGAGCGGTGCGGTGCCGGTGAACGCCATGGTGAAAAGGGCCATCACGCGTCCGCGTTTTTCATTCTCTACCAGGGTCTGGACGATGGTGTTGCTCGACGCCATCAGGAGCACGCCGCCCAGCCCGATGCCAACCATGCACGGCAGGGCAAGCCAGACCACGTCCACGCGCGAAAATAAAATCAAGGCCACGCCGAGCAGCGCGCCGCCGATCGCGATCACTTTGCCCAGACCCCGGATGCCGGTGCGCGTCGTCAGGAACAGGGCGGCCGTGAGCGCGCCGCAGCCGGAGGCGGACATCAGGAAACCCAGCGTGCGCGCGTCGCCCTGAAACACATCGCGCGCAAAGACGGGCACAAGCACCGAGAACGAAAAGCCAAAAAAACTGATCACGGTGACAAGCAGGATGATCGAGCGAATCGGCGTGTGCTGCCAGGTGTACCGAAATCCCTCCGCCAACTCGGCGAGGGGACGCTTGGGCGGCGCCACGCGGGCCCGGGCCGGAAAGCGCATCATCAGCAGGGAGGCAATGACGGCGAGATAGCTCAACCCGTCGATCAGGTAGCAGACAGCGGGGCCCCGCGCGGCGATGATGAAGCCCGCGAGCGCCGGACCGATTAGCCGCGCGATGTTGAACATCGATGAATTGAGCGCGATGGCGTTGCCGAGGTGCTCGCGGTTCTCGACAAAATCCACCACCAGCGCCTGGCGCGCCGGCATGTCGAAGGCATTGATCAGGCCCTGCAATACGCCGAGCACGAGCAAATGCGGGACGTCGATCACGCCGGCGAACGCGAACGCCGCCAGGGCGAACGATTGCGCCATCGAGAGCGCCTGCGTGCAGAGCAGCAATCGGTGCCGATCGACGCGGTCGACCCAGGTGCCCGCGATGGGTCCTAGGAGAAAGCTCGGGGCCATCGTGACGAAGCCGGTCAGACCGAGATAAAATGCGGAGGACGAGAGGTGATAGACCAGCCAGAGCGTGGTGGTCTGGGTCATCCACGTGCCTAGCAGGGAGACGAGCTGCCCGAAGAAATAGAGGCGGTAATTGCGCGAGCCGAGCGCGCGCAGTGGACTGGATAACGCCATTCCGCACTATGCGAAATCGCTGCGTGTTGTCGACGGCGACACGGCCCCGCCTGGGGCCGCGGTCAACGCGGCTGGTCCATCGGCACGGCGCGCGCGCCCTCGGGACGCTGAAAGATGGCGGGCGTGATCGGCACAAATTTCACATTGGCCAGCGTCCACTCGCCGAGCATTCCGCCGTTCTGCCCCTGGGCCTCGCTCCAATTGAAGAACTGCCAGCGCGTGGCAAGCGAAACGCCGTCGACCATCTTGAAATCGAGATAGCGCAGGATATGCGGTTCCGCTGCGGCTTTGGTGGCATCGCGTGCGTACGTGACGATGTAGGCGGTCGCGTCCAGTCGACCCGATTTCGGATCGCGAAACAGCAAATACCAATCGACAGGCGCATCACCCGTGCCGGCGGCAAAGGTCAGCCTGGCGACGTCATGCGCGCTGCCATCGATCGTTTTCGTCCCGGCGGGAGCCAGCTTTGCCCCGTCATTTCGCAGCTTGAACGGCAGCAGAGCAAAATAGGGCGGCGTGAAAATCCAAAATCGCGGTCCGCTGAATTTCGAGTCAGGCGGCGTCATCCAGACTTCGTTGCCGTCGAAGAGAATGGTCGTCCCATCCTTCACCGCCAGTCGAACGATGCTCATGTCCCGATCCATCGTGAACGTTCCTTCCCAGCCTTTGTCGCCAAACCGAATCGTAAAATCCGCCCGCAGGGCCTGACCCTTCGGCCACGCCGCCGCGCCGTGCGCCTTTTCGAGCGCATCGATGAAGTCATTTGGTTGTTCCGCCCCCCTGAGCGCGCCGGCGCAGCAGCAGGCGAGGAGCAGGACGGATCGGAATCGGGACGAAAAGTTGTTCATGGGGGGAGAAGCGGACGCCGGATGCCGTCGAGGTGAGAGCGCGTTGGAACGGAGATATTCCCGCGGCCCAAGGAC
The DNA here is from genome assembly GCA_031370675.1 of Verrucomicrobiota bacterium. Taxonomy (GTDB): domain Bacteria; phylum Verrucomicrobiota; class Verrucomicrobiia; order Chthoniobacterales; family SZAS-18; genus SZAS-18. The sequence goes on from JANMQT010000009.1 coordinate 7,094, forward strand.
CCGCGCAAGTCAGGCCATCGCGCCCATTCCTGAGAGCACGAGAATCACGCGCGACACCACCCAGAAGCCAAGGAAAACGCTCAGAGCCTTGCGGATCGGCACGCCGCTGGAGCAGGCAAAGCCGACGCCGAGCACGGCCACGAACCAGATCGAGAAGGGGTTCAGGGCCTGCAGGAGAATATGCACCTTGTTGCCCGGATCGAAGTCCTCGACGAAGAGCGCGCCGCTGGGCGTCGACAGCGAGTCGCGCAGCAGGATGAGTCCGGTGGTGACCAGACCGCCGACCAACAGAATCACAAATGCGAGGCCGCTGATTTCGTAGGATTTGGCGAAAGAGATCGGCCGACCCCCGAGGAATTTTCCCGCGAGGAAAACGACCAGCGCCCAAAAGACCGAGCCCACGAGCGTGAAGACCGTCGCGGCCACCGCCCCGATCCCCACGAAGATGACCGGACTCATGCCGCGCATTTGCTCCATGCCGCGCGAGGCCTGTGCGGCGGTCATCTTGCCTTGCTCGACCGACTGCTCCATCGCCTTTTGCTGGCGTCGGAAGACGTCCTCCAGCGCGCCCTTCGAGACGAGCAATGTGAAATTCCCGAGGATGGCGAGAATCACAACCAGGCACACCACTGCGAAGCCGGTGCCGGCGGAGGCGGGCAGCGGACGCAGCTCGGTAAATAGATCCGCTGGCGCGGTGATGGTGTCCGTGAGCTGGCTCCCGAATGAGGGTCGGCTCTGCGGTGGTTCGATCCGCGTGGAAGTTTCCGGCTCGTTCATGTCGAGATGATGAGTTGAGAATTGAAGCCGGTGATGATGCAGCGAATGCCCGGGAATCGGCAAGCCGTAAGGCAGGGTTGGGGCCTCGTATTTTGCATGCAATTCGTTCTCGCCCGGTGGCGGCACGGTTCTCTATGCTCCACCTCCACCCCAATCCATCCCCCCGATGAAAATTCCCACGATTCCCCGTCTGCTGGCCCTCGGGCTGGCGCTCATTTCGCCCGCGCTATTTGCGCAGGATACCCTCAAGATTGGTGCGCCGCAGCCGATGACGGGTCCCGATGCGCCCTTCGGCGACAAGTTTAACAAGGCCTACTCGATGGCGGTTGAGGAAATCAACGCCAAGGGCGGCGTGAACGGCAGGAAAATCGAGGTGATCATCGAGGATCACCAGGCCAAGAATCCGCTGGCGGCCACCGCCGCGGAAAAACTGATCACGCAGAACCAGGTGCTGGTCCTGACGGGCGGCCGCGCATCGGGCCAGGCGATGGAAATCGCGTCGGTGGCCCAGCGCCTGAAGACGCCGTACATGGTCGACCACCCGTCGGCCGACGCCATCACCTCGAAGGAATTCGAGTGGGTCTTCCGCAACAACCCGACCGGTTCGATCTATCCGGAGGCCTTTAAGAAATTTGTCCAGGACGTGCCCGGCGCGACGCCGAAATCCGCTGCCGTGGTGTACGACAATTCGCTTTTCGGCAAGACCATCGGCAATGCGGTGATGAACTACTTGAAGTCGAAGAACATCACCATCGTCGCCGATGAGGCGTATGCGGTGAACACCCTCGATTTCAAGCCCATCATGACCAAGGTGAAGGCGACGAATCCCGACTTCATGCTGATGGTGGCGGTCTCAACCAACGACGCGATCCTGATGACGCGGCACGCCAAGGAAATGGGCGTGACGCCGCGGGCATTCGTCGGCTTTGGCGGCGGCTTTGGCGTGGAGGATTTTGCCAAGCAGCTCGGCCCGCTGGCGGAAAACGTGTTTTCCTCGGCGTCGTGGTCGGGCAACCCGAACGATCCGGCGACCGCCGCGTTCTACAAGGCTTTCCAGTCGAAGTACGGGATTCACCCGCACGAGCATGAGGTCGAGGGCTACGCCGCGATCTACATCCTGGCCGACGCGCTCAAGCGCGCCAAACTCACGGGCAATCTCGACGCCGATCGCGCCGCCATTCGCGAGGCACTGATGGCCACGGACATGACCACCGTCTTCGGCCCGGTGAAGTTCGGCAACTACGCCGGTCCGTTGGGCGACAAGTACATGAACCAGAACATCAATTCGCCGAACCAGGTCGTCTTTGCGCAATGGCGCAAGGGCGAATTGCTGAACGTCTGGCCCAAGGCCAACGCCGAGACCGCCTTCGTCTTCCCGGAACCGGTGGTGAAGTAGACGGACTGGATTGGCTTCTGGGTCGGCGGCCCATTGGCAGAATCGGTCGCCGCCCGTTCAGCAGAAATCCAAATGGCTGAAAAAATTGGCGTATGAGAACGACGTTGGACTTGTCGGACGAGCTGATAAGCGAGGTGAAGATCTTGGCGGCGCGGGAGGGTCGTAAGTTGAATGCCATGGTGGCCGACCTGCTGATCCGTGGGATGCGCGCCGCGCAGTCCTGCGCGCCTGCGCCGCGGTTGCGCAGGCCGGTCAAACTCAAGCGAGGCGGGCCGTTGAATATCCAGGCCATCGAACGCGCCATCGCGGACGCGACCTCCGGATCGTGGCATGGGCATCCTGCCCATGGCGAATGAGACGTCTGAAAGAGCGAAGCCTGTTCCCGGCCAGCTCATTTGCGTGAAGCGCCTCTCAAGCGAGTAAAAACCTACGCCTGCAAATCATCCACCGGCATTGGACACCTTTTTCGAGCCCCACGGGCAAGATGCCCGTGCCACGGCCACTTCGCCGAATCCTTGCCTGAACGCGGTCGATTTCGATCGTGACAGTCGTGACGGTAGCTTGATCTCTGAGCGATCGGTCGCGCATGCTGAAGGCAATTAATGGAAACGTTCTTCCAAAGCCTCGTCAGCGGACTGCTCACCGGCTCGCTCTACGCGATGATCGCGGTGGGGCTGACCATCATCTTTGGAGTCATGCGCATCATCAACATGGCGCACGGCGAATTCGTCATGCTGGGGATGTTCGGGGCGTATTGGGCGCACACCCTCTGGCACCTTGATCCTTTTGTTTCGATCCTGATCTGGGTGCCGGTGATGTTTGCCTTCGGCGTGGCGGTGCACCGCTACTTTCTGCGCAAGATCATCCCCGGCGGCGAGCTGAACACGCTGCTCTACACGGCCGGCCTGTCGCTCTTGATCGCGAACCTCGCATTGCTGGCGTGGAGCGGCGACTAC
>JANMQT010000251.1:0-11746 GCA_031370675.1 Verrucomicrobiota bacterium
TTGTTGTACTCGATGGCGTACTGATCCTTGGCTGCATCGATCAGGCGCAAGTCGTTCTTGACGGTGGTTCCCTGCGCACGTTTACGGGCGCGGAGGAAGCCGGGAACGGCAATGGCTGCGAGCAGGGCGATGATCGCGACAACGATCATGATTTCTACGAGGGTAAAACCCCGGTTTTTGCGATTTAGCATATTCATGTATTGGTTTATGGGTGGAGGGAGACTCTCGATTTCAAGGGACAGCTGGAGTCCGTTTCACCACCCAACTTATAAGCCTAGCAATGCCGATGCCGCGGGCAAAATTCTCACCCAAAAAACACGTGATTATCTGATTTATACTCTGGATTTCAACTAACCCATCCGTTCTGACCCTTTTGTATTATCCCATTTTCGCATTTCGCATAATTGCATTTTCGAGCCATTTTTTCGCATTTCTGATATTGTTTCCGTGATAATTGTCGGACATATCGTCCGGCGGGTGGGCGAAAGAGTTGTTCCGCAACCGTCAGCGTTCAGGTCATGCACAACGCCACTAAGCAAGCCATGGCCGCCAACCGGGGTGACGTGCCACTTGCCGATAGCGGGCACAGGTTGCGACCTTCTGGGGTCGACCTTCGGGGTCAACTTGCAACGCTGAAAAACTGGGCAGAGATGGATTCGAACCATCGAAGGCAAAGCCAGCGGATTTACAGTCCGCCCCCGTTGGCCACTTGGGTATCTGCCCGATTACTGAACCGGACGCATTCGATAGCGAGATTCCACCCGCTGGCAAGTTGCGCCACAAGAAATTACCACCCTGCCCAGCCCAGCCAGCCCCTCCCCGCAACAGACGGTCAATTCTTCGGCGCCAGCGTGTTCAAGGTGACAATCAGGTCGACCGCCCGTTGCAACAGGATGTCGCGCGGCGTGAGTTCCACCGGGTTCTTCCGCCGGCGCTGCGCTTCCTGCATCGCCTCAAACTCCGGGTTCACGCCCGACACCAAGGCGGCCTCGTTGATGTGCATGCGCTCGGTGTCGTAGACGACCGCCGCCACTCCGCCCGGCTCGAGTGCCGCCTTAAGCACGCGCTCCCGCTCGGCCCCCGCGGGCACCCCCTCGACAACCAGATCGGGCTTCACGCCATCCGGGAAAATTTTCACGTTCGCGGCGGGCAATACCTCGGCCACCGCGATGCGCAGAAGGTAATTGGATCCGAGGGCGAAGTCCCCGTATTCCACCGCCTGGCCCGCGCTCGACTGGCCCACCACCATCGACCGTGCATAAAGGCGGGTCACCGCCGCGATGACTTCCGAGGCTCCCGCGGTCTCGCGGTCCACCACGATCACGAGGTATCCGTTGTACAGCGGTTCCGCGTTCGACGTGAACAGCCGCTGCTCCTTGGTGCCAGGCTTGTGCAGCGTAAAGAGCGGTCGGCCCTTGGGCACGAAGCGATTGATGAGCTGCCCGGCGAGATCGTAATCGCTGCTCGCGGGGGTGGCGCGCAAATCCAGAATCACCGAAACAATTTTTTTCGCGACGAACCCCTTCAGCGCGGTGTCGAGCAGCGCGAGGTTTTCGCGACTGAGCAAACCCACGCGCAGATAGCCGATGGGCCCGTCGAGCACTTCGCTGCGAAACGGGCTCGCCGTCTCGGACGGTGCGGGGGCCGCGACGGCGGAACTCGCGACCAGCTTCGCCCCGGGACCCAGGCGCAAAAGCAATCCCTCGAGCTGGGCGCGGGCCAGCGCCGGATCCCCCAGTGCCGCCGGATCAATGTAGTTCTGCCGCAGCAGCTTCATCGCCTCGGGCAATTCGTTCGCTCCGAGCCCGTCGATCAACGCGCGACGTTCGGCCGCTGGGGTCAGTGGCGTCTTGCGCGCGGGCGCGACCGACGGCGGTGTTTGCGCCAGGGCACCGAATGGCAACGAAAGCAGGGAAATTAAAAGCGGAATGCGACGCACCATTCGCGCCAAGCTAGGGGCGGGTCGGCCCCCGGGCAAGGGGGTGCGGGGAAGTGACGGGTAATAATCGACAAGTGATGAGTTTTGCAGATTGGGCACTCGTCAGTCATCACTTCCCTCCGCTCCAGCGGCGAGATCGCGACGAAACTGCATGCCCTCGAAGTGAATCTGCGCCGCGGCGGCGTAGGCGCGATCGCGCGCGGCGGCGAGCGTGTCTCCGAGGGCGGTGACCCCCAGCACGCGGCCGCCCGAGGTGACAATGCGGCCATCCGCCTCGCGTCGCGTGCCCGCATGGAAGACGGCCACGTGGTCCGCGTTTCGCAATGATTCCAGGCCGTCGATCGGGCGACCCACGATGGGTTTCTCCGGGTAACCTTGCGAAGCGAGGATCACGCACACGGCGGCCCGTGAGTCCCATGCCGGTTCCAGCCCGGCGAGTTGCCCGTCGATGGTGGCCTCAAGCAGCGGCAACAAGTCACTCTTCAGGCGCGGCAACAGCACCTGAGTCTCGGGGTCTCCGAAGCGCGCGTTGAACTCGAGCACCTTGGGACCGTCGGCCGTCAGCATCAACCCGGGGAAGAGCAGTCCGCGAAAAGCCAGGTGATCCGCGCGCAGGCCGGCCAGGAAGGGATCGATAATCGTGCGTCGCACGGTGTCCTCGAATCCGGGAATGGCGGCGCGGACGGGCGGACTCGCCGCACCCATGCCACCGGTGTTGGGACCGTGGTCGCCGTCGAGCAGCCGCTTGTGATCCTGCGCCATCGGCAGCAGCAGCGCGCTCCCGCCGTCCACCAGTGCATGGAGCGAGCATTCGGGTCCCTGCAGGCATTCCTCGATCACGACCCGGTTTCCAGCGGCACCGAAGCGCGCCTCCTCCATCATCGCGCGCAGCGCCGCCTCCGCGGTGGCGGAGTCCTCCGCGATGATCACGCCCTTGCCCGTGGCCAGGCCGTCGGCCTTGATCACCAGCGGCCAGCGCGGCGACGCGCGGCAATATTCGAGCGCCGCAGAAAATTCATCGAACGCGCGAGCGGCCGCCGTGGGAATCCCGTGACGCCGCATGAAATTCTTGGCGAAAGCCTTCGACCATTCGAGCTGTGCCGCGGCTTTCGAGGGACCAAAGATCCGGTGACCGGCCGCCTCAAATCGATCCGCGATGCCCGCGGCGAGCGCGTCGTCGGGTCCGACGACCGTGAGATCGATGCGATGCGCGCGCGCCGCGGCGAGCAATGCCTCGTGATCCGAAAGCGAAATGGAAAGATTCTCGCCCAGCGCGGCGGTCCCGGCGTTTCCGGGTGCGCAGAAGATTTTTTTCACCCGTGGCGATTGCGCGAGCTTCCACGCCAGCGCGTGTTCGCGCCCACCGGATCCGAGAACGAGGACGTTCATGAAAAGGAGGAAGGAACAGGGAACAAGGAGGAAGACAAAGGAAAATTCCGCGCAGCAACGGCCACGCGATGTAATTTCACATCTTGTTCCTTCTTCCTTCCTCCTTGTTCCTTCGACTCAAGGAACCGTGGGCAGATAGACGGTTGTAACAGAAGGAAGTGATCTCCTGGTGACGGCAAACGTCGGCGCATCGAGTCGCCGTACCGGATGCCCCTGCGTGCCGAGCCATGCATCGGGCGGGGCGTAGCCGAGGCGCGTGGTGCGCGCATTGGCGTAACTCATCGGGATGACGATGCGGGGGGCCAGTTGCGCGACGATTTGCCGGCGGGCGGCGTCGGTCAGCAGGAACGGATTGCCCACCGGCAGGAAGAGCACATCGATGCGGCCAGTCTGCGCCGCGGCCTCGGCGGAAAGCGGTCCGGACGGCAGGCCAAGATGGCAGAAGGTGATGCCGTCCATCTTCCAGACGAATGCCACGTTCACGTCGGCCCCGGTTGTTTCCTGCTCGGATGTCGGGACACCGCGAAACGCGATGCCACGCGCGCTGAACGGTCCGATCGCCGCGCGGTCGCGAAAGACTTGCGGCGAATTGCGGGCCAACTCGTCATTGCTGACCTGCGGTTGCTCGCTGGAAACGAGAATCACGTCGGGTCGAAGATTCGCCCGCACGGGATAATCGAAATACTTCGTCTCGTACGGGTCGAGCAGCACGCTGATGCCGAGCGCGGACGTCACGAGAAAGCAATTGTGCCCGAGCCACTCGACCCGGACGGAGCTGCCGCGACCGGGCGCCAGGCGAGGCGGCGTCTCGCAGCCGCCGAGCGCCGCGACCACCGCGACCAGCCAACTGATGGAACGCGCTCCGGTCATTCGGGCAGGCCTAAGGGCGGGGCGGGGCGATGTCAATCATCGCAAGGACCAGGTGGGAATTCCGAAGTGTGAATACCGAACGCCGAACTGTCTACGGAGCCAAAATCTGACGTTGTCACTTCGACCTCCGGCATTCGTATTTCGGCATTGAGAATTATTCCTTTTCTTAGATCGGCGGAAGGTGATTAAGCGCGTCGATCTCCGGGGCGTCGCGGCGCTGCCAGCGGAAGTGATGCTTGATGGCGGCGCTGACGTAGGCCTTCGCCTCGCGCACGGCGTCGACCAGTTCGGCCCCTCGCGCGAGATGCGCCGTGATGGCTGCGGAATAGGTGCAGCCCGTGCCGTGGGTGGACACGTCCCGCGTGAACGGCGCGGAGTATTCCTCGATCCGCCCCCCGGGGAAGACCAGCAGATCGGTCGCCACGTCGCCGTGGAGGTGACCGCCCTTCACGAGAAAGGGCACGCCAAACGTGTCCGCCAGTTCGAGCCCGGCCTGGCGCATCGCGTCGAGGCTGGTCACCGGCCGGCCCAGCAATGCGACCACTTCATCGAGATTCGGGGTGACCAGTGCCGCGAGCGGGAAAAGGCGATCGCGATAGGCGTCGACGGCGTCGGGCTCGAGCAAGAGATCGCCGCTGCTGGCCACCATGACGGGATCGACGACCAGGCGGGGGCGGTTCTTGGTCGAGCGCCTGGTGCCATAAATGTCGGCCACGAGCGAGATCACGCCGGCCGAATGCAACAGACCCGTTTTCGTGGCGCGAATCGGATAGTGGCGCATAAGCAATTCAATCTGGTGACGGACAATGGCGAAATCGACTGGTTGAATGGCGGCAACCCGCCCCGGCACCTCTGCCACGACGCAAGTGATCGCGGTGAGACCGTAAACCCCGGCGGCGCTGAAGGTCTTGAGATCGGCTTGAGCCCCGGCGCCGGCGGAGTTGTCCGATCCAGCGATGGTCAGTGCCACGGGTGGCGAGAAATCTGGGTTTTCCGGCATGCGCACCACTCTTATGCGGCGGCGGGCCCCGGGTCGCCATTTGAATTTTGTGATCCGAGCGATAGGTTGCCGGGTTGTGAATCCGTTTCCCGAGTACTCGAAGTTGTCGGCGCAGGCGAATGAACTCGCCGGTTTGCGTGTCACCGTGGATGAATTGGACTACATGCCCACCCTGGATGCGCCGCCCGATCGGCCGCATCCGTTCGTCTATTACATTACGATTCACAACGACTCGGACACCCCGGTGACGATCGTGGGCCGCAAGTGGGTGGTGCGGGAAGGCGACGGCAAGTGCCTGGTCGTGGAGGGCGACGGCGTGGTGGGCCAGCGTCCGCGGATTGAGCCGGGCGGAAATTTTTCGTACAACAGCTATCACGTGGTCGCGGCGGACGCGGAGGTGGAGGGCGCGTACCTCGGGTTTGACGACGCGCAGCGGCCGGTGGTCGTGCGCATCCCCAAGTTCTCCCTCAATATCCCGGCTTGAGTTCCGTCGGAGTTCGGGGTAAACGGAAAGCACGCTGAGACGGACAGCTCCGTCAGGGACTCCCCCCAAAGGTCCTTGGCATCAAAGCTGCACACAGGGTTGTGCAAATGGAGCCGACGGAATCGGCCTCACTCCCCAAAAACCATGGACAACATCATTGCAACGAAGGAGCTCCAAGTCGAACGGAAGCACTTCTTTATAGAGTACCGCGAAAATGAACGCGGCCAGTTCCTGCGCATCACCGAGGAAGCCCACGGCCGCCGCAACACCATCATCATCCCCAGCACGGGCCTCGATGATTTCCTCGATTCGCTCGAGGAGGTGCTGGGCGCCGTGGATACCGGCACGCCGGAGCCCCAGGCGGAACCCGCCCACGCCGGCTCCGCCGCCTAGACCAACGCGGTCGGGCTGATCCAAGCAAAAGCGCGCGGTGCGGCCGAGTCCGTCCCGCGCAGCTTTCCCGTGGCCGCTCGAAGCGGGCCAGTCAGGCAGCTTTGCATCCCGTGGCCAGCACCGTCTGGAACGGATGCGGTTTCTCTTCGCGCGCCACCACCGCAATTTTCACGTCGGTGAATCCGGCCGCCGCGAGCATCTGCTCGAGTTCGACCTCGCTGAATCCGAGCCAGAGGTCCGCATAGAGTTCGCGCGCCTGCTCGAAGCCGTGGTTGAGGAGGTCGAGAATCATGACGCGACCGCCCGGCTTGAGAATGCGATGGGCCGCGACGATCGCGCCCCCGGGGTTCGCCGCGTGGTGCAACGCCTGGCTGAAGAGCGCGAGGTCCACCGACCCGGGATCAATCGGCGGGTTTTGGATGTCGCCCAGCCGGTATTCGAGATTCTTGCAGCCGTGCTCCCGCGCGGAGGCGGCGCCGAACTCGACCATCTTTTCCGAGCTGTCGACCGCGATGACGCGTTTCGCGCCACCGGCGAGCAATTGCGCCAGCTCCCCTTCCCCGGCCCCCAGGTCCGCGATGACCAGCGGCGGCAAAAGTGGCAGCAGGACATGCGCGAGGGCGCGCCACGACCGCCCCGGGCAGTGGCTCCGACCGTATTTTCCTGCAATGTGATTGAAGTAGTCGCGCGCGCGATCTTCCCTCTTGCGCAGTACGAGGCCGAGCGCCGCGCGATCCTGCGCGCTTTCCCCAATCTCGCTCGCACTGGCCTGCACGATCTCGCGCAGGCGGGCGCGCGAGCGGTCGGCCGGCTCCAGCGGCGCCGGTCCGTAGTAAATATTCTTCCCAGCCCGCCGATCCCGCACCAACCCCGCGGCCCGCAATTGCGCGAGATGGGTCGAGATCCGACTCTGGCCCATGCCGAGGATCTCCTGGATTTCCGCGACGGTCAGCTCCGCCTGCTCGAGCAGCAGCAACAGCCGGAGCCGGGTGGCGTCCGCCAAAAGGCGCAGGGACTTGACGATGGAAGCGGCCATGGACGCCCTTCCCTTACCAAAGCGGCAGGATTGGGCAAGGCTGGTCGGCCGCACGAACCGGCCCGGCAGCACCCCGCATGTCTGACATAAAATCTTGCGCCGCGCACGAATGGCGCGAAGCTGCGCGCCTCATTCACCAACCCCGCTCCGTCCCGTCCATGTCCCGTCGCTATATCTTTTCCTCCGAGTCCGTCGGTGAAGGCCACCCCGACAAAGTTTGCGATACCATTTCCGATGCGGTGCTCGACGCCTGCCTCGTCCAGGACAAACACAGCCGGGTCGCGTGCGAGTGCTACGCGAAGTCAAATGTGGTCATCGTCGGCGGCGAGATCACCACCCGCGGCTGGATCGATTTCAATCGCATCGTGCGCGAGGCCATCCGGAAAATCGGCTATGTGCATGACGACGACGTTTTCCACGCCGACAAGGTTTTCATCACGAACATCCTGACTGAGCAATCGGCGCACATCGCGCAGGGAGTCGACGCGCGAAAGGTGAAAGGCAAGAAGACGGCCGAGCAGGGCGCCGGCGACCAGGGGCTGATGTTTGGTTTTGCCTGCAATGAAACGCCCGAACTCATGCCCGCCCCGATCATGTTCGCCCACCGGCTCGGCCGCGAACTCACGCGGTTGCGCAAGGGCGGGAAGTATCCGTGGCTGCGACCGGACGCGAAGACGCAGGTGTCCGTGATCTACGATGACGGCAAGCCCGTCGCGATTTCCAATGTGGTCATCTCCACGCAGCACGCGGCCCACATCGAGCACGCGGAGATCGAAAAATTCTGCATCGAGAAAATCATCAAGAAAGTCCTGCCGAAGCGGATGATCAACGCCAAAACCGAGTACCTGATCAATCCGACGGGCAGCTTTGTCATCGGCGGGCCGCAGGGCGACACCGGATTGACGGGCCGGAAAATCATCGTCGACACCTACGGCGGCATGGGTCGGCACGGCGGCGGCGCGTTCTCGGGCAAGGACCCCTCGAAGGTGGATCGCAGCGCGGCCTACATGGGTCGGTATGTGGCCAAGAACATCGTCGCGGCGGGTCTCGCCGCTAAGTGCGAGGTGCAGTTCGCCTACGCCATCGGTCACCCGCACCCGGTCAGCGTACACGTCGACACCTTCGGCACAAACACGGTGTCGGAAACGAAAATCCAGCGCGCCGTTGCGAAGACGTTCAGCTTCAAACCGGCGGACATCATCACGCAGCTCGATTTGCTCCGCCCGATCTACTCGAAGACCACCAACTACGGCCACTTCGGCAAGAACGACAAGGACCTGACGTGGGAGCTTGTGGATAAGGTGACGGAGCTCAGGAAATATGTTTGAACTGGGAAACTCGAAATCCGAACTTCGAAGGTACCCCCTCCTCCCTGTACCTGCCGCAGTCTCGAAGTAAGTTCGGAACCGCGAGAATTTAGAAAGGAGCGAAAGGGGGCGGGCTCACCCATTTCAAAGCAATTTCGTTAATTTCGAAAATCTGGTAATTTTGTAAAATTTTCCTGCGCTCGCCACCACGCGTCACGTCCGGTTCGCAACGGCACTCGCCAACCGGTCGACCTTCGACGGTCGACTCCGGCCCCTGGCCAGTTATCCTCCGCGGATGATTTCCGCGAAATGGCGCACGCTCATCCTGCTCGCCGTCGCAGAGTTGCTGGGGATGTCCGTCTGGTTTTCCGCCTCGGCCGTGGTGCCGGCGCTGACCCGGGAATGGGCCCTCGATGACTCCGGTCGCGCCTGGCTCACGTTGTCCGTCCAAATCGGATTTGTCGCCGGCGCCTTCGGCTCGGCGCTGTTGAACCTGGCCGATCGCATTCCTGCCACCCGGCTCTTTGCGTCGTGTGCACTGCTCGCCGCCGCCACCACCGCCGCCATTCCCCTCTTCGCGCCGGGCCTTCTCGTCGCCCTGCCGCTGCGTTTTCTCACGGGCCTTTTTCTCGCCGGTGTGTATCCAGTCGGCATGAAGATCGCCGCCACCTGGACACGCGAAGACCGCGGTCTCGCCATCGGCCTGCTCGTCGGCGCGCTCACGGTCGGCTCCGCCTCGCCGCACTTCGTGAATGCTCTTGGCGGCGTGACCGCGTGGCGACCCGTGCTTTGGATTGCCGCCGCGATGGCAGTGGCCGGCGCGTTGATCGCAGCCGGCTTCCTGGCAGAGGGGCCGTTCCGCACGTCGTCGCCGCGCTTCGATTGGCGCTACGCGGGTCGGATCGCGACCGACCGACCGCTGCTGCTCGCGAATCTCGGGTATCTCGGGCACATGTGGGAGTTGTACGCCATGTGGACCTGGCTGCCGGCGTTTCTCGTGGCCAGCTTCGCGCGCCGCGGGGTCGATGCATCCTGGGCGTCCGCCGCGGCGTTCGCCGCCATTGCGGCGGGCGGCCTCGGCAGCTTCGCGGCCGGGCGCGTCGCCGACCGGCTCGGACGGACCCGCCTTTGCATGGGCGCGATGGCGATCAGCGGCGCATGCGCGCTCGGCGCAGGATTCCTTTTCGGCGGCCCCCCGTGGGCGGTGACGCTGCTCTGCGTCGTTTGGGGCGTGAGCGTGATTGCGGATTCCGCGCAATTTTCCGCCAGCATTAGCGAGCTATGCGAGCCGCAATACACCGGCACGGCGCTGACCCTCCAGACGAGCGTGGGCTTCCTGCTTACGCTCGTGACCATTCGTCTGATTCCGCCGCTGGAGCGGCTGGTCGGATGGGAATGGGCGTTTGCCTCGCTGGCGATCGGACCGGCCCTAGGCATCTGGGCGATGGACGCGCTGCGCCGTTCGGCGGATGCTGCGCGGCTGGCCGGCGGCAGAGGTTGATTCAACCCAAAGGACCCATGGATTCCCCCAAGCATCGATTTGAAACCCTTGCCGTCCACGCGGGACGGGCCGCGGATCCCCACCATGGCGCGGTGACGCCGTCAATCACGCTCGCCACCACTTTCGAGCGCGGTGCCGATGGCAGCTTCCCGGGGGGACACGTCTACACCCGGAGCAGCAATCCGAATCGCGACGCGCTTGAGGCCGCGCTGGCCGCGCTGGAAGGCGGCGCGACCGCGCTCGCGTTCGGCTCCGGGCAGGCGGCGACGGCCGCGGTCCTGCAGTCGCTCGCCACCGGTGACCACGTCATCCTCCCGTCCGATTTATACCATGGCACGCGCTACCTTGTACGCGATGTGCTCGCCCGCTGGGGGTTGGCCGCGGACTTCGTCGATCTGCGCGATTTGGAAGCCCTGCGCGCCGCGCTGCGCCCGGCTACGCGGCTGATCTGGGCGGAGACGCCCTCGAACCCGCAACTTCGCATTGCGGACCTCGCGGCGATCGCCGGGATCGCCCGGCAACACGGCGCGCTCTTCGCGGTGGACAACACGTGGGCGACCCCGCTGCTGCAGCGTCCACTGGAATTTGGCGCGGATCTCGTGATGCACTCGACAACGAAATATTTTGGTGGTCACAGCGATGTCCTCGGCGGCGCGTTGATCCTGCGCGAGACGCCGAATGGCGCTCTGGCGGAGCGCCTGCGCGCGATTCAGCGGCTGAGCGGCGGCGTGCCGTCGCCGTTTGATTGCTGGCTGTTGTTGCGCAGCATTCCGACGATGCCGGCGCGCGTGCGACTGCAATCGGAGTCGGCGGGCCGCGTCGCGGCGTTTCTTGCAGGGCACCCGCGCGTCGAGGTCGTGAATTATCCAGGCCTCGCGACGCACCCAAACCACGACGTTGCGGCGCGCCAGATGCATGGGTTCGGCGCGATGCTTTCCTTCGAGGTGCGCGGCGGCGAGGCGGGCGCCATGGCGGTGGCGGCCGCCGTGCGGTTAATCACGCGGGCCACCAGTCTCGGCGGCGTGGAAACGCTGATCGAGCACCGGGCCTCGGTCGAGGGTCCGGATACCGCGACGCCGCGAAATCTGCTGCGCCTCTCGGTGGGACTGGAGCACGTGGAAGATCTGATCGAGGATCTGAGCGACGCACTGGGCCTTGCCTAGGCTGGGAAACTCGAAATCCGAAATTCGAGACTCGAAGTAAGTTTAAAAGATTTGACATGGGAAAAATCGAATCGTGATGTTCAAGTCGCCAACCGCCGACTTTCCGCTCGTTAGACTTTTCTCGGATTTCCCCTTTTTCTTCGAGTTTCGAATTTCGGGTTTCGAGTTTCCGCCGCAGGCGTCTTGACCGGCCCCCGGATTACGACGGACACTTGCGCACTTTGCCATGGGAACCCTGACCACCGACCGAAAGGACGCCGTGACCACCGTCACGCTCGTCAACCCCGGCAAGCTGAACGCCATCTCGGTCGAGATGTGGCAGGCGCTCGGGCAGACCTTTGCCGCGCTCTCCGCGGACGAGTCACTCCGCTGCATCGTGGTGCGCGGGGCCGATGGAAATTTTGCGGCCGGGGCTGACATCGCGCAATTCCCGGAGGCCCGCGGAAATCTTGAGCAATTGCACGTTTTCCATCGCGAAATCATCGCCGGAGCACTGCGGGCGATCGCCGATTGCACGCATCCGACCGTCGCATTGATCGAGGGATTTTGCGTTGGGGGTGGACTCGAAATCGCGGCGAGCTGCGACCTGCGGATTGCCGGGGCGAGCAGCCGCTTCGGCGCGCCGATCCACAAGCTGGGCTTCGCGATGGCGCCCGACGAATTG
>JANMQT010000339.1:0-5596 GCA_031370675.1 Verrucomicrobiota bacterium
ACGGCTCGGCGTGGAGAGGATTGATCTTTTCTACCAGCACCGCGTGGATCCGGCCGTCCCCATCGAGGACACGGTGGGCGCGATGGCAGAACTTGTGCGGTTGGGAAAGGTACGGGCGCTTGGACTTTCCGAGGCGGCGCCGGCCACGCTGCGCCGCGCGGCGGCAGTGCATCCGATCGCGGCTCTGCAGAGCGAGTACTCGCTCTGGACCCGCGACGTGGAGTCGAACGGCGTGCTCGCGACGTGCCGTGAACTGGACGTCGGCTTTGTGCCGTACAGCCCGCTTGGCCGCGGTTTCCTGACCGGCGCGATTCAGAAAATGGCGGACTTGGATCCGGATGACTGGCGGCGGAAGAACCTGCCGCGTTTTCAGGCTGAGGCGATGGAGCAGAACCGCGTGCTGGCGGACCACGTGAAGTCGCTCGCCGGTCGCAAGGGCTGCACGCCCGCGCAACTCGCACTCGCGTGGGTCCTGGCCCAAGGCGAGGATATTGTGCCGATTCCCGGGACGAAGCGACTGCGCTACCTGGAGGACAATCTCGGTGCCCTGGAGGTGGTCCTTACCACCGACGACCGGCTCGAACTGGATCGACTCTTCCCACCCGGCGTCGCTGCAGGCGCGCGGTATCACGCCGACATGATGGCGATGATCAACGGCTAGGCCGGGGCGATGGCCGATATCGAATGCGGGATTGGTTGCCAAGCCGGGGGATCGCAATGCCCCGGCGCGTTCCACCGGCCGGGCGGCACGCTTTCTGCGATGCAAGGGGGGGGTCCGCCCGACTTTTTTACCTGCCCCAGCCGAAGATGAACGATCAAACGATTCCGCGCACCACGAGGAAAGTGCCCGCGCCGCGCAAGACCGACCACACGGAGGTCATTGCCCGGCGTGACTATTTTGCCGCGCACGCCCCAGACCTGCCCGATTGGTTCGTCGTGAAGGATTTGCCCCCCAAGCCCGTGAACGTTCTCCGCGCCCACGCCGAGGCCGGGAAAATCGAGGACAAGGACTTCATGGTCATCAATCAATGGGCGCGGGGTGAGGCCACGCTGCCGGAGGAGCTGGAGTGGCTGAAGGACGAGCACCGGCTCTATCTGGAGCAGCGCGAGTCGTGGGAACGCGATTGCGCGGCGCTGCGATTCTTCGTCTGGCGCTGGCATTATGCCGACCAGATGGTGCACTACGGCGGCACGCGGGAGACGGACAAAACCTGACCCATCCCCCGGCCGGCCACGGCCAGATTTGCCAGGCTCCTAAACGACGCGGCGATCCACCTCAACGGGATCCGCGCCCTGGCTGCCTTGGGGGTAAACCTTGATCCGCTCGTAACGCGGAAAGTCCTTCCGTGGATATTCCGTCCCGTTGCCCGGCTTGGAATCATCCACCCTGCTGGCCTGCCCGACTTCCAATTCCTCGCGGGGGACATCGCGAACCAAGACCCAGTATCCCGTCTGGCCATCGGGCGTTCCGGCCACTGGAAAAGTCCCCCTCGGGAGAAAAAATAATTCGTCTGAGTTCATGCGGGTGCTTCGATCGCGGGCGCAGGGTTGAGTGTCGGAGGTGGCGGAATCCTTGGGTACAGGCGTTCACGGCGATCGCCCACTCGGGTGATCGGAGGTTGGGGCTACGTGTTAGCAGGAACGATTCCCCACCGCCACCCGCGCGTGGCGCGCCGCGGATCGGCTCCTGCTATTTACCCTCGTTGAACGCCCGCCGCCCCATGAACAATTCGCTTCAACTGCCCGCCGCCCTGCTGCTCCTCTGCGGCGCTACGCTGGCCCCCTGGACCCTGCTCTCGGAAAACAAAGCGATGAGGCCGGCGGAAAGGACCGCCCACCAGGAAGCGCAGTTTGCCGCGGCCGACGCGAACAGCGACGGCCGCGTCAGCGAACAGGAATTCGTGGATTTCGAAATGCGCCGCCGATTCGAAAAAGCGGACGTGAACAAGGACGGGCGCTTGAGCAAGGCGGAGTACCTCGCGTCGGTCAAGAGCGGCCCCGATCACCGCAACGCGAAAGCCGAATGGAAGCTCATTAACGGCGGCAAGGGCTACGTCACGATCGAGGACGAGAGCCATCACGAACCGCTGAAGAAGGAGCTGCGCGCAGAGTTCTGGAAGCTGGACAAGAACCGCCTCGGCTACCTCTTGGCTGGCGATTGGCCGGATCTCGGGAGGTGATCCAAGCTGCCGCGCGATGACCAGACATCGTCAGCTATGGCATCCGGGTCAGTTCCACGCCGTCGACCGTCATTTTCCAGACGCCGTTCTGGAGCGTGGGCGGCTTGGAGACGACGAATCTCGTGTTGAAGAAGGCGAGGCCGGCAATGAAATCGTTACCTTCAAATTTCTGGATGGGGGCCTGCACGGTGGTGGCGGCGCCCGCTCCCGCGGCGCGGCGGTAATCCACTCGACCGCCACTGGAGATGACGAGCCGCATTTCGGGCGCGCGCCAGTCGCCCGCGTAGTTGGCGCGATCGGCCGGCAGCGGCTTGGAGCACGCGCTGAGCAGCATGAGCAACAGGCCGACACCAAGAAATCGGAATGCCATTTTCATCGCCTCAGCCAAAACGGAAATGTCCGAAATGACAAGCCGCGAATCACCCACCCAGGCGCGCCAGCAGCCTGGTGTTTCGTCATGCGGAATTCATTCCAACCTCGGCATGCGGAGCGCCTTCACGCGCAAGGTATCCCTGCGCCTGCATGCGAAACAAGTTCGCGTACAGGCCGTCCTGCGCGAGCAACTCGGTGGTCTGCCATGGCGGGCGTGTCTTCCCGTCATTTCTCCCTCGCGCGCCGCGGTCAAATCAGGCACAACGACGATATGCACCGGCTGCTCGCAACTCCCCTGCTTCGCTGGCGCCGCCTGGCGGTCGGGGTCGCGGCGTGCGTCATCGCGACGGGCACGTCAACGCTGCACGGCGACAACTTCGGACTGGATGACATCATCACGAATTTTAACTTTGCCGGCGTTCCGCTCGGGTCGACGCCTCCGACGACATTTCCGTCGGTGGATCCCATTCCGCAAAGCACGCTCTATGCGATCGGGGGCTTCCCGGACACGGGGCCGGTGACCGGCACCGTGCAGGTGCAAAATGCGCTGACCATTGCGGGCCAGCCGGCGCGCGGCGCGGTTATGACCACGACCCAAGGCGGGACCGGGGCGCAATACCTCGACACGCAATTTCTCGTCACGGCGCCGCTCGCGTTGATTCAATTCGACCTGAACATAATGCAGATGCCCGCGACCGGTCTCCCCCAGCCCGCGCCGGGAGCACCCAACGGGCAGGCGTTCGCGGTCAATGTCTTCGGCTTGGATTCGCAACGCTTGTTCCGGTTCGCCGTCACGCCGACCAGCGCCACCGGCGGAGATTTCGGAATCAAGCTTCCCGACGTGCCCGGCACCATTCTGCCGTTCGGCTCGTTTACCCTCGGCGAGACCCACCATTTCCAGTTCCTGTTGAATTTCGCGGCGGGAACCGTGTCGGTCTACCTGAATGGCGTGTTCGAAACCACCCAGAGCTTGTTGAATCCCGGCAGCGGCATTTCCGAAATCTTCATGTTCCAGAACGGGGTCGAGGGAGTGACAAACCAGGTCGCGATCGGAAACATCATGACCACGGTGCCCGAGCCGGGAACCGTGGCCCTGTTGCTCCTCGGTGGCGCTGCGCTCGCGCGCCATGCGCGCCGCCGCCGATAGATGCGTACTCGATCGACCGGCCCAGGCGGAGCGACGAGCCGCGGGAATAATGGTTCCACTTAATCCTCTCAAACAAATGGATCCAAACTTTCAAACCGGGCCGCGACGGGACGTTTCCGCCGGCTCTCGTGCAGCCCCGATGCTCTTGCGCGCAGTTGCGGTCCTGATGGCTGCTCCCTGCATGGCCACAGGCGCGGAGCCAGTTACGATTGAAAGCGCCGACGCGCCAGCCGTACTGGTGGAACTGTTTACATCGGAGGGTTGCAGCAGTTGCCCGCCAGCGGACGCCTGGCTCAGCCGGCTCAAGTCGAATCCCGAGCTGTGGAAATCTTACGTGCCGGTCGCCTATCACGTGGATTACTGGAATCGGCTCGGGTGGACCGATCGATTCTCGTCGGCGGAATTTACTGCGCGGCAGCATCGTTATGCCGCCGCGTGGCAGGGGAATTCCGTGTACACGCCTGAAGTCGCCGTGAACGGACGCGAGTGGCGCGGCATTTTCGACGGCCAGCCCCTGCCCGCGCCCTCGGCGGGCGCGGCCGGCAGGTTGAAGGTCATTCTCCGTGACCGTACGCGCGCGGAGATTGTCTTTACCGCAGCCAGCGCGGCGCCCAGGCCAAGCCACGTCGAAGTCGCGCTGCTCGGAATGAATCTCGAGTCGGACGTCAAACGCGGCGAGAACGGCGGAAGAAAACTGCGCCACGATTTTGTCGTGCTGCAACTCGTGACGGCGAAGCTCACCGCGGAGGGGAACCGCTTCACCGCGTCCGTCCCGCTCACCACGCCGACCACCGGCGAAGCCACGGCCCTGGCCGCATGGGTCACGACGGGCGAGGCCCGACCGCCCCTGCAGGCCGCCGGTGGCTGGATCAAGGCTCCTTAGGCACGCACCTCAGGAATCCCCCGCGGATGCGGGGGTGGAGACGCGGTCGCGTCAAGGTTTTCCTGCTTGCGGATCAGCACCGGGGAATTAGTCAGTTCAGATGGCTCATCTCCGATTCTCCGGCTTTGCTTCGCTCCCGTTGCCGATTGTGCTCGCCCCGATGGCGAGTGGCGCGACGACCCCGCCCCTCGTGACCGCCGTGTCGGACGCCGGCGGGCTCGGCTGCCTCGGCTGCGCCATGCACGCGCCGGACGCGATGGACCGTGACGTGGCGGAAATCCGTCGGCTCACCGCGCGGCCGTTCGCCGTGAATCTTTTTGTGCTGGAAGAATTGCAGACGCCGGATGCAGACGTGGTAGCCGCGGCCTGGAAACTCCTGCGGCCCATCCGCGAGAAACTCGGCCTCGCGGCGGACGCGCCACCGCCTACTAAATTCGGCGAGAGTTTTGCCGCGCAATTCGAGCGACTCGTGGCCCTGGCCCCGCCGGTCGTAAGCTTCACGTTCGGCATCCTCAACCAGGCGCGAATCGATGCCCTGCACGCGGCGGGCTGTTTTGTGATCGGCACCGTCACGAGTGTCGCGGAAGCCCGCGCATGGGAAGCGCTGGGGGCCGACGCGATTTGCGCGCAAGGCAGCGAAGCCGGCGGGCATCGCGGGACTTTCCTGCATGACTGGACCACCATGATGACCGGAACGATGGCTCTCGTTCCGCAAATCGTGGATGCCGTGCGCCTTCCCGTGATCGCCGCGGGCGGAATCACGGATGGTCGCGGCGTGGCGGCGGCGCTTGCGCTCGGGGCCGCCGCGGCGCAACTCGGAACGGCGTTCCTGCGCAGCACGGAATGCGGCGCATCCCGCACGTGGAAGGATGCGCTGGGCCGCGCGGGCGATGGCGACACGCGCGTGACCCGCGTTTTTTCCGGTCGCCACATGCGGGGGCTCGATTCGGAGTTGCGGCGCGTGCTGGAACCGTACGCCGACAGCCTGCCGGGATTTCCCGTGCAACTCGCGCT
>JANMQT010000356.1:0-2653 GCA_031370675.1 Verrucomicrobiota bacterium
CAAGACCGGCGAACGTCTCGTCGGCCAGGCCGCCAAGCGCCAGGCGGTGACCAACGCCACCAATACGATATTCTCCGTCAAGCGCTTCATGGGTCGCAAGTTCGACGAAATTGAAAAGGCCGGCGACACCAAGCGCATGCCCTACAAGATGGTGAAGGCCGCCAATGGCGACGCCCACATCGAAGTGGAATTCAACGGCGAGAAGAAGAAATTCTCCCCGCCCGAAATCAGCGCGATGATCCTCGCGAAGCTCAAGGCCGACGCGGAAGCCAAGCTCGGCGAGAAGATCACGCAGGCGGTCATCACCGTCCCCGCCTACTTCAACGATTCGCAGCGCAATGCCACCAAGGACGCCGGCAAGATCGCCGGCCTCGAGGTGCTGCGCATCATCAATGAGCCGACCGCCGCGTCGCTGGCCTACGGCCTCGACAAGAAAAAGGACGAAAAGATCGCGGTCTACGATCTGGGCGGCGGCACGTTCGACATCTCCGTGCTCGAAATCGGCGACGGCGTCTTCGAGGTGAAGGCCACCAACGGCGACACGCACCTCGGTGGTGACGATTGGGACAACCGCCTGGTCGATTGGATCGTGAAGGAGTTCAAGACGGACTCCGGCATCGATCTCACCAAGCAGGCCGACGCCATCCAGCGCATCAAGGAGGAAGCCGAGAAAGCCAAGATCGCGCTTTCGTCCGCGCAGGAATACGAAATCAATCTCCCCTTCATCACGGCCGACCAGACCGGCCCTAAGCACATCGCCAAGAAGCTGACGCGCGCCAAGCTTGAGCAGCTCACCGACGATCTCTTCGAGCGCACCATGAAGCCGGTGACCGACTGTCTCAAGGACGCGGAGCTTAAGGCCGCGCAGATCGATGAGCTCGTGCTCGTCGGCGGCATGACCCGCATGCCCAAGGTCATCGAGACCGCGCGCAAGCTCGTCAGCAAGGAGCCGCACAAGGGCGTGAACCCCGACGAAGTGGTCGCGGTCGGCGCCGCCATCCAGGGCGGAGTCCTCAAGGGCGACGTCAAGGACGTGCTCCTGCTCGACGTCACGCCGCTGACGCTCGCGATCGAAACCGCCGGTGGCGTCGCCACCCCGATGATCCCGCGCAACACCACCATCCCGACGCGCAAGTCGCAGATCTTCTCGACCTACAGCGACAATCAGCCCGGCGTGGAAATCGTCGTGCTGCAGGGCGAGCGCCCGCTCTCGCGCGACAACAAGAATCTCGGCAAGTTCCACCTCGACGGCATCCCGCCGG
Source organism: Verrucomicrobiota bacterium (assembly GCA_031370675.1). GTDB lineage: Bacteria > Verrucomicrobiota > Verrucomicrobiia > Chthoniobacterales > SZAS-18 > SZAS-18. The sequence goes on from JANMQT010000356.1 coordinate 1,263, forward strand.
CCGCGCGTGGCACGCCGCAGATTGAAGTCACCTTCGACATCGACGCCAACGGCATCCTGCACGTCAGCGCCAAGGACCTCGGCACGCAGAAGGAGCAGAAGATCTCCATCACCGGTTCCAGCGGTCTCTCGAAAGAAGAGATCGAGCGCATGCAGAAGGAAGCCGAGGCGCACGCCGAAGAGGACAAGACCGCCAAGGACGCCATCGAGACCAAGAACCAGGCCGACTCCCTCGCCTACCAGTGCGAGAAGCAGCTCAAGGAACTCGGCGACAAGGTTTCCGAGGAGAACAGGAAGCCCGTCGAGGAAGCGATCGCGGAAGTGCGCAAGGCCATCGAAGGTGGCGACACCGAGGCGATCAAGAAAGCCTCGGACGATCTGCAGGAGAAGTTCGGCGTGATCAGCGCCGAACTCTACAAGCAGGCCTCCGCCGCCGCCGGCGCCACGCCCTCGGGCGAACCCGGGGGCCCCACGGAAGAAGCGCACGCTGAGTCCGGCGACAAACCCAAGGAAAAGAAGGCCGACGGCAAAGTCGTCGATGCCGACTTCGAAATGGTCGACAAGGACAAGAAATAAAGATTTCGGCGCGCGGCGCGATGTGAACCATCCCGCCGCGCATCGTTAGAACCAATCCGATTCAGCCGCAGTCCGGCATCCCATGCTCGCGCGGCGGCTGATGACAAAACCAAACCCGCAAAAACCAATAACACATGGCCAATAGCATCCAACCTCTCGGCGACCGCGTTCTCGTGCAGCCGCTTGAGGAAAAAGAAGTGAAAAAGGGTGGGATCATCATCCCCGACTCCGCCAAGGAGAAGCCCCAGGAAGGCAAAGTCATCGCGCTCGGTACGGGCAAGATCGACGACGACGGCAAGAAGATTCCCTTCACCGTCAAGAAGGGCGACATCGTCCTCATCTCGAAGTACGGCGGCACGGAAGTGAAGCTCGACGGCGAGACCTACACGCTCCTCCGCGAGGACGACATCCTCGGTATTCTTCACTAACGAAACCCACGGTCCCAGCGATCAGAAGACAAAGGACAGAGAACAGAAGTCACCGATCGTTGGAATGACTCATCACTTATCACTCATCACTTAGTCACTTAAAAATTATGGCAGCCAAACAACTCCAATTCGACGAAACCGCCCGGCACGCTCTGCTGCGCGGAATCGAGAAACTCTCCCGGGCCGTCAAGGCCACCCTCGGGCCATCCGGCCGCAACGTCATCCTCGACAAAAAATTCGGCTCCCCGACCATCACCAAGGACGGTGTCACGGTCGCCAAGGAGATCGAGCTTGAGGATCCGTACGAAAACATGGGCGCCCAGCTCGTGCGCGAAGTCGCCAGCAAGACCAGCGACATCGCGGGCGACGGCACCACCACCGCCACCGT
>JANMQT010000393.1:0-2543 GCA_031370675.1 Verrucomicrobiota bacterium
GCTTCCGGCGCTTCCACGTCATCATCGGCGACGCGAATATGAGCGAATTCGCCTGCGCGCTGAAGATCGGCACAACGTCGCTGGTGCTTGATCTGATCGAGCAGGGTCGCGCACCGGCGATCGAGCTGGCGCAGCCGATCGAGGCGACCAAGGCGATCAGCCGCGATGCAACCCACGCCTGGATCGTCGAGCTGCAGGACGGCCGGAAGATATCCGCCATTGAAATCCAGCGGCAGTATCTGGCCGCCGCGCGCAAGCTTCATCCGCTACCCGACGGCGAGACGAAGTGGATTCTCGACGAATGGGAACAGGTGCTGCATGACTTGAACCGCGACGTTTCGTTGTGCCGCGATCGATGCGATTGGGTGGCGAAGAAATACCTGCTCGACACGTTCATGGAGGAGGAGGGTGTCGCGCTGGATCATCCGTGGCTGCAGTCGCTCGACCTCGAATATCACAACGTGGACATCGAGGATGGCCTGCACCACGCCCTGGTGCGCGATGGGCAGATGCGGCGGTTCCTCGACGAAGAGACGATCCGCAACGCGATCTTCATGCCGCCGGACACCACGCGGGCCTTTTTCCGCGGCCGCGCGGTGGCGCGTTTCCAGCCGGAGATTGCGTCCATTCACTGGGACGAAGTGGTGTTCAACTACCGTGGCGAACGGTACCCGGTCTCATTGAATCAGGCGTTTAACGACGCGGAACTCGCGCGGCTCAACGGCCTGATGAGCGAAGCGCGGTCGCTCGGGGAACTGATTCAATCGCTCGGTCGGCGGGAGCACTAGCCAACAAAAAAGCCGGAGCTTTCGCTCCGGCCATTTTGGAAAGATGACAGGTCTCAGGCCTTGCGGCGGCGGAGGAAGCCCGCCACGCCCAGGGCACCAAGCCCCGCGAGAGCCAGCGTCGACGGCTCCGGCACCGAGGTGACTGTGATGTTGTCGAGCAGGAGGGCCGATCCGAGTTGATTGTTGAGAACGTCGATCACGCCGAACGAGATCTGATAATTACCCGCCGTGGCAATGGTGAAGCCGGTGGAGGTCAAATAGTTCGTGCTGGCGGAGAATCGACTGGTCGCATCTCCGCCGTTGCCGGGCAGAGGCGTTGTAAGCGCATTCGCCAGCCGGAGAATCGTCGTCGCCTGGGTCGCGGTATTGAGCAGAACCGCAAACGCGTAATCCTGGTGCAGGCCGTCGGCCGTCAGGAAGTTGTAGCTGAAACTGACAACGTCGCCCACGTTCAAGCTCGTCGGTAGCGTGAAAGAATACCCCGATCCTTCGATCGCGATCTGACCAGCTGGAGCGGCCGCCTGAACGGTTCCGGCCGGCAGACCAAGCGATGTATTCAGAGACACAGCGGTGACCGCGTTGCCATTCACCCCGCCGCCATCGCTGGCATTGCTGCCAAACGACGTCAGCATCAGTTGGCCACTGCCAGCGAATGCGGCGATCCCAGCGTAGGGGGTCGTAATACGGGCTGCATCTCCGAAGATGAAGCCATTCGGCCCGATGCCACTCTCGAAGTCCTGGACCACCACCGCCGAAGCGGTGGAAGCCAAAGCGAGGCCAAGCACGGCGAGCACCGAGTGGATGCCGGTTCGATTTCGGTGATAACTCATTTTGGTCATAATGCGGGGTTCGTGGAGGGATACCCGTAATTCCTTACGGTGTCACGGTGAATTTCGTCCTGCTGGCCGAGGCGCCGGCAGCATTACTCACGCGGATGTTGCCAGTGACCGCCCCTGGAGGGACATTCGCCAAGATCGTGGTACTGGAAATGACCACAACACCCGTCGCGGGTTTGTTATTGAAGAACGTGACCGCGGTGCCGGGGCCGAAGTTGGTGCCGGTGATCACGACCTGGCTGCCGACTTTGCCGCTCGCGGGCGAGAAGCTCGTGATCGTCGGTGAGGCGAACGTCACGACGTCCGTGCGGGCGCCGGTGCCATTGTGCATGTGGGCCAAGACCAATCCGAGCGAGCCGTTACCCTGATAATTGGCGCCATTGTAGGTCACGGGAATCGTGGTGGTCGGCAGATCGTTGTAGAAGAACGGATCCAGGTTGCCGCCCTGGGCATCCAAGCCGGGCTTGGCCAGGTCGTAAATCAGCAGGCCGGTGTCATCTACGATGTTTCCCGTCTGGCGATCAAATGAGACAACCTCGTACAAGAGCTGCGTCGGCTGGCCTGCGCCCGCCAATCCAATGTCGGTTCCGAGGACCGGAATCGTCACTACGCTGTTGTTATAGCTGTTCGTGTCGCGGGTCGCCGGGGAAAGGCCGTTCGTCCGGAAGCGGAAGATGGCGCCGCCCGTCGTTTGGTTGACGATGACCGGCACGTAAACATTGCTGCTGGCCGAGCCATTCGCCTGAGAGCTCAGGTAAACGGCATAGCCGAAGGTTGCCCCGCCATCGACCGAGATAAAGATCTCCTTGTCCGAACTCTGGAACGCAGGCATCGACGCGTTGCCGAAGCCTTCCAGGAGGAAGGTCAGCACCGTGTTCTGTGGGCTGGCTCCGCGCTCGAGATAGTCGCTGGTGATGCC
>JANMQT010000089.1:0-2392 GCA_031370675.1 Verrucomicrobiota bacterium
GCATGCTTGATTTCCACGATGCGGGTGAACTCATTCTCGTTGGGGTAATTCACCTGCATTACCGGCTGGAAATATTCCACTGGCAGCGTCTCCGGCTCGAAGCGCAGGGAGCGATACGGGAGCGCGCCGAAGCGATGGCCGAAATATTCATCGATCATCCCGGTGTAGATGAGATGACGATGCGGGGTGTGTGGCAGGAGTTCGCGGTAGTCGACCCCGAGGCGGACCTCGATCTTCGGGTGGTCGAGAATGCGCCGGAACATCGCGGTGTAGCCGTCGCGCGGGAGGGCCTGGAAGTTTTCCGCGAGATAGCGATCATCGCGATTCGTGCGGATGGGGATGCGGCCGCAGACCGAGGCATCGAGATCCTTCGGGTCGCGCCGCCACTGCTTGAGGGTGTAGTTCTTGAAGAACAGCTCGTAGAGCCGCCAGCCGACCTGCGAGACGATGACCTCCTCGGAATTTTTCGGCGCATCAATCGGCACGCGCCACTCCGCTAGCGTGGCGGCCATTTCCTCGCTTGTGCACGAGCCGGGCGGCCGACCCAGCAATTGCTCAAAGGTGTTGAGATTGATCGGGAACTGCCAGAACCGGCCTTCCGCCCACGAAAGAATCTTGTAGTCGACTGGATGCCATTCCGTGAACTGCGAAAGGTATTCGCGGATGCGCGGGGAATTCGTCCGGAAGTAATGCGGACCATAGGTGTGGAGCAGGATGCCGGCGGCATCAGGCGCGTCGTAGGCGTTGCCGCCGATGTGGGTGCGACGGTCGACAACAAGGCAGTGCAGGCCGCACTGGCTCGCGAGGCGTTCGGCGAGCACGGCACCCGCGTAACCGCAGCCGGCAATGAGGATGTCGCAGGAAGGCACGCGTGGTCAGCGGAAGAGGTTGTACTTGAGGATGGCGTAGATGGCGCGGAAGCCGTCGCGCCAGCCGATTTTCTTCCCCTCCTCGTAGGTCCGGCCGTAGTACGAGATGCCCACCTCGTAGATCACGCAGCCGGGAAGTTTCGCGACCTTGGCCGTGATCTCGGGCTCAAATCCGAACCGCTCCTCCTCGATCGTGATCTGCTGGATGATTTCCCTCCGGAACATTTTGTAGCAGGTCTCCATGTCCGTGAGGTTGAGGTTCGTGCACATATTCGAGAGCAGCGTCAGGAAACGGTTCCCCACCATGTGCCAGAAATAGACGACACGATGGGCGTCGCCACCGGTGAAGCGCGATCCAAAAACGACGTCGGCCCGACGCTTCAAGATCGGATCGAGCAGCTTCGGATAGTCGTCGGGCGTGTACTCGAGATCGGCGTCCTGCACGATGACCACGTCGCCGGTGGCCGCGGCGAACCCGCTGCGCAGCGCAGCGCCCTTGCCCCGGTTCACCTCGTGGAGGATAACCTGATCCACCAGCGTGCGCGCCTCGCGCTCGATAATCTCGCGCGTGCCGTCGGTGGATGCGTCGTCGACCAGGATAATCTCGAGATCCTGCACGGGTCCCGCCTTCACGGCGCGCAGCAGATCGAGCAGGGTGGCCTGCTCATTGAAGCACGGGATGACGACGGAGAGTTTCATGACGTGGGCAGGATGATCTTCACGAGGAGGCCATGAAATTCCAGGCCCAACCCGAGGTTGCCTGCGGCAAACCAGGCCCAGCGCGACGGGGCGGTGGCCCGCATCAACTCGATCTGGAAGGCGATCGTCATCGGCAGCAACGCTCGCAGATAATTGAGGTGTTCGTAAAGGACGGCGGAGCCCAGACAAAGGAACAGCGGCACGAAGGCGATCCCCGCGCGCCAATACGCGGAGCCGGGATTTCGGTACCGGATCAGGTAGATCCCCTGGACGAGCATCGACAGGGGCGCAAGGCATTCGACCAGGCGAAACTCCCAGCTCGTGATCCGGAACCAGGGGAACCGGAAGGTGGTTTCCGGCAGAGCGGCAAAGTTGTGCCAGATGGTTTGGGTCAACTGGACGAAGGGCCAGCCGAAATTGCTCACGCCCGCCGCGGCATCGGTGCCGAACCGGACGAAGACAAACACCAGCCAAAGCGCAAGCGGCACACAGGCCATCGCCAACCGGCCGGCGTGGCGTCTGATGTTCTGTGGCGATTGCCAGCACCCGGGAGAAAGCAATGCGCCAATCGCGAGCAACGACGTCTCCCGCGTCAGCATCGCGGCGCCGAGGCTGGCGGCGCCCATGGTCCCGCCGAGCGCGGCGCCAAAAAACACAAACGTGGCGGCCGGCAGATCGACGAGCGCGCGTACAATGGAAACGAGCGAGCCGGTGCCCAGCACGGCCGCGGCGATGCAGGCGTATTGAAATGCGCCGGCGGGCCGTAGGATTCGCACCATGCCGCACAGGAGCGCCCAGAAAAAGAGGAGGTTGATCGCGCTGTA
>JANMQT010000221.1:0-2307 GCA_031370675.1 Verrucomicrobiota bacterium
AGCTCGCGCACCCGCTGGTCGAGCTGCGGAAAATCCGACACCAAGTGGTAATGCTGGCCCGACCCCAGCACGCGCCGGCGGTGTTCCGCCTGCAATTGCCGCACCTCGTCGGGCTCGGGCATGTTGGGGTCGTACGGAAAATCCTCGCCGCAAACGAAGATGTAGAGCGGCTTCTTCAGCTCGCGCGCAAACTCGTATTCGAGCTGCGTGTAGCTGCGGCGCGGCTGTCCGGGCGCGACCTGCTCGGGCTCCGCGCCATAGCGCTCGCCGACGATGTGAATGACGGCGGCGCTGTCCGCAATCTTCTTCCGCAACAACTCCACGAGCGTCCGCGGCTCGGGACCGAAATGCGCCTGCTCCACCGGGAAGTACCCCAGCGTCAGCAGGGCGACTTTCACCGCCTCGCGAACGCTCTTCAGATCGCCGCTCGACGCGCTGATGAAGACCGGTGGATGATCACCCTTCATGGTCAAGCGTTCGGACCGAAAGCGCCGTTCGGAAGATCAAAAGGGAGTCGAGCCATGGAAATGCCGCGGCCTGCGCCGCCGCACCTACCCCCAAGCTTACCCCGTGCCATCTCCCCCCACCGCCTGCCCCTCCACCCTCGGGCTTTCGACCTTCGACCTTCGACTTTCGACTTCCCCGTCCCCCTGCTGGCCCTCGACTCCCAAATTCACCTTTGCTTCCACCGGAACCCAATGGAATCCTGAGGCCTGTGAGCCAGACACCCCTTGTCCCGATCAAATTTCGGCTGCGCTATGAGCCGGACGCGTCGCCGACGCGGACCAATGATTCCTCCATGATCGAGGAAAGCGAGTTTACCGATGTCCCCGGTTGGATGCTGCTCGACCTCGCGACGCGGGTCATGCGCCATTTCCACGGACAGTCTGGCGGCAAGCCCAGCGGCCATCTTTTCATCCGCGGGATTGCCCAGCCTCCCGGCGGTACCGTGCTGCAACATCGCATGTCCATTCACACCAAGGATCTCGAGGCCAACCAACAGGCCCTGCGGGAAATGTTTCTCGCCGTGCGCGAAAACGTGCGCGCGCAGGTGGCGCAGTACCAGGCGTCCCACCCGGGACAATAGGGCCAGCTCACGCGGGGCTGCGGCGAGACGTCGACGCCTTTGTTTGTCTCGATGCAAGATTACCTGCTCTTGTTTTTCGCCGCGCTCGGCGCCGGCGTGATGAACGGGGTGGCGGGTGGCGGATCGTTTCTCACGTTTCCGGCGCTGGTCTTCACCGGCGTGCCCGGCGTCATCGCCAATGCCACCAGCACCGTCGCGCTTTTCCCGGGCACCTGCGCTAGCGCGTGGGCCTATCGCGATGACTTTCGCGGCTTCGGCCGCGTCTCGTTTCCCGCCATGCTCGCCGCCAGCGTCGCCGGCGGGCTCGTCGGAGCCTTGCTGCTGCTCTGGCTGCCGGCCACCTCGTTCGATCGCATCGTGCCGTGGCTGCTGCTGGTCTCGAGCTTCATGTTCTACTTCGGTCCGCGCCTGACCTTGGCCTTGCAGAAGCGGGTCGAGGTCGGCGCCGGTTTGTTGCTGGCGTTTCAATTCCTCGTCGCGATCTACGGCGGTTATTTCGGCGGCGCAGTGGGCCTGATGATGCTCGCAATGTGGAGCCTGTTCGGCGTGGCCGACCTCAAGTCCATGAGCGCCACCCGCGTGCTGCTGGTCAGCGCGATGAACAGCGTCGCGGTGATCTGTTTCACCCTCGCCGGCAAGGTTTGGTGGCCCCAGACGCTGCTGATGCTCGTCGCCGCCGTCATCGGCGGACACGTCGGCGCGCGCGTCGCCCGCCGTTTGAATCCCGACCACCTGCGCACCGCCATCACCGTTCTCAACGTCGTCGTCACCCTCGCCTTCTTCTACCGCGCCTACGCCTGATCGCCGCTCTCCGCCATTCCCCATTCCGCATTCTAAATTCGGCGTTCGTCATTCGGCATTCCCTTGCCTCAGGCCTTCGACTTTCGACCTTCGACCTTCGACTCCCAGTCCGCCCCTTTGGCCCTCGACCCTCGACGCTCGTCCCTCGACTCCCCATTCGCCATTCCGCATTCCGCATTCTAAATTCCGCCTTCCCCTCCCCATGCCTCCCGCCCCCGAGCCCCTCGAACCGACCGGTGACATCGTCATCCGCACCATCGCGATGCCCGCCGACGCCAACGCGAACGGCGACATCTTCGGCGGCTGGGTCCTCTCGCAAATGGATCTCGGCGCGGGCGTCGCCGCGCGCCGATTCGCGAAATGCCGCGTCACCACCGTGGCCATCGACGCGATGAGTTTCGTCGCGCCGGTCAACGTCG
>JANMQT010000022.1:0-15590 GCA_031370675.1 Verrucomicrobiota bacterium
ATGTTTGCCTTCGGCGTGGCGGTGCACCGCTACTTTCTGCGCAAGATCATCCCCGGCGGCGAGCTGAACACGCTGCTCTACACGGCCGGCCTGTCGCTCTTGATCGCGAACCTCGCATTGCTGGCGTGGAGCGGCGACTACCGGAACATCAACCTCGACTATGCGCTGCGGCCTGCACGACCCTTCGGCATCGCGGTGCCCATCCCGCTGGCCATCGCCTTCGTGCTCGCGATTGTCATCACGCTTGCGCTCTATTTTTTCCTCGTGCGCACCGACACGGGCCGGGCGGTACGCGCCACCGCGCAAAATCCCGACGCCGCGGCGCTCATGGGGGTGAACGTGACGCGCATCGAGATGATCACCTTCGGTCTCGGCACCGCGCTCGCCGGCGCGGGCGGCGTGCTGCTGGCGCCCTCCCTTTACCTGTATCCGACCGTCGGTGAAATCTTGAGCGTGAAGTGTTTCGTCATCGTGGTGCTCGGCCGGCTCGGTTCCGTGCCGGGCGCCATTCTCGGCGGACTCCTGCTCGCCATCGTGGAATCGTTTGGTGCGGTTTACGTTTCTGTCGCTTACAAGGACGTCATCGGGTTCGTGCTGTTTTTGGGCGTGCTGCTGTTCCGGCCGTCGGGCCTGTGGGGGACGGCGAAATCATGAATCGCGTCTGGTTCGCCGTGGGGGTGGTCCTGCTGCTGGCGGCGCCACTGCTCACCCGGAACACGTTCCAGCAGGACCTGCTGATCCAGGTGCTGTTCTGGACGTTGCTGGGTGCGTCCTGGAATTTGCTGGGCGGGTTCGCCGGCCAGGTTTCCTTCGGACACGCCGCCTTCCTCGGGATCGGCGCGTATACCACGATGATTTTCTATCTCAAGCTGGGCTGGTCGCCCTGGCTTGGGCTGCTCGCCGGCGGCGTCCTGGCCGGGATGTTCGCCCTGCCGATCGGCTGGATTTGTTTCCGCCTGCGCGGTCCGTATTTCTCGCTCGCCACGCTCGCGGTGGCGGAGATCACCCGCATCATCGTGTTGAATTGGGAAACGCTCACCGCCGGCCCAATGGGGATGCTCATCACGAACCTGCCCACGCTTTCTCTCTTCGGACAAACGGTGAACTGGGAGAGCAAGGTCCCCTTTTACTATGTCATCGCGGTGCTTACCGCCGGCGTGATGGCGGCCACCCACACCATTTCGCGTTCGCGGCTCGGCGCCTATTTGCTGGCGATTCGGGAAGACATGGACAGCGCGGAGGCGGCGGGCATCGACACGGTGAAGACCCGGGTCATGGCGCTGGTGCTCTCGGCATTCTTTGTCGGACTCGGCGGCGGTTTCTACGCGATCTATTTCCGCTACATCGATCCGGACGCCGTCTTTTCCATCTCGTACTCGGTCGAGATGGTCTTCATCGCGGTGGTCGGCGGCATCGCCACGACCGGCGGACCGATTGTCGGCGCGATCTTCCTCGTCACGCTGAGCGAGATTTTCCGCGATCACTTCAAGTCGGGTCACCTCATTTTCTACGGGCTCTTCATGATGCTGATCATCCGTTACATGCCGGAAGGAATCTGGGGGCGCTTCCGGCGGTTGCTCTCGCTGGGAGGGAAACCCTGACCATGTCGCTCCTGCGCGTCACCAAATTGACGAAGGACTTCGGCGGCCTCCGCGCGGTCGCCAGTCTGTCATTTGAGCTGAACGCGGGCGAGATCCTCGGCCTGATCGGTCCGAATGGCGCGGGCAAGACGACGGCCTTCAACTTGATGTCGGGTTTCATTCCGCCGACTTCGGGCGAAGTGTTGCTCGAGGGGCGCAGCGTGGTGGGGTTGAAGCCGCATGCGGTCGTGCAGCGTGGCATCGCGCGCACGTTCCAAATCGTCAAACCGTTCCGTAACCTGAACGTGCTTGAGAATGTGACGCTCGCCGCCTTCCTGCACGAACCACGGCGCGCGAAGGCGGAGGCGGAGGCCCGGAGAATGCTGGAAATCGTCGGTCTGTCGGGCCAGGCCGCGCGCCACGCGTCGGACCTCACGCTCGGCGAACAGAAGCGGCTTGAAATCGCGCGCGCGCGGGCCACGCGGCCGAAGATTCTCTTTCTCGACGAGCCCATGGGTGGGCTCAATCCCACGGAGATCGACGAGGCCTGCGAGTTGGTTCGGAGAATTCGCGATCAAGGCATCACCATTATGCTGGTGGAGCATCACATGAAGGCCATCATGCGCATCTCAGATCGCGTGGTCGTGCTGCATCATGGCGTAAAGATTGGCGACGCTCCGCCCGCGGAAATTGTGAAGAACCGCGAAGTGATCGCCGCGTACCTGGGAGAGGGGGCCGTCCATGCTTGAGGTCGAGCATCTGCAGGTCTCGTATGGCCGGGTGCCCGCGCTCTGGGACGTGAGCTTCACCGTGCCGGCGGGCGAGATCGTGGCGCTGGTCGGCGCCAACGGAGCGGGCAAGACCACCACGGTGCGGACGCTTTCGGGCCTGCTCAAACCGCTGGGAGGCACCATCACATTCAACGGTGAACGCATCGACGGCATCGCATCGACGGAGATTGTCCGGCGCGGCATCGTCCATGTGCCGGAAGCCCGCCGCCTGTTCCCGGAGATGTCGGTGCTGGAGAATCTGCTGATGGGGGCGTACGCGACGCCGAAAGCGGGTCGCGCCGGCCGGCTCGAAAAGGTGTTCTCCATTTTTCCACGCGTGCAAGAGCGGCAGCGACAGGAGGCCGGGACGCTCTCGGGCGGGGAGCAGCAGATGGTTGCGATCAGCCGCGGCTTGATGGCGGATCCGAAGCTCCTGATGTTCGACGAACCGTCGCTCGGACTCGCGCCGCTGCTGGTCGAGGAAATGTTTCGCGTGGTGCGCGAAATCAACGCGACCGGCGTGACCGTTCTCCTGATCGAGCAAAACACGCAGCACGCGCTTTCCCTCGCGCAACGCGGCTACGTATTGGAGGCGGGCCGCGTGGTGCTGTCCGGCACGGGCGCGGAATTGCTGGCCAATGAGGACGTGCGCAAGGCGTATCTCGGTTTGTGAAGGCGATTGCGCGCTTTTCGAGGCGGTGAAATGGGAGTACGCATCCAGTTTTCCGCATGCATCCGACCGAACACACCTTCAAGAGCTGGGATGGCACCGGGCTTTTCTACCGCGCGTGGCGGCCGGCGAAGCCCGCGGGCAAGGCGCTGTTGCTGTTTCACCGGGGGCACGAGCATTCCGGTCGCTGGCAGGAAATGGTCGAGGCGCTGGCGCTCGATGACGTGGCGGTCTTCGCGTGGGATGCGCGGGGTCACGGTCGTTCACCAGGAGCGCGCGGCTCGGCGGAGAATCTGGCCGCGGTGGTTCGCGACACCGAGGCCTTCGCGCGACACGTCGCGCACGTGTCCGGCATCGCGGCGGAGAACACCATTGTGCTGGCGCACAGCGTCGGGGCGGTGACGGCCACCGCGTGGGTGCATGATTACGCGCCGAAGATTCGGGCGCTGATCCTCGGTACACCGGCGTTTCGCGTGAGACTTTACGTGCCGCTGGCGGTGCCGGCGTTGCGGTTAAAACAGGGGATCGTGGGATCCGGCTGCGTGAAAAGTTACGTCAAGGCGCGGATGCTCACGCGCGATGCCGCGGAGGCGGCGCGGTATGAATCCGACCCCCTGATTTTCCGGCAGATCGCGGTGAACATTCTGCTCGATTTGCACGACACTTCGACGCGCCTGCTGGCCGACGCCGGCGCGATCCACGTGCCGACGCTCATTCTGGCCGCGGACAACGACTGGGTGGTGAAGCTCGCCGCCCAGCGCGAATTTTTCGAGCGGCTGTCCTCGCCAGTGAAGCGGATGGAGGTCCTGTGCGGATTTCACCATGCGATCTTCCATGAACGGGATCGCGAGGTGGTGTTCGCGAAATGCCGCGAATTCATTTTGGAGCGCTTCGCCGAGCCGCCGGCGACTCCCTCGTTGCAGCAGGCGGATTGCTACGGCCACACCCGCGACGAATTTGACCGGCTGCGCGGACCGGGCAGCCCGGTCTTTGCCGCCACGCGTGGCTTTCTAAAGCACGTGGGTCCGCTCAGTCAGGGCGTGCGCCTCGGTTGGCGGAGCGGATTCGATTCCGGTGCGACGCTCGACTACGTCTATCAAAATCGACCGCGCGGGCTGACGCCGCTGGGGCGGATGATCGATCAGAACTATCTGGGCAGCATCGGCTGGCGCGGCATCCGGCAGCGCCGCCTGCACCTTGAGGCGATGCTCGAATCCGCCATGCTGCAGGCCCAGCAGGCGGACCGACCGGTGCGGATTCTCGACATCGCCTGCGGCGGGGGACGCTATGTCCTCGAGACCATGGAACGCTTGTCGCAGATTCCGGCGACCGCCGTGCTGCGTGATTACCGGCAGGAGAATCTGGACGCCGCGGCCGCGCTGGCGCAAAGCCTGAAGCTGGCGGGTGTCACTACCACGCTCGGCGACGCCTTTGACCGCGCATCGCTGGCCGCGACCTCGCCCCGACCCACCATCGCGATCGTGTCCGGCCTGTACGAATTATTCCCGGAGAATGCGCGCGTGCGCGACTCGCTGGCCGGGCTGGCGGATGCGCTGGAGCCGGGTGGCCACCTGATTTACACGAATCAGCCGTGGCATCCGCAAGTGGAGTTCATTGCGCGCGTGCTCGTCAATCGCGAGGGCCAGCCCTGGATCATGCGGCGCCGGACGCAGGCGGAAATGGATGAGCTGGTGGAGGCGGCGGGCTTCGAAAAAATCCACCAGGAAATCGACGAGTGGGGGATATTTTCCGTCTCGGTGGCGCGGCGGATCCGCGCATGAAACTCCGCGCGCTCAAGGCGTCGGTCTTCCTGTCCGCGCTCTTCCTTGTCGTCTACGGCGGCTGCAGCTGGATCACGGCGCAGCGCTCCGGGATCGGCACGATCTATTTCGCGTGGGAGCGTTTCATCCCGTTCGTGCCGTTCTTCATCCTGCCATACATGACGATCGATCTGTTGTTCGTCGCTGCGCCGTTCCTCTGCGCCGGCGAGGCGGAACTGCGGGTCCTGTCGCGCCGCGTGGCATTGGCGATCCTCGCGGCCGGAGCGTGCTTCCTGATTTTCCCGCTGCAACTGGCGGTGGATCGTCCGGAAGCGGCCGGCTGGCTGGGCGCGGTTTTCCGCCAACTCTGCGCGTTCGATCGGCCCTACAACCTGCTGCCGTCGCTGCACATCACGCTCTGCACGATTTTGGGTGTGCACTACGCGCGGCATTCCTCGGGGGCCTGGCGCGCGGCCTCGAATCTTTGGTTTGGTCTCATCGCCCTCTCTGCGTTGCTGACCTACCAACATCATTTCATTGACGTGGCGGGCGGTTTCATCCTGGCCGCGTGGTGTTTTTATTTTATTCCGGAAACGACCGTGCGGTTTCCGGTGACGCCAAACCCGCGGCTCGGCGGATATTACCTCGCCGGCGCAATGGCGCTGGCCACCGCGGCCATGCTCGCGCGTCCCTGGGGACTTTGGCTGCTGTGGCCGGCCCTGGCATTGGGGCTGATGGCGTCGGCTTATCTTGGCCTTGGCCCAGGAATCTACCGCAAGCGGGAGGGTGTGCTGACGCGGAGCACGCGTCTGTTGCTCGCGCCGTCGCTGCTGGGACAACGGCTTTCGCTGTGGCACTATCAACGGCAGTGCCGCGCCTGGGACGAAGCGGCGCCCGGTGTCGTCATCGGCCGCTTGCTGGATGACCGGGAGGCAACGAATGCCGTGCACGAAGGCGTGACGGCCGTGCTGGATTTGACCGCCGAGTTTTCGGAGGCGGCGCCATTCCGTGCGATCGCGTACCGCAACGTGCCGATTCTCGATCTGACCGCGCCCACGCCCTCGCAGCTGGCAGAGTCGGTGGCCTTCATCGACGCGCACGCGGTCGGAGGCAGGGTGTACGTGCACTGCAAGATTGGCTACTCGCGCAGTGCGGCGGTAGTGGGCGCGTGGCTGGTCGCGAGCGGAGTGGCCGCGAATGCCGACGACGCGATGGCGAAACTCCGCGCGGTGCGGCCGTCGATCGTGATTCGGCCTGAGGCGGAAGGCGCGTTGCGGGAGTATGCCCGGTCGCTCGAGGGCGGGCGCCGGAGCTAGTAGGCGAGTGCGTGAGCCTGCAAATCTTCAAGCGAAACAAACTCAAGGGCCGAGATCTGGCAGGCGCCCAACACGACGGGTGGGGCGGCCCCAGCTTCGAGCGCTTCCTTCCAGCGTTCCACGCACAGGCACCAGCGATCCCCGGCCACCAGACCGGGAAAATCCCATTCCGGGTGCGGCGTGCTGAGGTCGTTGCCGCGGGCCAGCGAAAATTTCAGAAATTCCTCGGTCATCTCGGCGCACACGGTGTGCAGGCCGCGGTCGTCCGCGCTCGTGCGGCAAAAGCCGTCACGAAAGAAGCCAGTGGGAGGCAGCCGGCAGCAGCATTCCAATTCCGCGCCGAGAACGTTGGTGGGCATGGCGGTCAAGTATCGCGCAGTGGCGCAGATTTGCGAATACTGGCGGGGAGTAGGTCGCAAAAAATTTGGCCATGCAACACGCGGCCTGTGTTTATTGGAATTTTTCGGACGACCGGGGACGGTGATCCCTACCTCAGGGGCGCGTCCGCAATCTTGAGCAGTAACTTGCCGAGTTTGTCGCCGTCAAACAGGCGGTTGAGCGTCTCGGGGGCGTGCTCGAGTCCCTCCACGATCGTCTCACGATGTTTGATTTTCCCCGAAGCGAGCCACTGCCCGAGCTGCATCGCTGCCTCGAGGTAGCGCTTGGCGTAATCGAGCACGATGAAGCCCTGAATGCGCACCCGCTTGAGAAGGATCGGTCCGAGATCGACGCGGCTGGCCTCCGGGTTTTCGCCGTTGTAGCCCGTGATGAGTCCGCACAGCACCACGCGCGCGTGGAGATTCAGCAGGGAGAAAACCGCCTGCATAATCTCCCCGCCGACGTTTTCAAAGTCGATGTCGACTCCCTTTGGACAGGCCGCGCGTAGCTGTTTTTTCCAATCCGGCGCACGGTAATTGATGGCCACATCGAACCCCAGATCCTTCGTGAGCCAGGTGCATTTCTCGTCGGAGCCGGCGAGACCCACGACGCGGCAGCCCTCAATTTTCGCGATCTGCCCCGCGATCGATCCAACGGCGCCTGAGGCGGCCGAGATCACGACGGTCTCGCCCGGTTTCGGCGCGCCGAGTTCGCGCAGGCCGAAATAGGCGGTGACACCGGTCAGGCCGAGTACGCTGAGCAGGAATTCCGGCGGCACCGGCAGTTGGGCCGGCAACGGCGTGAAACCAAACGGGACGGATTTGCTGGTCACGACGTAGTCCTGCCATCCGATCAGCCCGTGCACGAGCGAACCCACTGCCAGCTTCGGATCATTGGACTCGATGACCTGGCCGATGCCATCGGCGCGCATGACGTCACCGATCGCAATCGGCGGCATGTAGCCGGGGAGGTCGGTCATCCAGATGCGCTGCGACGGATCAAACGAAAGAAAGAGGTTTCGCACCAGCGCCTCGCCGGGACCGAGCGTGGGGATGGGCGTCTCGCGGAACTCGAAATCGTCGCGCGTGACGAGGCCGGTCGGTCGGCGTTTGAGGAGGAACTGACGGTTCGAAGCGGTGGCCATGTCGAAAGCTTGGGTCCGAATGGCGGGAACCGCGAGTGGGAATCGCGCGCCTCAGAGCAGCAGGGTCGCAATCGTGAAATAAAAGAGGAGTGTGCAGATGTCCGTTAGGGCCAGCGTGATCGGGCCGGCGGAAATCTTGGGGTCGAGTTTCAGCGCGTGCAGCAGGGTGGGGACGCTCAAACCAAAGACGCAGGCCGTGAACAGCGAAAGCATGATCGTGCCGCCCACGATGATCCCGGGGAGCATCGCGCCCCGCCAGATCCAGATGACCATCGCGGCGACCGTGGCGCAGCCGACGCCGAGGAGCAGCGCGGTGGTCGCCTCCCGCCGCAGCGCGGCAAAGTACCATTTCCGCGTGGGTTGGACAGCGCGCAGCGCCTGGATCGTGACAGCCATCGACTGAATGCTGACGCTTTCGCCGAGGGCGAGCACCAGCGTCAGGAAAAAGGAGAGCACCACGGCGCGCGCCAGGGTGATCTGAAACCTGCTGGCCAGCAGGGCGCAGGCGAGCCCGCTGCTGAGCGTCGTGAGCAGCCACGGAAACCGGAAGCGGAAGGCCTGCAGCGGCTTGGCATGACGGATTTGCGAGGCGCGGAAACCAATCGCCTCGAAGACACCCGCCATGCGCTCCCGCTCCTGGAAGTCGAAGACCTCGTCCGTGAAGACGCCGACGTCCACCATGCCCACGACGCGCCGCTGTTCGTCGACAACCGGGAAGGCGAGGAACTTATGTAGGACAAAAGCCTCGCAAGCCTCCAGCAGCGTGGCCGTCTGCGGAATGGCGATCACGCGCGGGCTCATCAGGCGGGAGATGGACTCGTCGACGCTGGCGGTGAGCAGTCGGCGCGTTGGCACGACCCCCAGCAGCCGCCCCTCGGCGTTTACGACGTAAAAGTAGACGACCTTTTCCCCAACGCCCGTTTCCCGTATCCGATCGAGCGCCTGCTGGACCGTGAGATTTTCGGCAAGGGCGGGGAAGTCCGTCCGCGCGTGCGTCAGCACAGGCTCATTCAGTCGGGCGGCATCCTGGTCCACGGATCGAAGTGTGACGGATTTGCCACGGATGGCGAGTCGCGTTGCGTCGCTGCAAATTTTCCCTCGCAGGTGAATTTCCGCGAGTTTCGAGCTAGAGAAAGCCATGAATGCGCGCACGGATGACGGGATGGGCCATGCATCATTCGTTCACCATTCTGATTTCGACATTCGCCAGGCGGAGCGCAGCGACGTCATCCTGACACCGATGGGCAGCGCGGGCGATGTGTTGCCGTTCGTCTGGCTCGGGCGGCTGTTGCGCGAGCGGGGTCATCACGTGACGATCATCACGGCGGTGGTGTTCGATGAGATCATCCGGGCGACCGGCCTGAATTTCGTCGGGCTCGGAACCCGGGATGAATTCGACGCGCTGATCGCCGATCCCAATGTCTGGCATGGCTGGCGTGGGCCGGAATTAATTTTCCGGCACGTGGGGAAATCGACCGCGAGCACGTTCGCGGCGATTCGCGATGCGGTCCGGCCGGGAGCCGCGACCCTCTTGCTGGCGCCGGGGACGTCATTTGCCGCACGGCTGGCGCGGGAAAAGCTGGGCCTGCCTTTGATTGGCGTGCATCTGCAGCCGGCCTGTTACTTGAGCATTCACGAGACGCCGATACTCGGGCCGCACCTCGCCTGGGTGACGCGGATGCCGCGCTGGGTGAAGGAAATCTTGCTGCGGTTGCCGAATCCGATGGACCGCTGGGCCGGACCCGGCGTGCGGGCCGCGTGCGAGGCGCAGGGCATCCCCGCGCCCCGCCGCCTGTACTTTGATTGGTTTCATTCGCCCGACGGGGATCTGGCGCTGTTTCCCGAATGGTTTGCCGCGCCGCAGCCGGATTGGCCCGAGCAGGTGTATCAGCACAGTTTTCCGCTGGAGGATCTGGCAGCTGAGCAGGCGATGCCGCGAGCCCTCGCGGATTTTCTGGCGACTGGTGGCCGCCCCGTTCTCTTCACCGTGGGCAGTGCGATGCGGCACGGCACCGAGTTTTTTGCGACGGCGCTTCGCGTTTGTGTGGAGACCGGCCGGCGTGGCATCCTCGCGACCCGCTACCCGGAACAACTGCCCGCCGTGCTGCCGGCCGGCGTCTGCGGCGTGGAATATGTCCCGTTCGGCCGCGTGCTCCCGCACTGTGCCGCGCTGGTCCATCACGGTGGCATCGGCACGACGGCGCAGGGCCTGGCCGCGGGCGTCCCGCAGGTCGTGATGCCGATGGCGCACGATCAACCGGACAATGCCGCGCGCCTCGTCCGGCTTGGGGTGGGGCGCACGCTCCCGCCCCGCGAGTTCAACGCGGCCACACTCGCGGCCGCGCTGGCGCAAATCGTGGATCAGCCCGATGTCCTGCGCGCCGCGAAAGCGCTCGCGGAACGGCTGGGTGGCGATCGATCGATCGGCCCGATGATCGAGTGGATCGAATCCCGGATGCAGCGGCCCGCGCCGTCGGTTCTGCCCGAGAGTGGGGCTGGTCGCAAAATTGATTGAACAACTGGCTTTGTTCTCCGTCAAGTTCCTGTTAGGACTGCTGTTGGATCTCGTCGGCCCGGGTCGACCCCCGGGTCACAAACCTTCCGTTACCCCGCTGGACCCCATGAAAACTATTACCCGGTTTGCGCTCGTGCTCGCCCTCGCGCTGGTTCCCGCCCTTTCCGCCAACGCCCAAAGGACCAAGTCCACCAAGGCCGTGGTCTCCAAGCCACTGGGCCACGCCGAGGGCGTCATCGAATTCGTCAAACCCTGGACCTATACCGATGTCCAGATTACCGGCTCGTCTTCCCAGGACAGTCTGCCGGTGCTGCTGCCGAACCTCGGCAAATGGCTGGTCCAGGAAATCGCTGATCTTCTGCCCGCCGGCACAACGCTCAAGATTCGCATCACCAACATTGATGACGCCGGGCACATGGTGCCAAGCCGGACCGGGATCCGAACGCGCATCGTGACCCAGGATTATCCCGCGGTGGTGGAATTCGACTATGTGTATACCGACGCGAACAATCGCGTGCTGAAGTCCGGTCACTGGCAGTTCACCAATTTCCCGAACCGGCCCGGCGCTACGTTCGAGTCCAACCTTGGCGCGATGCCGACGGTGAAAGACGGCTTCGACCGCTGGATCCGGCAGACGTTTGTCGCCCGCTGACAGGCAGACCGTTCAGTCTTTTGCCCCGCCGCACGCGCCCGTGCCGGCGGGGCTTTTCATTTCCCCGTTGCGCCAACGCAGTTTGTAACCATAAACGAAGGGCGGTGGCGCGAAAGAACCGATGAGATTTCTCCCTTCGTCCTGGTGGTGGATCGGCGTGCTGGTCGAGGTCGCGGGCCTGCTGTTGATCCCGCATGTGCTGCTCAACAAGCGCAATCCGCTGTCCGCGCTCTCGTGGTTGTGGGCGCTGCTGCTCTTTCCGGTGGTGGCACCGCTCTGCTACCTGCTCTTCGGCACCGAGCGGATGCAACGGAAGCGGCTCCGCCGCCGCCGCAGCGCCCCCGCGAAGGAGGTCGCCACGGCACTCGTGGCTCCGGCTGCCGCGTCGCTGCCGCTCTTCGCGCAAAAGCTTCTGCGGATCGCGGGACGAACGTTCACCGCCGGCAATCGCCTGGCCTTGATCCCTGAGGCGGAACAACTCTTCGATGACCTGCATGCCGCGATCGACGCCGCCCGGCTCCACGTGCACGTCGAGTTTTTCATCTGGAAGGATGATGCGATAGGACGCCGCCTCACGGAGGCTCTCACGCGCGCCGCGGGTCGCGGCGTGGAGGTGCGCCTACTCCTCGACGCGGTGGGTTGCCTGACTCTGTCGATGTCCGCCTTCGCCAAGCTGCGCGCGGCCGGCGGAAATGTTAGCTGGTTTTCCAGCGCGAATCCCTTCAGCCAGCGCTGGGTCCTGCACCTGCGCAATCATCGCAAGCTGGCCGTCTGCGACGGGGCCATCGCCTTTGTCGGCGGCATGAACGTTGGGCTCGAGTACACGGTCTGGCGGGATTTGCATGCGCGGGTCGACGGTCCGGCCGTCACCGAGCTTCAAGGGGTGTTCGCCGACGATTGGTTTTTCGCGACGGACGAGCGTCTGACCCATCGGCGCTATTATCCGCGCGTGACGTCGGACGGGGACGCGGATGCTCTGGTGATGGCAGCCGGGCCCGATCAGGAGTTTTCCGCCAACGCCATCCGCGTGACGCTGCTCGCGCTCATCGGCGGCGCACAGCGGCGTCTCTGGATTTCGACCCCGTACCTCGTGCCCGATCCGGCGATTACGGCCGCCCTGCAGTTGTCCGCCCGGTCGGGCGTCGACACCCGCATCATTGTGCCGCGGCATCCCGACAGCCTTTACATCGGCCACGTCGCGCGTTCGTTCTACGAGGATCTCCTGTCGGCGGGCGTGCGGATCTACGAGTACCTGCCGGGCATGCTGCACACGAAGGCGCTGGTGCTTGACGACGAGTGGAGCATGCTCGGCTCCGCGAACCTCGATATCCGATCGTTGAAGCTGAATTTTGAGCTGAACGTGCTGGTGCATGGTGCGCGGACGAACGCGGCGCTGGCGGCGATCGTGGGCGCAGATTTTCGGAATTCGGAACGCATCGATCCGGCGGCCTTCGCGAGGCGTTCGGTTTTCAGCAAGCTTTCCGAGGGCGCGTTTCGGCTGCTGGCGCCGGTGCTGTAGTTAGGTGGAACACGACCTCCGGGCGCGTTGCCAAAAAAAACAAACCTAGCCTGCGCCCGCAGGCTGCCGATCCCTTCGCCAACCTTGCGCCGATTGCGTTCCACCTGTCCGCGCGACGATCTTTCGTCTATGCTCGCGCCGAATGTCCGCCGAGCGTGATCTTCCTCCGGCCTGCCGCGTCGCAGTGGTGGGCGGCGGCGCGGCGGGTTTTTTTTCGGCGATTGCCTGCGCCGGGGCGGGCGGGGGTCCGGTGGTGCTGCTCGAGAAATCCTCGCAATTGCTGGCCAAGGTAAAGATCTCCGGCGGCGGCCGCTGCAATGTCACGCACGCATGCTTCGATCCCGCCACACTGGTCACCCGCTATCCGCGCGGCGGCCGGGAACTACGCGGGCCCTTCCATCATTTTCAACCGATCGACACCGTCGAGTGGTTCGAGTCGCGCGGCGTGAAGCTCAAGACGGAGGCCGACGGTCGCATGTTTCCGCTCACCGATCGCTCGGACACGATCATCCAGTGTCTTTTGGACGCCGCCAGCGCGAGCGGCGTAGAAATCTTCACCCGGACCGGCCTGGTGGGTGGCGAGCGAATCGCCCCGGGCTTCCGCCTCACGCTGGATGGAAATCGCACCTTGCAGGCGGACAAACTGATTCTCGCGTCAGGCGGCCCGCGCCTTGCGACGGGGGGACCGGCGGTGGCGGCGGCCCTCGGTCATACGCTGAGTGCGCCGGTGCCGTCGCTGTTCACGTTTCACGTCGAGGACGAGCGGTTGCGCGGACTCGCAGGTCTTTCCGTGGAGGCGGCAAGGGTGCAGGTGGTGGGCGCCGGGTTCGACGAGACTGGACCTGTATTGATCACGCACTGGGGCCTGAGCGGACCGGCCATTCTCCGACTTTCCGCGTGGGGCGCGCGCTGGCTGCACGAACGCCACTACGATTTCGCCATTCGCCTCAACTGGGGCGGTGACCTGTCGCGCGATGATGTCTTGCATCGCCTGCGCGCGATGAAGGAAACGGACGCGAAGAAGCTGGTCGCCGGCGATCCGGCGCTCGCGATTCCCGCGCGCCTGTGGGAGAGGCTCGCGGTCGCCGCCGGGATACCGGGTGGAACGCGCTGGGCCCACGTGTCGCGGGAAGCGCTCCTGGCGCTGGGGGAGCAATTGACCGCGGGAGAATTTCACGTCCGCGGCAAGAGCATGAACAAGGAGGAATTTGTCACCTGCGGCGGCGTGAATCTGCGCGAGGTCGACTTCCGCACGATGGAGAGCCGGCGTTGTCCCGGTCTCTATTTCGCCGGCGAGATTCTCGACATCGACGGCATCACCGGCGGCTACAATTTCCAGTCTGCGTGGACCAGCGGCTGGATCGCAGGCCGCGCCGCGGCGGCAAGGTCGTCAGGGTAGGTCGTTCGATCGCGGGCCGGCGTTCTTCGCGACGTCTTCAAAACGAAGCGCGGTCTCATAGGTTCGCGATCCCATGACATAGCAATCGATCGTCTTGAGGAACGCCTCGACAAATCCTGGGTTCAGGGTGTCTCCGCCTGCGAATTCGTCTGAGGTTTCGAGCCAGTCGACGCGCCCGTCCTTTCGAGCGATGAAGCCGTCGAGGCTCGCCGCCATGTGAATCGTTATGTGTGAGTCATGGTTTGCCATTGTTTCGTCTCAACGTCGAAAGTGCGACGGCGAGCAGCACCGCTCGGAGCCGCCTTCGCTTGAGAGAGTATTTAAAGACCCAAGCTCAGCGACGGCGGTAATAAAACGCGCCGAGTGCAACCGTGATGGCCCGCCGCCGCTCACTGGAGCGCTTTGTTAGGCGTTGCGGCCTTTGTTGAGGATGTCTCCATAATGTTCTTGAACGCACTCCGGACAGATGCCGTGGCTGAAGTCGGCTTCGGAATGGGCGGAGATGTAGGACTCAAGCTGCTGCCAGTGCTGGGATTTGTCGCGGATGCGCTTGCAGAACATACAAATCGGGAGGATGCCCTCAAGCTGAGCGACCTTGTGCTCCAACTCGCGCGTACGCCTGCCAGTGCGTGAAAGATACGCAATGAAGACAAGCACGGCGATTCGGATGGCGGTGTTGGCAACGATGTAGAGCAGCGGGGTTGGCTGGTCGAGGAAAGCTGCAATCAAGGCACGCCCCAGAGGAAGCATGACAGCGAGGACGGTACCCAATCTCCCGGAGATGAACCATGCCGCAAGGCTGACGGGGATAACGAAAAGAATGGGGAAAGAGAGGAATGGTCCGGTAAGCAAATCGAGAAGCAGAATCATTGCACCCATCAGCCAATAGGTGAGCGGGGATGGTAACATGGCGAGGAGGAAACGAGTGAAGCCCTCCCCTGGGTTTGGAACAGGTGAAGGCGATTTGGACATGGGCTTCGATTACAAAATGTGTCTAGCGACGCCTTGTATCTCGCAAAGTTGCCAAGGTTCGGGAGAAGATGGAAGGCAAGTATGAACTCGGGAAGAAGCGTCAATCCGCCGGGTTGGTTCGCTCCAGCGACTGATTAGGTGCGTTGCGTGACTCACCGCGAGGTCCTCGCACCTCGTAACGAAGCGCGACCGTGCCGCTCTTGTAGGCTTTGACCTCCGCCAGATGGAGGGCGATGTCCCGGTCGAGCTTCTCGAAGAATTGGATCCCATCACCGATCAAGATCGGCAGGATCGAATAGCGAACTTCGTCGGCCAGCCCGAGACGAAGGCATTCGGCGGAGAGCACACCGCCTCCAACAAACCAGATGGTACGGAACGTGGGCCGAAGGCGTTGATTCACGAACTGCGCTAGATCGCCTGAGTGGAACTCGACGGTATCCCGGGTCCGTGGCAATTCGCGACTCGTGAGGACGAAGGTGGGTTTGTCACCATACGCCCATCCCGAGCCTTGGGCTTCAAAACGAAGCGCGGTCTCATAGGTTCGCGATCCCATGACGTAGCAATCGATCGTCTTGAGGAACGCCTCGACAAATCCTGGGTCCAGGGTTTCTCCGCCTGCGAATTCGTCTGAGGTTTCGAGCCAGTCGACGCGCCCGTCCTTTCGAGCGATGAAGCCGTCGAGGCTCGCCGCCATGTGAATCGTTATGTGTGAGTCATGGTTTGCCATTGTTTCGTCTCAACCTCGAAAGTGCGACGGCGAGCAGCACCGCTTGTAGCCGCCTCCGCTTGAGAGAGTATCTAACGCGTCAAACTGAGTGACCGGCGAGACGGAAAGTAAAGTCGGAAAGGGGCGGTGACTTCACTCCGCCGAGGTCAAGCGAGTGAAGCGAGATGGGTCATCAAACAACGAATCCG
>JANMQT010000045.1:0-12735 GCA_031370675.1 Verrucomicrobiota bacterium
GTGTTTGATCGCACGCCGGATGGACGCATTCTGCAGCGAAATTTCGGCGGTCATCGCTACCCGCGCCTTGCGCATGTCGGCGATCGCACCGGACTCGAGCTGATTCGGACGTTGCAGGATCACGGCATTCACCAGGGCATCGACGTGCACATGGAGCACACGGTCGTGGCGCTGCTCAAGTCGGGCGATCGCGTCTCCGGCGTGCTGGCCTACGAGCGCGAGCGCGGTCGCTTCAAGGTGTACAAGGCGCGGGCCATCGTGCTCGCCACCGGCGGGATCGGGCGGGCCTACAAGATCACCAGCAACTCCTGGGAATACACGGGTGACGGCCACGCGCTCGCCTATGACGCCGGCGCGGAACTGATCGACATGGAGTTCGTGCAGTTTCATCCCACCGGCATGATCTGGCCGCCGAGCGTGATGGGGATTCTCGTCACCGAGGGCGTGCGCGGCGAGGGCGGCATCCTGACGAACAAGGACGGCACGCGCTTCATGTTTGGAAACATTCCCGACAACTACAAGGCCCAGACCGCGGACAATGCGGAGGAGGGCTGGCGCTATTGCCAAGGCGACAAGGACGCGCGCCGGCCGCCCGAGTTACTGACGCGCGATCACGTGGCGCGCTGCATCGTGAAGGAGATCAAGGAGGGCCGCGGCAGCCCGCACGGCGGCGTGTATCTCGACATCGCGTGGATCAAGGAAAAGCTGCCGAACGCCGGCGAGCACATCAAGCGCAAGCTGCCGAGCATGTACCACCAGTTCAAGCAACTGGCCGACATCGACATCACCACCGAAGCGATGGAAATCGGGCCCACCACGCATTATGTGATGGGCGGAATCCGGGTGGATGCCGACACGCAGATGACCACGACGGTGCCGGGACTCTTTGCCTGCGGCGAGTGCGCGTCGGGTATCAACGGGGCGAACCGGCTGGGTGGAAATTCGCTCTCGGACATCATCGTGTTCGGCAAGCGCGCGGGTGAATACGCGGCGAAGTTCGCGCAGGAGCATGAGGCGGCGGCGGTGAACCAGGCCGATATCGACGAGGCGGCGCGGCGTGCGCTGGAGCCGTTCGAGCGGGGAATGAAGGACGGCAGCAAGGCGGAAGGTCCGTACCAGGTGCAATACGATTTGCAGGAAATGATGCAGGATCTCGTGGGCATCGTGCGCCGCGAGGACGAAATGCAACGGGCGCTGGAGGGATTGGGCAAGCTGTGGGAGCGGGCCAGGCGCGTGGCGGTGCATGGCCATCGCGAATACAATCCCGGCTGGCACACGGCGATCGACCTGCACAATCTGCTCACCGTTTCCGAGGCGGTCACCCGCTCCGCGCTGCAGCGCAAGGAAAGCCGCGGCGCGCATTTCCGCGATGATTTCGAGGAAAAGGATCCGGCGTTCGGCAGCGTGAACACCGTGTTACGCCGCGGGGCCGACGGCACGATGAACGGGCGGCTCGAGACGATTCCGGAAATGCCGGACCACCTCAAGGACGTGATCAAGGAGATGCAGTGATGAAACAGGCGACCTTCAGCATCTGGCGCGGCGACGCGAGCGGCGGAAAGTTCGAGGACTATGCAACCGGGATCGAGGAGGGCATGGTCGTGCTGGACGCCGTGCACCAGATTCAGGCCACGCAAGCGAACGATCTGGCCTGCCGCTGGAACTGCAAGGCCGGCAAGTGCGGCTCGTGCTCCGCCGAGATCAACGGCGTTCCGCGACTCATGTGCATGACGCGGATGAACGCGCTGCCGCTTGAGAAGCCGGTCACGATCGAGCCGATGAAGGCGTTCCCGATCGTGCGCGATCTCGTGACCGACGTTTCGTGGAATTTTACGGTGAAAAAGCGGATCAAGCAGTTCAAGCCGCGCGCGCCGGATGCGCCGGACGGCAGCTGGCGGATGGCGCAGGACGACATCGATCGCGTGCAGGAATTCCGCAAGTGCATCGAGTGTTTCCTCTGCCAGGACGTCTGTCACGTCCTGCGCGACCACCACAAGCACGACGAATTCGTCGGCCCGCGTTTCCTCGTCTACGTGGCGGCGCTGGAGATGCATCCGCTCGACACCGAGGATCGCGTGCCGGAGTTGAAGGAGGCGTATGGCGTCGGCTATTGCAACATCACGAAATGCTGCACGACAGTGTGCCCGGAGAACATTACGATCACGGACAACGCGATCATCCCGCTGAAGGAGCGGGTGGTGGACGAGTTTTTCGATCCCTTGAAGGGACTCTGGAATTTGCTGCGGCCCAAAAAGAACTGAACGGAGGAACGATATGTTCGAACTCAAACCCCTTTCCGCGGAGGCCATCCCCGCGGCGTTGGAAAAGGCGATGCGCTACCGTCTGCTCAACGAGCCGCTCGAGGCCGAGAGCATCTGTCGCGATGTGCTGCGCACCGACCCCGACAATCAGCCGGCGCTGGTCACGCTCCTGCTGGCCATCACTGATCAATTCGCGCGCGGCGTGGGCGGCAGCGTGGCGAACGCCAAGGAGGTGCTGCCCCGCCTGCGCGACGAGTACGAACGCGCTTATTACGCCGGCATCATCATCGAGCGCCGCGGCAAGGCGCTGCTGCAGCAGGGCACGGCCGGCGCCGGCTTCGAGGCCTACCAGTGCCTGCGCGAGGCGATGACGTCGTTCGAGATGGCCGAGCGCATTCGTCCGCCCGGCAAGGAGGACTCGCGCCTGCGCTGGAACGCCTGCGTCCGCCTCATCTCCCGCTACAAGCTCACCCCGCGGCCGGTGGAAAAACACGAGATGCAGCTGGAATAGCCAACGGTTCGAAGGAAAATGATATCAACGTCGCGGAAATTCCAACGCGTGCAGCTTCTCGCCGCGGGCTGCGCGCTGGCCAAGCTGGGTTGGACGCACGCGTTACGGGCGACGGGGCCCTATGATGCGTGGAAGGCGGCGAATCTCACCGCTGCTGAGTTGCTGGAGTCGGAACCGGGGGTGGAACTGCTGGGTCAGGAGGCGGCGCGCTTCGACTTCGTGGTGCACGCGCGGGTGTTAATGGACAACCACTACCATCTGCTGTTGCGCACCGGACAGGCAAACACCTCGGGCGCCATCATCTCGCGCCGGTTGGAGGAGAAAGTTGAAATGCAGTTCGAGTAGGGTCGCGGCCGAGAAAAGGAGCAGAAATGACATAGTCAATCCGGTCCGAACGTCGCGGGCCGAGGGACAGGGCATTTCGAGATTCGCCCGGCATCACCCGACCGCCATTATTTGTCGCGACCAACAGGCCCCTCGATCCTCATTCAGGAACAACTGAAAAGCGGGCTTCGACAATACGCCGGTAACCTAAAGACCAGACCGCGTCCGCGGCTCAGGCAAACGAGTCCGCGCGCGCCTTCATCCCCCGTCCGGGGTTCGCGTTGTTCGGCCATTTCCGCCACAGCAGCAGGCGGATCTGCTTCGCGATGGAGATTTTCTCCGCGACGCTGCGACTCCCCCGAATCAACTCGGTCACGAGGGTGAACGTCCCGGTGATGACTTTCAGATCATCGGAATATGAAATCGGCTTCACTTCCTGGGATTCGAGAAACTCGATGAATTCCCGAAACCGGAATTCCATCTCCGTGCACCGGGATTGGAGTTGGTCGATAGGGGTGGGGATGGTGCCGGTCTCGAGCGTCAGGGCCACGTCCTCGATGATCCCGTTCGCGAGGGATTGGGCGCGCACATACCGGATTTCGGCGCCTTCGAGATAGGCCGTGCGTCGCGGTTCGTCGAGTTGCCGGCCGGTCACGACGGCCACCTGCATGTTTTGTTCCGCAATGATTTTGAATCCCCTGAGGGAGGTCAGCACCGGGCGCCGGGCGTCCTCCTGCTTGCTGCTGGCGCAGCCCGAGGTGAGCAAAATGATGAAGGCAAGAATGACGGCGCGCATGAGAAGGATCGGTCCGGGATGGGTTGAAGCCGCCTTCGACTGACGGATCGTGACCGTACGCCAAAGTGCTCTGGCCGCAACGTGGTACGGAACGCGGCATTCGCTTCGCCGACCTCGCGTTTCGCCGACTCATGTGAGCGTGGGCTGTGGCGATTTGCTGGGCGATGGCGATTTCTACGATTGCGCCATCGCCGCGCAACCGGGGCATCGGCGTCGCGATTCCGGCGCCCGGGGTCGTCTTCGATGCCGGTTGAGGCGGGGAACGGGCCGCCAGAGCTGATGCGGCTGGCTACATCACATCCAACTCCCTCACGCCGCAGCGCTGGCGAAAACGTTGGCGAAAACGTTCCACAGCTTTGCACTTTGCATTTGCGGCGCGCTGACGAAGTTCTTTTTGAACCCTCAGGCTCGTTTGCTTTGCGCGGTCGGACGGGCCGGACCAGCGCGTGTTTTGGGTCGAAAAAGGGGCCGCGAGAAAAATCGGGATCGCATTTGGTTCTCTCCGCACGGCATAGTTGGAAATGGATCAAGACCAGCGTGCGGATGGGCCGAGGGGCGAGCCTGCGCCCGCGCGCCGGCTGGGGGCGTTTGACGCCATCATGATCGTGATGGGCGGCATTATCGGGGCGGGTATTTTTGTGAATCCGTCCATTGTCGCGCGCTTGGTCCACACGCCGGCGCTGGTGCTCGGCGCGTGGATTCTCGGCGGAGTGGTCGCGCTGATCGGCGCGTTTGTTTATGCGGAACTCGCGGTGCTGCGGCCGCGCGTCGGGGGCCAATATGCATACTTGCGCGATGCCTATCATCCGATGGTTGCGTTTCTTTACGGCTGGACGCTGCTGCTGGTCGTGCAGACGGGCGGCATGGCGGGTTGCGCCATTATCTTCGGGCGTTATTTCCGGGAAGTGACCGGCCTCGGCGTCTCCGAGCAGGTCCTGGCGGTGGCGATTCTTGGGGTGCTGACGATCATCAATTGTTTCGGCGTCCGGGCCGGTAGCAACGTGCAAAGCGTCCTGATGTTGCTCAAACTGGGCGCGATTGCGCTTTTGATTGGCGCAGGCTGGGTTGCTGCCAGCCCCGCGGTGTCAGCGGTCGTTCCACCACCGGGCCCACCGGACGGATCGTGGGCGGGCTTGATTCCCGCCATGGTGCCGGTGCTCTTCGCTTACGGGGGCTGGCAGACCGCGAGCTTTGTCAGCGGTGAAATGCGCAATCCGCGGCGCGATCTGCCGCGCGGCCTGCTGCTCGGCGTGATCGGTGTGGTCGTGCTGTATCTCGCCGTGACCGTCGTCTGCCTGCGCGTGCTCGGGCAGGCGGGACTGGCCGCGACCACCACGCCCGCGACCGATATCATGCGACTGGTATTTGGCGAGACGGGCGCGCGGATCATCGCGATGGGTATCGCGGTGTCGACCGCCGGATTCCTGAGCCAGGGTATTCTCACGGCGCCTCGGGTTTATTTTGCGATGGCGCGCGACGGCGTGTTTTTCCAAGCGGTCGGCCGCCTCCATCCGCGCAGTCAGGTCCCGGTGGTGGCGATCGTCCTCCAGGGTGCGTGGGCCTGCGTGATCGCGCTCTCGGGCAAATACGATCAAATTCTGAACTACGTGGTGGCCATCGACGTACTGTTCTTCGGGCTGACGGGCGCGTCACTGCTCATCTTTCGGGCGCGGGCCAACGCGCGCCAACCGCACGGGGAGGCCGCGCCGGAGGATTTTGTGCGGGTGCCGCTGCATCCGGTGACGACGATCTTTTTTGTCGTCATTTGTTGGGCCGTGGCGCTGACTACGATTGTTCGGTCCCCGCGGGACGCCGGCATCGGAGTCGGCATTCTGGCGGCCGGCGTGGTGGCGTACGCGGCGTGGCGTCGGCCGGCGGCTGCCGCCAAGTCTTGACCGCGTCGAATTCGCCGTGCGTCATGGCGGCCGGAGCGCGAGACGCGGCGAGCACTTGTGCTTAGACTCCGGAAGATTTTTTTGCGCCAATGACCGAGCCCACCCCAGCGACCCACGAGTATTTCCGAACGGAAAACCGGAAGCTGACCTTCCGGGAATGCTGGTGGCTGGCCCGCAGCTGGCGCGTAATTTTTCTGTGGGTGCCGAAAGTGCTTGGGATTTCGATGGAACTGGGCGCCGGACTTCCGCGTCCGCGTCCGTTTGAGGAACGCTGGGTGGACCCCGCCGAGATGCCGCGCGAGGTTCGGGAAAAGCTCGAGGCGCGCTCGCACGAACTGATGAAACTCGGCTTCGACCTGGCCCATTACCACGTGCTCGCGGGCAATCTGATGACCAGCGAGTCGGGCGGCTGCTACCTGCTGCACACGTCGGGTGAAATGGTGGTCACGATTCTCTACGCGCGCAGTTTTTCCGGGCCGGGCAATTTTCACGAGAGCGACGTCATCGCGTTTCTCACGCCCCTGGCGAATGGGAGGATGCTCGTGACCACTGACCAGGAACAGAAGTTGGAGTCGTCGCCAGGGGACGAAATCGTGCGCCAGCCGCAGGCGCGCCTGGCCGATCTCTTTGCCGCGCATCAGGTCCGGCTGGAGGCCGCGCGCGCGGCGGGCGAACTGGCGCGGGACCGGATTACCGGCACCGCGGAACTCGCGCGGTTCGTCGACGCGCACGAGCAGCGTTCGTTTGATTTTCACGTCAAGCGCGGAGTGTGGGTGCCCATGCAGGCGCCGCAGGTCGAAGCGATGCGGCGGAGGAAGCAGGAGTTCGACGCACAGCGCGCGGCGGCACGCGAGGACACACCGCCTGGCGCCGACCTCGATTTTGATGCGCGCCTCGAATCCCACGGCCCGCGCGAGGGCACGGAACGCGCGCTGGCCGAGGAGGCGATGGAGACGCTGGCGGAACGCGAGCAGCCGGCCCGGGGATTTTGGGGCAACCGCGTCGGGCTGCTGGCGCTCTCGCTGGCTGCGTTTGCGGCGGTGGCCTTTTACCAGGAGTGGCGTTGGCAGACGGTGTTGACCATTATCCTCGTGCTTTTTTTCCACGAGGCGGGCCATTTCGTGGCGATGCGCTGGTTCGGCTACCGCAACGTGAAGATGTTTTTCATTCCCGGGCTGGGCGCGGCGGTCTCGGGTCACACCCGCTTCATGCCGGGCTACAAGCGCGTCATCGTAGCGTTGATGGGGCCGGTGCCGGGCATCGTCGCGGGCGCGCTCTGCTGGTACATCGGGGATCTCTCGGGCGTGGCCGGCTGGACGCTCGCGGCCACCGTGCTGGTCCTGCTCAATGGGTTCAACCTCGCGCCCATCCTGCCATTCGATGGGGGCCGAATCATGGACGACATCATTTTCTGCCGCGATCCGTGGCTGCGCGCCGGCTTCGGCGTGATCGCCGGCGTCGCGCTGATTCTCCTGTCGTTCCTCGATGGAACGTTTCTCTTTCGCCTGCTTGGGATCGTGGTGCTGATCTCGTTGCCGCGAGCCTTCCGGCACGACGTCGTGGCGCGCAAGCTGAAGCGCGACGGCTTCCGGCCGGATCCCAACGTGCCGATCCGCGTCGAGGGCATGGAAACGATCGTGCACGAGGTGATGACGGCGCGGACGAAGGCGATGGACTCGCGCACGCTCAAGGTGGAGGCGCTGGCGGTTTTCGACCGATGGAACGCCGAGCCGCCGTCATTCGGCGCGTCGGTGAGCCTGCTCGCGGTTTACGCGCTGAGCGTCCTTGCGGCGATCGTGGTGCTCTATCTCACGATCTTCGTGCGTCCCCCGGATGCGCCGCCCTTCTTCGAGAAGCCCCCGGTCAAGGCCACTGAGAAGGGGAAACTGGCGTGATCGACGCACGCATCGAGGCGGTGGTGGCGCGCTTGCGCGTGCTTCCGGGTCCGGCCGAACGACTCGCGGCGCTGACCGATCGGGCCAAGCGGCTGCCGGCGCCGCGCGTCGACGAGCGCATCGAGGCCAATCGGGTGGCGGGTTGCGTGTCGCAGGTCTGGCTGGCTGGAGAATGCGTGGGAGGATTGATGCGGTTCCGCGCCGACGCGGACTCTGTCATGGTGAAGGGACTGGTGGCGCTGGCGTGGGAGATCGCTGACGGCCAGGCCAGCGCAGACCTTGCCACGGCTCCCGATGAGCCGGTGTTTCTCGTCGCGTTGGGACTGGACATGCAGCTTTCCCCGACCCGATTGCACGGCGTCGGGCAGGTCTGGCGCCGGTTGCGGCAAATCGCGCGGCAGAGCGATTGGGCGCAGAAATTGCAGCAATGAGCCACCCATGCCGTCGACTTTCAGAAATCTGGCGATAGAACGCTGTTTCTAATGAGCTCCGGAGCATCCGTTTACTGGCGGCGACCATGGTTCTGGGCGTCCCTGCTGCTGCCGCTGGCATTTGGCCTGGCGCAGTACACGCAGTTTCGCGTGCACGCCACCATCGTGGTGGAAGCGGACCGCATTCTCGTCACGATCAACGGTTCGGAGATGTCGGTCCCCGCTCAAGTCAACCAAGTGACGCGTGTCTCGGCGTTGGCCGCGGAGCCTTTTGAGCAGTTTGGCGGCGGAGGCTTTACCCTCCAGGCCCCCGGACAACCGGGCGAGGTCGTGAAGTTTCCGTGGCGTTGGACCTTTCCAGACGCGGTCAGACCGCCGGGCGGGGACTGGTGGATCGATCGTCCGGTGATTGACACGGAGTGGGGCGGCTTGGGCGGCCTCCACGGGTCCTGGACGCCGCCGATTCGCGTGGAAGTCGACATCCCGGGCCGCCTGGCCCGCCCAATCATCATCCGCTTCGACGGCAACGTTCGCTTCGATTGCGCTTTCCGTTACGGGCTCATCAATAACGATGTGGCGATCTTTTTCCCGGGTCCGGATTCCCGACTGGTCGCGCAGCCGCTGGGGGGCAACCCAGGGTTTGATGGCCCGCATGTGATCGGTCCGATCGCCAAGGGGGTCTTTCTCGGTTGCCTGCTGGTCCTCGCGTTCAGCGCGTTGGGTGCGCTCGATCGATCGCCGGCCGCGTCCGAGATGGGCCCGGGGCGGGGCGTACGCTGGCTTACCTTTGCCGTGTTGGTGTTGGTGGCGCTGCGTTTTGGCGTGTCGTGGTGGGTGGCAGATGAACTGTTCAATCGCCTCCCGCATTTCCAGGATGACCTTTGCTATGTGCTGCGGGCGAAATGGCTGCTGGCCGGATCAGTCGATCGCCCAATCCCGCCTTTCGCCGAGAATTTCCACGTGCCGTTCACGAAGTTTTTTCACGACCGCTGGCTCACTCCGTTCCCGATTCTGTGGTCGCTGATGCTCGCTCTTGGCATGAAGTTGGGTGCCCCTTGGCTGGTGCCTCCGACGTGCGGCGCGCTGGCCGTCTATTTTCAACATCGGCTGGGTCAACGCATCGCGGGCGCGGGCGTCGGCGCGCTGGGGGCCCTATTGCTCGCGCTCTCGCCATTCGCCATCGTTTTGTCCGGGAGCCTGCTCAATCACAGCGCGACCGGCATGTTCCTGGTGCTTTTTGCGTGGCTGTTTGTGAAAGGTTGGAGCGGGGAGGGCGAGGGGCGCCCCCTCTGGCTGCTTTTGTCCGGGGTGGCACTGGGGTGTGCCTTTGGGATTCGGCCGCTCACCGCCGCGGCGCTGGGAGTGCCCACGTTCTTCCTTGGTCTCTATGAATGGAAGCGCCGCAAATTCAGTCTGCGGGCGTTCGGCGGCCTGGTCATCTTTGCGTTGGGCGTCGCTCTCGGTTCGGTCCCTACGCTGCTGGACAACGCGGCGGTCACCGGCCATCCCTTCCTGTTTGCCTATCGCTACCTGGCCACGGAACGCCCTCTTCTCGATTTGTTGCCGGAGGGATTATATTGGAGCGATCGATCCATGGCGCAGTTTCCGATGCTGGTCACGGGTTGGGGCTGGCCGTGGCTGCGCGGTGACTGGTGGATCTGTCTGCCTTTCGGGTTTGCGGCGGTGCCGTTTCTCTCCGGCCGGGCCAATCGCCACGACTGGTGGCTGCTCGGTCTCTTTGTCAGCGTGGTCGTCGCTCATTTCTCGCACATCTACGGCACGCTGCACGGATTTGGGCCGCGGATTTATGCCGATACGATCTTCGCCCTCCTGCTCCTGGTGGCGCGCGGTTGTGACTGCCTCGCGCGCCTGCCCACTCGGTTTCGCGTCCCACCCGGAGCGGGCGTTTGGACACGCCGGATCGCCTACGCCCTGGTCCTGGCGCTTTGCTTTTCCACGGCGTTGACCCTTCGCAGTCGACTGCAACGATATCGCGGCTACAACGACGTCGACGACCGATTCGACCCGCTGATCAAAAACATCGGGACTCCGCGCGCTCTCATACTGCTGCAGCCCGATTCGCTGCTAAAATGGATCCGGCTGGGCAACCATCTATCGGTCGATCCGACCAAAGCCGATATTATATTCGCGGCGATGTTGGACAACAACGACCCGGTGATGGAAGCCTTCGGGAAAGATCGTCCGGTCTTCATTCTCGAGGATCGCAGGTTGGTTCCCTATGTTCCGAAGAAGTGAAGGCCTCCCCGCCGTGACCCCATGAACCGTTCTGAAACACCCAGCCTGGCGATTATCATCCCGTGCTTGAACGAGGAACCGGCGGTGGCCGGCGTCGTGCAGGAGTACCGGGCGGCCTTTCCCTCCGCGAGAATTCTCGTGGTGGACAACGGATCGACCGACCGCACGGGGGCGGCGGCGGCGGCGGCCGGGGCCGAGGTGCTCGTCGAACCGACTCGGGGCAAGGCGCGGGCGGTGCTGGCGGCCTGGGCCCACCTCGATGAGGATTTGATTTTGATGGTGGACGGAGACGGCAGCTACCCGGCGGAGGGCGGGGTGGCCCTGCTGAAGTTGTACCAGCAAACCCTGGCGGATTTGGTTTCGGGGGTGCGCACACCGATGGTCGACGGGGCCGGCGGGTCGGCGACGCCGTTTCGTCCCATGCATCAATTTGGCACGCGGCTCTTCGAACGTTTTCTCTCGCTCGCGTTTGGTTATCGCACCGGCGATCTTTTTTCCGGACTGCGTCTTTTCACGAGGCGATTTTACAAGAACGTGCCGATTCTCTCGCGCGGCTTTGAGCTTGAGATCGAGCTGACCATTCAGGCCATCGACAAGAGTTTCAGCCTGCGCGAAACCGCCGTCCCCTTTCGGGATCGGGCGGCGGGGACCGCCTCGAAGCTGGACACGATCCGCGATGGCTGGCGCATCCTGCGGGCACTGTTCGTTCTCCTGCGCGACTACAAGCCGCTCTTTTTTTTCCTGCGAGTTGCGGCGGTTTTCTTCTTGCTTGGTCTTTTGGCCGGGTGGCTGCCGGTCTACGAATATTTCCAGACCTCGTTGGTCGGTCGTTTTCCGCTGGCCATTCTCGCGGCCAGCCTGGTCTCACTTTCCATCGTCACGTTTCTCGCGGGGCTCATGATGGAGGGGAATCTGCGGCACCATCGCGAATCGTACCAAATCCGGCTGCGCAATTTCGAGGCCCCTTTGAGCGGCGCCGCTCGTCGGGCAGAACCCCGTCCGCCGGCGGTTTGAGATGCCCACGATCCACCTGCTCAACCAGTTCGTCTGGCCGGATGCGGCACCGACCGCCGTGTATGCCGAGCAACTGGCCGACGAGCTTTTGCGCCGAGGGCACGAGGTGCGCCTCGTGGGGACCGCGGGCGCGTATCGTTCGCTGGACCGGCCGCGGCCGACGGTTGCCGTGCGCCTGCTGGCGGGCTTTCGCAGCGCGCGCAGCAACCTGGCCGGAGTGTTGCTGGAATACGCGTCGGCGCACCGGCTGTTTGCGCGTTACATCCGCACCGAGGTCACGGCGGGCGATGTCGTCGTCGCCACCAGCGCGCCCCCGCCCACGCCCTGGTTGTTGGGCGCGATCCGCTCCCGGCGGGCTCGCGCTGTTTACTGGTTGCAGGACTACTATCCCGAACTCGTGCGCTCACTCTGGGAATATCCGACCCCCGCCCGCCACGCCTTTCGGGCGCGTTGGGACCAGGCACTATCCGGCTGGGACGTCGTCATGAAGATCGGCGCGAATCTCGGGTACGCGGGATCGAATGCGGTCGTGCGGCGCAATTGGGCGCCGTTCGCATTTTCGGAGGGCGAGCGGGCGAGTCATCCGTGTCTGCCGCGGACCGCACTCTACGCCGGGAACTTCGGCTACGCGCATGATCGAGACAGCTTCGTGCGCGAATGCGAGCGGCTGCGAGCCGACGGCTACCGAATCAGGGTGCGCGGCGACGGTCCGGGAGTTCGTCAGCTTCCCGAGTGGATCGAGTGCGGTCCGGTTTTTCCAGACGCAGTTTCCTTGCGGGCGGCGCTGCTCGAGGCGGAAATCCATCTCGTGGCCGCGCATCCCCGTTTTACCGAGGCCCTCTTTCCGTCGAAGTTGTGGAATTCCCTCGCGGCGGGACGCCCGGTGATTGGCACCGGTTTCGCGGACGTCATGGAACAGGAGTTGCATGACAGTCTGGCCTCTGACTTTGGCGGGCACCTGGCCGGGGCCGCGCACACCGTTGAAACGCATCTGGCATGAATGAAACCTCCTACCGGTTTGGGTTGTCACTGATTCGCGCAACTCTCCGCGTACCGCCGCTGGCGTCGACGCTGGGCCTCTTCTCGCGCGTGTGGAGCCGGCACCACAAGCTCTTCGGGCATCTGCGCACGTTGCAATTCGACGGGGTGGTGGATGGCGGCGCCAACGTGGGTGAATTCGCCGGCCTGGTGCGGGCCGCGCTGCCGCAGGCCGATCTGGTGTGCGTCGAACCGCACCCCGCTTCGGCCGCTTCTCTGCGTAAACACGGCTTCCGGGTGGTCGAAGCCGCGCTCTGGCGGGAACGCACCCGCCTGCGGCTTTCCCAAGTGACGACGGCTTCGACGTCCTGCAC
>JANMQT010000074.1:0-32234 GCA_031370675.1 Verrucomicrobiota bacterium
CGGCCACGAGCGCGCTCCTCTCGCGGCCCGACACGATTGTCGTGGCGAGCGTCTCGTGCATCTACGGCGTGACCTCGCCCGAAGACTACCTGCGGATGCTGCTGACGGTGAAACGCGGTCAGCAGATCTCCCGCGAAGCCGTCCTCGGCCGGCTCGTCGACATGCTTTACGAACGCAACGACATGAATATCGTGCGCGGTAAATTCCGGGTCCGCGGCGACGTGGTCGAGGTCTATCCTGCGACCGCGGACGAGGAGGCGGTGCGACTGGAGTTCTTCGGCGATGAGATCGAGCGGATCAGCCTGATCGATCCGCTGACCGGGAACGTGGTGCAGACGCTGCCCGGGGTGGGTCTCTTCCCGGCCAAGCAATTCGTCACGCCGGCCGACAAACTGCGCGTCGCGCTGGGCACCATTCGCGGGGAAATGGAAGCGCGCGTGGCGGAGTTTGAAAAGGCGGGGAAGCTGCTCGAGGCCCAGCGCATCAAGCTTCGCACCGAGTACGATCTCGAGATGTTGCAGGAGATGGGTTTCTGCTCCGGGATCGAGAACTACACGCGCCATCTGACCGGCCGGCCGGCGGGTTCGCGACCGAACACGCTGCTCGATTTCTTCCCCAAGGATTTTCTCACCATCATCGACGAGTCGCACGCCACGATTCCCCAGGTCGGCGGCATGTATGAGGGGGATCGCTCGCGCAAGCAGGTGCTGGTGGACTATGGATTCCGCCTGCCCAGCGCGATGGACAATCGCCCGCTGCGCTTCGAGGAGTTCATGGAGATGACCGGGCAGTTGGTCTACGTCAGCGCCACCCCGGCGGATTTTGAAATCAAGAACAGCCTCGTGGGCAACGAGGTCTTCCTTGCGCACAAGCGCGCCACTGCGCTGGCCGGAATGGCGAATGCCGAAGTGCGAATGCCGAATGAGAACGAAGTGGTGGTGCCGGCCAAATTGAAGATCGTGCGGAAGGGCGCTGGGTTCGCTGCGGATCCAAATGGGGCGGAGGATCCTCAAGCTTTCGATCTTCGACCTTCGACCTTCGACGTCCTGACCCCCGGCGCGCCGTTGATCGTCGAGCAGATCATCCGGCCGACCGGCCTGCTCGATCCCGTGATTCACGTCCGGCCCTTGAAAGGGCAAATCGACGAGACGATCGAACTCTGCCGGCAACGCGTGGAGAAACAGGAAAGGGTGCTGGTTACCACGCTGACGAAGCGGACGGCGGAGGATCTCACCGACTACCTGCGCGATGTGGGGCTGAAGGTGCGCTACCTGCACAGCGACATCGACGCAATCGAGCGAGTGGAGATTCTCCGGTCGCTGCGTGCGGCAGAGTTTGACATCCTGGTCGGGATCAATCTCCTGCGCGAAGGCCTCGACCTGCCGGAGGTCTCCCTGGTGTGCATTCTTGATGCCGACAAGGAGGGTTACCTGCGCAGCCAGACGAGCCTGATTCAAACCTCGGGCCGGGCGGCGCGACACCTCAACGGCGAGGTCTACCTTTTTGCCGATACGATCACCGGGTCGATGGAGCGCCTGATGCAGGTGAGCGACTATCGCCGGGAACGCCAGGAGGCCTACAATCGCGAGCACGGCATCACGCCGCGGAGCGTGCAGCGCGCGGTGCAGGAGAGTCTGCATACCACCCTGAGGGCCCGTGAGTTCGAGAGCAGCGTGATCCGCGAGGCCGGTGGCGATTTCTCAGTCACGGAATTGATCCGCGAACTCGAGGGGGAGATGGCGACCGCGGCCTCGAATCTCGAATACGAACGCGCGGCCGTGTTGCGCGACCAGATCGTCGAATTGAAAAAGGGCGCTGGCGCTGGCCCGGTCGACCGGGCGCAGCGATCCGTGAAATACGGGCGGCCCAAGGGCCGGCGGCGCTAGGCCGGCGGGCTCACGGACTACTTCTTGTCGCTGTACGGATCGACCACAAGACTGCCCGGACGCAGATAGCTGGGAACGTAAAACTGGTCGTCGTTCCTGATGACGGGCGAGGTGAATGCGCTTTGATTGGGATCACGAAACGGACTGAAGCGATAGATGGGCAGGTTCAGGATGTCCTTGGGGGCATCCTTTTCGTCCCGCAGTTTTTTCTTGGCCAGCAAGTTCTCCTGGTAACGCTTCATGACGTCGCTGTTCTCGTCCTCGGCAAACCGCTCGATGTAAGGAACGGCCTCGGCGGTGACGACGACGCGCCGCGGATCGTTCGGTCCCGGCGGGGCAGGCGGAGGCGTCGGCGGGGGAATGGCCACCACGCCACGCAACGGATCGATCACGAAATCCGGTCGCGCCGCAGGCCGCGGCAGCGGGGTCGTCCGCACACTCGGCATCGCCGTCACCGGCTTCGGCGTGGCGTTGATCTGCGTTGATCTCACCACAGCCGGAGCCGCCTGGGGAACGGGCGTGACCCGCTTGCTCGCTGGGGACACCTTCGAGCGCGGACGCAGGCTGGCGGGAAGATCCGCCAGCGGCACCTTCGTCACGCCGCCATCGTATCGCACCACCGCCATGCCGCGTTCGATGCGGTCGACGCGGGCGCCGGTGACCTTCGTGCCGTCCGGCAATTGAAACTCGGCGGCGCGGGCGGCGGGAGCGGAAAACAAGAGCAGGAACGCGAAGGCGGCGCGGAGCATGACCTGCATGTGATACGAGGATGCCCAATTCGTCCAACCAAAGAATTGCCGGCGACCGGTCTCGCCGGCGCATTTCCGACCGTGGTGACACTCGCAACCGTCTGCCGCCCTTGGTGTTCTTGGTGACCTCGGTGGTGAATTTCGTTCCGACCGAGCTTCCGTCTCGTCAAGCGGGCGCGATCCTGCTGCGATATCGCTGTGAGCGACCGAGGCCAGTCCATCGCGCCAAAATTAGGCAAGCCGGGCGCGGGCCTGCCTTTCTTTGAAGCGTTTGTCGCGAGGTATTTCCTGCTGCCGCGCGCGTACCGGCGGATCAGTTGGGACCAGGCGGACGCGATGTTTCAAAGGCAGGGACGCCTCCTGGTGGAACTCACACAGAATCTTTCCGCGGACCAGTTGCAGAAACCCGTGCTAATCAACCGCATTGCGGGCATCGAGGATAGCTCCCGATTCTGGTCGCCGGGCATGGTGCTCGAGCATCTGATCATCGTGGGAACGAGCATGATGCGCGGTATTGTCGACCTCAGTCGCGGTATTGTGCCCGCGGTGAAGCCGGATGTGGCCGCCGTGAAGCCGAAGGGAAGTTACGCCGCCGGTGCGGTGGGGGTTTTCCAGTCCTTTCTAGCGCAATACGCGGACACGATGAATCGCGAGGTGGTCGACCGAAATTCAAGCACCACGCTGGCGCACCCGTGGTTTGGCGGAATGAACGCGCACCAGTGGCACTGCCTGGCCGCTTTGCACCAGGGCATCCACCGCAAACAGATGCAAAAAATCCTCGCGAAGTAGCCACCGCGACACCGGGAACGAGGGACTTCGGGCCTTCGTGGCAGTGGTTTCAAACCACCCAGTGCCCGACGAAGTCGTTCACCGGGGTGGCATCAAGCTTCCTGGCATCGCTGCACATCGCGAGGATGGCCTCGGCCTGCCGGGCGGGAATTTTTCCGCGCAGGGCACGCTCGAATTTCTCGACCAGGAGCGGTATGCCATCCTTCCGGCGACGGCGGTGTCCGATGGGATACTCCACTTCCACCCGCTTCGTCTTCGAGCCGTCCTTGAAAAACACCTGCACCGCGTTGCCGATGGAGCGCTTCGTCGCATCGAGATAATCGACCGTGAACTTCTTGTTCTCCACGACCTGCATCTTCGAGCGGAGCGCGTCGATTCTCTTGTCCGCAGCCACCGCATCCTCGTAATCCTCCGCCGTCAACGACCCCTTGATCAGCGGCACGGCCACCATGTACTGGATGCAGTGATCGCGATCCGCGGGATTGTCGAGTGGACCGGTCTTGTCGATGATCCGCACCCCCGATTCCTGGGTCTCGATGACGATCTTTACAATCTCGCCCAGCCGATCTTTCACGTCGGGGTGGAGCGTGACGGCGCATTCGACGGCGGTCTGCGCGTGAAACTCGGCCGGGAACGAGATTTTGAAGAGAACATTCTCCATCACGTAGCTGCCGAATGGCTGGGCGAGTTTGACGTCGCCGCCCTTGAAGAGCACATCCTGGAATCCCCACTCTGGCGCCGACAGCGCGCTCGGGTAACCCATCTCGCCCTTCAGCGCGAAGAGCGCGTGGCGCACCGCCCGGCTGGTGGCGTCGCCCGCCGCCCAGGACTTGCGCGAACCCGTGTTCGGCGCGTGCCGGTAGGTGCGCAGCGCGCCACCGTCGATGAACGCGTTCGAGAGCGCGTTGATGATTTCGTCCCGCGTGCCGCCGAGCATCTTGGTCACCACTGCGGTGGAGGCGACGCGGACGAGGAGCACGTGGTCGAGCCCGACGCGGTTGAATCCGTTTTCGAGCGCGAGCACCCCTTGGATTTCGTGCGCCCGGATCATCGCCTCGAGGACGTCGCGAATGA
This sequence comes from Verrucomicrobiota bacterium, assembly GCA_031370675.1. Taxonomy (GTDB): domain Bacteria; phylum Verrucomicrobiota; class Verrucomicrobiia; order Chthoniobacterales; family SZAS-18; genus SZAS-18. Next base: position 4,499 of record JANMQT010000074.1, read on the forward strand.
CGAGCGGCTTGCCGCCTTCGCGCGTGGCCTTCCGCGAGAGATAATCCGCGACGGCCAGGATGCCGCCGAGGTTGTCGGAGGGATGGCCCCACTCCGCCGCGAGCCACGTGTCATTGAAGTCTAGCCAGCGCACCATTGCGCCAATGTTGAAGGCCGCCTGCACCGGCTCGAGCTCGAAGGAGGTGCCGGGCACGCGGGCGCCGCCGGGCATGGTCGCACCGGGCACGGTGGGTCCGAGCAGCTTGGTGCAAGCCGGGTAGGCCAGCGCGAGCATGCCGCAGCCGAGCGTGTCCATCAGGCAATACCGCGCCGTGTCGAATGCCTCCGGAGAGGTGATCCTGGTCTTGAGGACGTAGTCGGCGATCTTTTGCAGGAGCGGATCCGGCTTGGGTCGGACAGCGGAGGTGTGGGCGTTTGACATAATTTTTGTTTGCACCACGAAGGGCGCGAAGGGCACGAAGAATTCTTGGTTTACCGGACGAAGCGCTTGATGCCGTCCTTAAGTCGCGTGGTGTTGAAGTTGATCAGGAGGCCGATGTGCAGGCGAGAAAGCTTCAAGTAAGTGAGAATTTGTGCGTGGTGCAAAGGGAGAATATGCTCGACGCTTTTGAGCTCAATTAGGACTGATTTATCGACCACTACATCAAGGCGGTACCCGCTTTCGAGTTTGATGTCCTTGTAGTCGATAGGGAGCGGCACTTGCAGTTCAAATGGAATGCCGGCGAGGTTTAATTCATGAGCCAGGCAGACTTCATAACTTGATTCCAACAATCCTGGCCCCAGCTGGCGGTGGACTTCCAAGGCGCAGCCGAGAATGCGTTTCCAAAGGTCAGCAAATTCCATCGTCAATCAGGCTTCGTGCCCTTCGTGCCCTTCGTGGTGAAAATTACCGGTCCCCGATTGGCACGTAGGCCCGCTCCGCCGGCCCGGTGTAGTCCGCGGCTGGCCGGATGAGCTTGTTGTTCGCGCGCTGTTCGAAGATGTGCGCCGACCAGCCGGTGATGCGCGAACAAACGAACAACGGGGTGAAGAGCGGGGTGGGGACGCCCATGAAATGGTACATCGACGCACTGAAGAAATCGGCGTTCGCGAAGAGTTTTTTCTCGTCCCACATGATCTTCTCGATGATTTCAGATATCGGATAGAGCACCGCATGCGGGTGCCCGGCCGAAAGTTTCTGCGCCCAGCTCTTGTTGATTGCGTTGCGCGGATCGCTGCTGCGATACACCGCGTGGCCGAACCCCATGACCTTCGCCTTCTTGGCGAGAAGTTCACGCAAACCCGCGGCGGCCTCGTCCGGGCTGGTGAATTTCTGGATCAATTCCATCGCCGCCTCGTTCGCGCCGCCGTGCAGCGGGCCCCGCAGCGAGCCGATGGCCCCGGTGATGCATGAGTAAAAATCCGAGAGCGTGGCCGCGCAAACGCGCGCGGTAAACGTCGACGCGTTGAATTCGTGCTCGGCGTAAAGCACGAGCGAGGCGTCCATCGCGCGCCGGTGCTCCGCGGGCGGGGTTCCGCCGCGAATCAACGACAGCGTGTGGCCGGCGATCGTGTCGTCGCCCACCGTCGGGTCAATGCGCACGCCCTCGTGCGAAAAACGGTACCAGTAGGCCATGATCGACGGCAGACACGCGAGGAGGCGCTCCGCGACGTGGTGCTGCTGGGAGAAATTCGTTTCCGGTTCCAGGTTGCCCAGCATCGAGACGCCGGTGCGCATGGCGTCCATCGGGTGTGTCGACTTGGGAATCATCTCGAGCACCTGTTTCAGCGCCGCGGGCAAATCACGCAGTCCCCGCAAGCGCGTCTTGAACTCCGCGAGCTGGGCCGCAGTGGGGAGCGCGCCGTAGAGCAGCAGATGGGCGACCTCTTCAAACGTCGAGTGCCCGGACAAGTCCTCGATGCTGTAGCCGCGATAGGTCAGGCCATGGCCTTCCTTGCCGACCGTCGCGATGGATGTCTCGCCGGCGGAGATGCCGCGCAGGCCGCCGGGTGTCACTGGTTTTGCGTCGCTCATGGGAAGAAAATCAAGTTAGGGGTGATCGGTTGGGAGTGAAGTGGAAGAGCTCACGCGGGCTGGTCCCTGGAGAAGAGGGCGTTGAGTTTTTCCTCGTAGTCGTGGTAGCCGAGGAAGGCATAGAGATCGTTCCGCGTCTGCATGAGATGCAGTGCGTTTTTCTGGGTGCCGTCCCGGCGAATCGCCTGGAACACCTGCAGAGCCGCGGAATTCATCGCGCGATAGGCGCTGAGCGGATAAAGCACGAGGCTGACCCCGGCGTCGCGCAGTTCCTCGACGGTGAAGAGCGGCGTCTGGCCGAACTCGGTGATGTTCGCGAGCACGGGCACCTTCACCACGGACGTGAAGGCGCGGTACTCGTCGAGCGTGTGCAGCGCCTCCGCGAAAATCATGTCGGCGCCCGCTCCGACGTAGAGCAGCGCCCGCTGGATGGCGGCGTCGCGCCCCTCGTTCGCGTAGGCATCGGTCCGTGCCATGATGACGAATGCATCGTCGGTGCGCCCGTCCACGGCGGCCTTGAGGCGATCGCACATTTCGTCGGCGCCGACCAGTTCCTTGCCCGGGCGGTGACCGCAGCGCTTCGCCTGGACCTGGTCCTCGAGGTGGCAGCCGGCGGCACCCGCGCGGCTGAAATCCTTGACCGTGCGCGAAACGTTGAAGGCGCTGCCCCAGCCGGTGTCGGCATCAACCAGCAGCGGGAGCGGGGTGCGATCGGTGATCCGGCGGATGTCCTCGCAGACATCGGCGCAGGTGGTGATGCCAAGGTCGGGCAGGCCGAGCGTCGCCGCGAGCGCGCCACCCGAAATGTAGAGCGCGCGGAAGCCGGTGCGCTCGGCCATGATCGCGGCGTAGGCGTTGATCACGCCGACCACCTGGAGTGGTTTTTCTGTTTCAACGGCAGCGCGAAGTTTTTGGCCGGGATTCATAAAGAAAAACTCGAAGTCCGAAATTCGAAACTCGAAGTAAGTTTAAGTTAAAAGATTCGAAGGATTCGCAACCGTGCGGATAGGCGAATCAAGGTCGAAAAGAGGGCTCTGTTTTTGAGCTTGGGATTTGAAACCTACTTCGAGTTTCGAGCTTTGTGCTTCGAGTTTTTGCCTTTGTGATGTCACTGGCCGGCTTTGATTGACTTGATCACCTCTCGAATGCCATCCAGCGCGACGGGGTCCTCCATCGTGCTGAGGTCACCGGTCGAGCGGCTCTCGCAGACGGCCAGAATCGCGCGTCGCAACACCTTGCCGGAACGCGTTTTCGGCAGCAGGCGAACCAGGCCAATGAAGGCCGGCCGTGCCAGCGCACCCAGCGAGGAAACAATCGTCTGCTCGATCCCGTGCACGACCTGGTGCTTGGAGGAATCGCCGATGTAATCGTCCGGCTGCTTGAGCGAGACGAAGCAATACACCACCTGCCCCTTGATCTCGTCGGCGACACCGACTGCGGCGCATTCGGCGACGGCCGGATGCGAGGACACGGTTTCTTCGATTTCCCGCGTCCCCAGCCGGTGGCCGGCGACATTGATGACGTCGTCGGTGCGTCCGAGAATGAAGAAATATCCTTCCTGATCCTCGTAGGCGTAATCGAAGGTCGAATAAAGCTGGCGCTGCAGAAATTGACCACAGTAGTGCTTTTCGAAAAGCTCGTCGTTCCGCCAGACTGTGGACATGCACCCCGGCGGCAGCGGCAGCTCGACGGCGAGCACGCCCTTTTCGCCGCGCGGAAGGGCCTGGCCGGTTTCCGCGTTCACGATTTGTGCCTTGTAGCCGTAGCTCGGGAAGCCCGGTGAGCCGGCGCGAACCTGGACCGATCCCACGCCGGGTGTGAGCGTCAGCAGCGGCCAGCCGGTTTCCGTCTGCCAGTAGTTGTCGATGATTGTCACGCCAAGCGCGTCGCGGATCCAAAGCGAGGTCGTCTCGTCGAGCGGCTCGCCGGCAAGATACAGCGCGCGGAGACTTTTAACGTTATGGCGCTTGATGCAGTCCGGATCCTGTTTTTTCAACACCCGCACGGCGGTCGGCGAGGAGAACATCGCGGTGGCCTTGGAGTCCTCGACCAGCTTCCACCAGATCGCCGCGTCGGGCCGGGTCGGGAGGCCTTCGTAGAGCACGGTGGTCATCCCATGAATGAGCGGGCCGTACACGGTGTAGGAGTGCCCGACGACCCAGCCGACGTCCGCCGTGCAAAAATACGTCTCACCGGGGCGGCAGTTGTAAATGTGCTGCATCGACGAGGCGAGCGCGACGAGGTAGCCGCCGGTGTCACGCTGGATGCCCTTGGGCCGCGCGGTCGTGCCGCTGGTGTAGAGTAGATAGCTGGGTTCGCTCGATTCGACCCAGACGCAATCGATCTGCGCGCCGAGCTGCTGCGCGCGCAGCCCGGCGTAATCGAGATCGCGACCGGGAGTCATCGCAATGTCCGGATTCAATCCGCGCTGGCAGACGAGCACGTGCGGAACGTGGTGCTGCGCAAGGGCGAGGGCCTCGTCGACCAGCTTCTTGAGCGGCACGGGCTTGCCGCCGCGCAGGCCGGCGTCCGCCGTGATGACAATCTTCGCCTCGGCGTCGTCAATCCGGCTGGCCAGGCTGCCCGCGGCGAAACCGGCGAACACCACGGAGTGGATTACGCCGAGCCGCGCGCACGCGAGCATCGCGTAGATGGCCTCGGGAATCATCGGCAGATAAACGATGGCGCGATCGCCGCGCGCGAGCCCGAGCGAGCGCAACACGGCGGCCATGACGTTCACCTCGCGATGCAATTCCGCGTAGGTGATGAGCCGGGTCTCGCCGGTTTCGGACGAATAAAAATGGATCGCCGTCTGGCCGGCCCGGGCGGGCAGATGCCGGTCGACCGCATTGTGACAGAGGTTGGTTTCACCCCCGACAAACCATTTCGCGAAGGGCGGCCTGGAGAAATCGCACACGCGATCAAACGGCCGATGCCAATCGACCAGGGCCGCCTGCCCGGCCCAAAATTCGTCGGGTTGCTCGATGGATTTCTGGTAGAAGGCGCTAGTAGCTTTGCTCATGGGGGTAGAGCCGGCGGACTTCGATCAGAGTGTCAGCACCGCGTGTGAAACGGAATGACTTTGTTCATCTCAATGGTGATATGTTTTTCGTGGACGCCTCAAAAAAGTTCCGCTTTCGCGGAGGGGGAGGACTGTGGTCCAGTGCCTCCGGATGTCCGCGGAACAAACTGAACCCTCGCGCCGCTGGTTGGACCCGCGCCTGCTGGCGGTAGGCATGGTGGGATTCTGCGCGTTCCTGGATCTCCATTGCGCGCAGCCGCTGTTGTATCTTTTCACCCAGGTTTTTGACGTCACGCCGGTGCAAGCCAGCCTGACGGTCAGCGTGACTCCGCTGGCGATCGCGCTCGCGGCGCCCTTTGTTGGATTGGTGGCGGATCGCCGCAGTCGCAACGGCTTCATCATTTTTTCGCTCACGCTGCTGGCGGTGCCCACGTTTCTGGCGGCGACCTCCAGCAGCCTCTCCGCTCTGGTGTTCTGGCGTTTCCTGCAGGGGTTCGTGATGCCCGGCGCCTTTGCGGTGATTCTCGCCTACATCAGCGAGGAATGGAGCGGCGGAAATCTCGGCCGCGCCATGAGCGCGAACATCGCCGGCAATGTGCTCGGCGGCTTCAGCGGTCGCTTCATCGCGGGCTGGATGGCGGACCACTTCGGCTGGCGCTCCGCGTTTGTCTCGCTCGGCGGGTTGACGCTCATCGGTGCGTTTGTGGTGTGGCGGTGGCTGCCCGAATCGCGCCAGTACACGCGACGGACGACCACCGCTGCGCCGGTCTTCACGACGCTTGGGGCGCACCTGCGCAATCCGCGGTTGCTGGCAGTGTGCGCGGTTGGATTCAGCGTCCTGTTCTGTCTGACGGGCGCGTTTACCTATGTGAATTTCTACCTGGCCGCGCCGCCCTTCGGGCTGGGACCGGGCGCGCTCGGGTCAATTTTCGCCGTGTACCTGATCGGCGTGATCGTGACACCGATCGCCGGGCGATATCTCGACCGCGTCGGTCATCGTCGCATGCTGGCGCTCGCGCTCAGTTGCTCGGCGGCCGGGTTACTGCTGACCCTGGTGCCGCGGCTTCCGCTGGTCGTTCTTGGCCTGACGGTCTGTTCGACGGGGACGTTCATCTGCCAGTCGGCCGCGACGACTGCTCTGGGCATGGCGTCGAATCGCGATCGCTCCGCGGCGGCCGGCCTCTATCTCACGTTCTATTACGGCGGCGGAAGCCTGGGCGCCGTGCTCCCGGGTTTCGCCTGGAACCATGGCGGCTGGCCCTTTTGCGTGGCGTTGCTGGTGGCAATCCAATTCCTGACAGTCGGCCTCGCGATGGCGACGTGGCCGGATCGCATGCCGCGCCGCGAACGCGTCGCACCGGACACCGCCTGAAGACTTGCCGGCCGTCAGCCTTGCAACGCGAGCTCGGCGGCGGGTGCGCCCACGGGGGCGACAAGCCGTGACTTGAGCGATTGAGCCAGCAGACGCACGAGAGAAGCGCGGGTGCGGTCGAACACAAAGGTGAATTTCGGCCGCTTGTCGGCGGCATAGAGCACGAGATCTTCGCTCAGGAATTTCCGTTCGCACGAGACGTCATAACCGGTCACGTCGAGGCGCTTGGCCATTCGTTTCCAGCCGCGCCGCCCGACGAAGTATACGCGGTTCGGTTCGCCTGCGAGGACGACGAGATGCCCGCGCGTGTGGGGCGGGAGTATCTTTGACGCGCCCGTCAGGCAGGCGGCGGCCCAGTCGACCCGCGCGCCCGATTCGTTGAGGGCGGCAAGCTGGAGGGCGGCATCGGACGGAAGGTCGGCCCGCAATTCCGCCGGCTGCCCGCCGGCCGCGGCGGAAAGTTTTTTCCAGATCAGCCACGCCTTGGTTCGCGCCACGCGAAAAATGATCGGCAGCAAATACAGCAGGGCCGCAATCAGGCAGCTAAACACCACAAAGGCGACCGCGGGATGCGTGTAGATAAGGGTCAGTCCGGCCAGCACGCCGAGGTCCTCGACGGTGCTCAGGGCGATGTTCGAAAATGGCTCGGGCGAACCGTTCACGAGCAGGCGCGTGCCAGCCTTCGCGCTGTGGGCGGTCAGCGCCACGCCGCCCGCGAGCAATGCGATGATGATTTCGTAGACCGGATCGGTCGTGCCCAGCACCCGCAGCGCTAGAAACGCGCCGCCGATGGGACGGATCGCCGTATGCACGACATCCCAGGCCGAGTCGACACCCGGGATCTTGTCCGCGAAAAATTCGATGAGAAACAATGCACCGGCGATGGCGATCACCGCCGGCTCACCCAGCACGGCGAGGCCCTGGTACTGCGAGGAGAGCGTGATCCAATGATTATGGATCGCCAGGCCCGCGGTAAAGACCGTGAGATATAGATTGATGCCGGAAAGAGTGGCAAAGCCAAGGGCGGCGCCGAGGAGGGCTAGAGTTTCCATGAAGAGGGTGGCGATTCAGAGGGGACGGCGTTTCTGACATTCGAAAAGAATTCACGTTCAATCCAGCGAGGCGGCCGGCGGATTCCCGGCGGTCATGACCAGCGGGGAGTTGCTTGAGTCTTTCGTCCGCAGTTTCTTGAGCAAGTCGGCGCGGCCAATCGGCAGCCGGTGGGTCAGGCGCGCGATCGCGCGAATCGGATCGCCGTTCGTGTCGTCCACGAGACCCAGGGCGCGCGCCAGCTCGCGTTCGAAATGGAGCAGAGCGCGGCGGGTGGGTTCCTGCGCGTCGAGAAATCCCAACGCCCGGCGGAGCAGATCAAAGATCTCAGGAATGGGATGATCGGCGACGCTGGTCAGCTCGATCAACTCGACAAAGTGCGCCGCCAGCTCGAGCCGCAAGTAGGATTGGCGCAGGGCGTCGTGTGTGGAATGGAGGAGGAGTTCGCCGAGTGTGTGTAATTCACTCCGCCGGCTGCGGACAAACTGGATGTCCGCCTCGAAAAACAGGTCCAGGCGGCCGGCGAATGGGCTTTTGGGCCGGCGCGCACCCTTGGCGACGGTCTTGATCAAGCCGTGGTCCTGGGTCAGCCAGGTGATGATGAAGCTGGTCTCGCTCAGCTTCGTGCGCCGGAGAAGAATCGCGGCGGAAGATTCCATCACGGTAAGATTGGCCAGGAAAGCACGAAGGACTCGAAGATTTGGCCGAAGGCCAGAATGGCGGAAGCCGCCTCATTTCTGTGTTGAAACTGGCTTCGTCAGCTTTGTGCCTTCGTGGCAGCACATTCAATTAGGCGTGCATGGCGCGGCCACCGACGGCGAGGGCGGCTTCCTTCGTTGCCTCGCTGAGCGTGGGATGGGCGTGGAAGGTGCGGGCGAGATCCTCGGCGCTGCCTTGAAATTCCATCAGGGTGACGACTTCCGCGATCAGTTCCGACGCCGCGGGCGAAAGGATTTGCGCCCCGAGCACGCGATCGGTCTTCGCGTCGGCGATGATCTTAACGAAGCCCTCCGCCGAATCACTCGCAAGCGCGCGGCCGTTCGCCTTGAAGGGGAATTTCCCAATCTTCACGGCGCGGCCCTCGGCCTTCGCCTGGTCCTCGCCGATTCCCGCGCTGGCGGCCTCGGGGTGGGTGTAGATGACATTCGGGACGACCTCGTAATTCACGTGGCCGGCCTTGCCCGCGATGATCTCCGAGCAGGCGACGCCCTCCTCCTCGGCCTTGTGGGCGAGCATCGGGCCCGCGATGATGTCGCCAATGGCGTAAACGCCGGGCAGATTAGTGCAGTAGTGCGCGTCGACCTTGATGCGTCCCTTGTCATCGAGCGCCAGCCCGAGCGACTCGGGCGCGACGCCCCCGAGATTGGGTTTGCGTCCCACCGCCATCAGCACCTTGTCGGCTTCGAATTTCAATTCGGCCCCGTCCTTGCCCGTCGCGCGAACGGTCGCCCTGTCGCCCTCGACCTTTACCTCGGTGACCTTGGTATCGACGTAGAATTTCAAGCCTTCGGCTGCGAGGGATTTTTGCAGCGCGGCCGAGACGTCGGCGTCAAAACCAACGGCGATGCGCGGGAGGAATTCGATGACGTCGACCTTGGCCCCCAAGCGTGCCCAGACTGAGCCGAGCTCGAGGCCGATTGCGCCTGCGCCGATCACGACGAGCGATTCGGGAACCTGGGCAAAACTCAACGCTTCGGTGCTCGTGACGATGACGTTGCCGTCAGCCGGTGCGAACGGCAGATCCATCGGCACGCTGCCGGTCGCGATGATGATGTGTTTCGCCTCGAGCGATTCCGTTGCGCCTTCTGACTTCTTCACGTTGACGAAACCAGGCTTGTCGATCACGCCGTGGCCGAAATAAGTCGTCACCTTGTTCTTCTTCATCAGGAACGCGACGCCCCCGGTGAGCTGCGCGACGGTCTTGTCCTTGCGCCTGAGCATCGCCGCGAGATCCAGTTTCAGGTCACCGACCACGACCCCGTGTTCGGCGGAGCCATGTTTCGCAAAGGAAAAATGATGGCTCGAATTCAAGAGTGCCTTGCTGGGAATGCAACCGGTGTTCAGGCACGTGCCTCCGAGCGTCTTGCTGACTTCGACGATGGCGGTCTTGAGGCCGAGTTGGGCGGCACGAATGGCGGCGACGTAGCCGGCCACGCCGGCTCCGATGACGATGACGTCGAATGATGGCATAGGGGTTTCGCCGGCAACCTAGGAGCCTCTTGAAGTACTAGCAAGGCCCGCGTGGCAGTCGATTTTTTGTCCTGGGCAAGGAGCGCGCGTAGCGGCTGGAGCCGAGGCGCATGCTCCTCCTGCGGGCGCACGAGGAGGCAATCAGGCGCGGGGATGAAACTTGTGGTGCACCGCCTTCAGGCGCGTGGAGTCGACGTGTGTATAGATTTCCGTCGTAGAGATATCGGCGTGGCCGAGCATTTCCTGGATGACGCGCAAATCGGCCCCGTTTGAGAGCAGGTGCGTCGCGAACGAATGGCGCACGAGGTGCGGGTAAACGTGCGCTTCGAGTCCGGCGCGCTTTGCGGCATCGCGGACTATCTCCCAGACGCGGTGCGTCGTGAGGCCAGCGCCGCGATTCGAGAGAAACAGCACGCTGCCGGTCCGCGGCCTGACCAATTTCGGCCGGGCGTGCGCGAGATAGGCGGCGAGGACCTCGCGCGCGCGGGCGCCGACCGGCACGATGCGGGTCTTGTTCCCCTTGCCCGTCACGCGAATGATGCCCTGCTCGAGATCGAGGTTCTCCAGCCGCGCCCCCACGAGTTCGGCCGCGCGCAATCCGCTCGCATAAAGCAATTCGAGGATGGCACGATCGCGCATGACCAGCGGGTCGCGGGAATCCGGGGCAAACGCCGCAAGCAGACGCTCGATGCCGAGTTCGTTGAGCGTCTCGGGCAGATGGCGCTCGAGGCGCGGGAGCGTCATGCCCTCGGCCGCGTCGGTGGTGATCTCCCCGCGTGCGTGCAAATGGCGCAGGAAAATCTTGATCGCCACGATGCTGATCTTGAGCGAGCCGGCGGCGAGGCCCGCGCGCTTGCGATGGTCGAGATACGCCGAGATGAGCGCCGGCGTGATCCCCTCGGCGCGCGTCACCCCGTGGCGGTCAGCCAGCCAGGCGAAGAAATGTTCCAGCGCTCGCCGCGTGTTGAGCTGATACTTGTCGGACAGCCCGCGCTCGGTCGCGAGGTGGCGGATGAAGCTCTCGAGGGCCGGGCCGAGGAGCGGGTCGGACATGCCAGCGGCGAAAGCGATCACGCGGGTGCCCCGCGTCAGGTCGTGCTGTCGAACTGCTGGCGCCAGTGCACCTGCTCGTCGAGCCGTTGCAGCGTGGTGAGCAGGAGATGATCCGTGCTCACCTCGAACAGGACGTCAATGTGATCGACCGGGCGCTCAAAAAACTTGTAGGTCCCATCACCGAGCGCGAGCAGGCGTTCGAACGATTTCTGCCCACGCACCGAGCGGGTGCCGGTCGCGTTGATGACCCGGCCGTTTTCGAAGTAGACGCGCACGGTCTCGGCGTTGCCGTTGGTGGCGACCACCATTTCGCCGGTGCGCTGGGTGTTGACGATGATCTGGATGATCTCCACGGCCATGCCCTTGGTCAGGTTGCCGCTGAGCATGGGCTCCGGCTCCGGCGTGCTGCCGGCACTGTCCATCCCCTCGCACTGTTCGGCGAGGTTGTAGGCGCGGGCCGCCTCCTTGGAAAGACCGACTTTGCTGAAGCGATCGGCCAGATCAATGTAGCCCTCGACGGTGGGCGAAGTTTTCAGCTCCGCCTCGCGCAGGCGCAGCTCATCGAGAGTATTTCCCCAGGAGTATGTGGCCATTGGTACGAAGACAAACCGCAACCCCTATGATACTCCCGCCTCCGCCCCCTGTATAGGACTGATCTGCACGAAGCGGCTGAACCGCTCGGCCAACTGCTCCTTGGAAAACGGCTTGGTGATATAGTCGTTCGCCCCGAGCTCGCGCGCCTGCCAGCGATGTTTGTCCGCATTGCGCGAGGTCACGACAATGACCGGGAGATGCTTCGTGGCCTCGGACTTGCGGATGGCGGCGAGCAGATCGAAGCCGTGCATGCGCGGCATTTCCAAGTCGGTCAGCACCAGCAGATAGGGGTTGCGTTTGATTTTCTCGAGCGCCGCCACGCCGTCCGCAGCCGTGTCCGTGCGGAACCCGAGCTCACCGACATACTTTTCTGCGACCTTTCGAATGCTGAGCGAATCGTCGACGATGAGGATGGGCGGCAGCGACCGGCGATCGTTCGACGGCGCGGCGGGGGCGGCCGGGACCTTGGGCTCGACCATGGCTTGCGCGCGGACCAGCGCGACGAGCCCGCTGCTTTCAAAAACCTGCTGGGCGATGCCAGGCAGGTCGAGCAGCAGAATGACGCGGCCGTCTGCGCCCACCGTTCCTCCGCTGAAGAACGGATGCGCCTGCAGCACGGGACCGAGCGTTTTCACCACGATGTCCTGCCGGCCAAGATTGCGGTCGACCGCGAGCGCGAGCGGTTCATCGGCGAGTTGCACCACGACGGCCTGCTGTTCCGCCGGTCGATCGAGGTCGGCGGGTTGCGGCACGTCGAAGAGCTGGTCGAGCCGGATGAGCGGTGCGACCTTGTCCCCGAGCGAAATCATTTCCTGGCCGTCCGCGCGCAGGAACACGTCCTCGGAGTGAATGGCCACGACTCGATCGAGGAAGTTGGCGGGCAGCGCGTAGGTCTCCGCTCCGACCCCGACGAACGCGGCCTGGTTGATCGTCAGTGTCAAGGGCAGGCGCAGGCCGATAATCATGCCGCGCCCCGCGCGCGTTTTGATTTCAATCGAGCCATTGAGACGCGTGATCTCGCTGCGGACGACGTCCATGCCGATGCCGCGGCCGGAGATCTCCGTCACGGTTTGCGCGGTGGAGAAGCCTGGCTGGAAGATCAGATTGATCAACCGCCCTTCGTCGGGATGGGCATCGGGTGCGAGGAGACCGCGCTGGATGGCGCGATCGCGAATCGCTTCGAGGTCGAGACCGCCGCCGTCATCCTCGAGCTCGACCAGAACCTGTCCGGAGCGTTGCGTCGCGCGCAGCGTGAGGTGACCCTCCGGCGGCTTGCCGCGGCTGGCGCGCAACGCCGCGGACTCGATGCCGTGCGAGACGGCGTTCCGGACGAGGTGGAGCAACGGTTGAAAAATCTGGTCGATGACCACGCGGTCCAGCTTGGTCGCGCCGCCGTCGGTCACCCACTCGATCACTTTCTCTTCCTTGTCGGCGGCTTCCTGCGCAACGCGGCCGAGGCGGCGGAAAAGCGCGTCCAGCGGACTCATACGGACCGCGGTGATAGTTTCCTGCAGGCGGCTCGCGGTCTTGGAGAAGCGATCGGTCTCGTCGTTAAAGGACGCGATAAAGCGGCCGGACTGCGTGATGATTTCGTTTGCGTCGTTGCCGATTTCAACGAGCGCGCGGCAGAGAATGTTGAGATCGTCGTAGCGATCGAACTCGAGATCACTAAATCCCGCCGGGGCGGCGGGGTCCTCGCCGGCGTTGGATCCCGGCCGGGCCGACCGCGAGCGCGGCGCGGGCATCCCGGTGGGTGCGGGGGAGACCGCCCCCGGGGGGACGGCCATGCCACCGGCGGGTGAGTACTCGTATTTTTCCTGGAAGTCGTTGACGACATCGAGCAGGCGGTTCTTGGCCGACTCGAGTTCGCGTTGGAGCGTGTTGAAGGTCTGCAGGCGCGTGAGGAGCTGGTTGCGGCCGACGATGAGCTCGCCCACCAGATTCATCAGCAGGTCGAGTCGCTTCGGCTCGATGCGCGCGGCGGTTTGGCTTTCGAGGAAGGCTTCCGGCTCCTCGTCGGTGGCGACGACAGTGGCGGCCATCTCCTCGTCTTCCCGGCGCACGGTGATGACTTGCCCCGCGTCGGGTGGGGGGCCGACGGTGTCGGCGGATTCGCGGAGCATGCGATCGGCACGCTCCTCGATTTCCTCCGCGGCCGAGAGCGGCGCTGGCATCGCTTCGACCTCGATTTGCGATTCCTCCGCGGTGGCGGTCGCGAAGTGTTCCTCCTGACCGGTGATCGCCTCATCTGGGGGTGCGACGGGCGTCCGTCCCGGCGCGTCGACCGGGATGATGGCCGCCGCGTCGGCGGCGCCGATGCGCTCGATGCGCCTCACCAGTTCATCGAGTGTGGCGGGAACGGAATAGACGGGAGGATCGCTGGTGATGCGGTGCAGACACTGCCGGAAGACCTGCACCGAACGTGTGGCGATCGAAATCTTCTGGTCGTGCCCGATCCGAAGACGTTCCTCGTCGAGCGCGAGGAACAGGTCCTCCATGCCGTGCGCGAGCCGGCCCATGTGGGAAAGTCCAATGCTGTTGGCCGCGCCCTTGATGGTGTGATAGAGCCGCAGCAGCGTCTGTTGCGGGATGGAATCAAACGGCCGTTTTTCCCACGTCTCGATCGCGCGATCCATGGTGTCGCAGTACTCCTCGGTCTCCGGGATGAAGAACTGCAGCATCTCCTTGTCGACGTGCGCCCCGCTGCCGGTGTCGCGCGCGGCCGGCGCGGCCGCGGCGGGCCGGGTGGCGGAGACGAAGGTCAGCGAGCCATCGCTCGATCCTTTGCCCTCGGCGCGCGGCACCGGCGCGGGGAACGGCGGCTTGACGTCGAGCGGCTCGACCGCCGGGCGAAATTCGCGCGGGATCGGGGCGTGGGCGGCGGGAAATTCGACGTCCGGCGGCGGCTCCGGCGGCGGGGGGGACGACCTGGCCGCCTCGGCCACCCCCATTTGCTCGAGAAAATCCAGAACATCATCCTCGTCGGGCTCGGTCGACTTCGCCGCCGCGCCATGGTCGACGGGATCCGCCGACGGATCGGGGGCCGGCCCCATTTCCTCCGGCAGCAACCCGGCGCGGACCGCGGTGGGCTGGAGGCCGGCGGACTTTGATTCCATCGGACCCTCGTGACGCTTCTCCGCGTAGTAATAGTCTCCCCAGATGCGATGGACGGCCTTGCGGAGTTGCTCGGCTTGGGCCTCGGCCTCTTCCTCGCGTCCGCTCAGCGTCACGCCGACGATTTCGCGCACGCCGGTCAGGTGCGCCTGGCAGAAAAAATAAATCGAGAGGGCGCGCTCGGGATCGGAGAGGCCGAAGGTGGAGGCAACGTCCACCAGGCGCTCGAAGAGCCGCCCGACCTTTTCGATCGCGGTGGCCCGGGCCATGCCGCCCATGCTGCCCATGCTGTGGTAGGCGGCGAGGATCTCGCTTTGCGCCGCCTCGTCCGCCGGATGCTGGCAGAGCGCTTCGATCGACTTGCGGGCACGATCGAGCAGGCTCGAGAGTTCGCTCGAGAAAATCCGGCTGAACTCGCTGGTGGCGACGATCGGGAGCATGTTGGGCGGGCTCGGATCAGGGCTTCGACCGCAGGACGGGAGGAGTCATCGATGAATCAGCCGGCGGCTGCGTCCGCGCCATTCGGTCCGGTGGCCGGACTGACCTTGAATTGGGCCACCGAGCGGAACAGGTCGTCGGCCAGCACTGTCAGGCCGGCGGAGTCCTCGCGGTTGCGCCGGGAATTTCCCTCCGCCTGCTCGGCGATCGTTTGCACGACGGTCATCGCATCGAGCACGTGCCCGGCGCCCTCGGCTTGTTCCTTGGCCGCGGTGTTCATCGCGGAAATCAACATCGCCGACTCGGTGATCGAATGGCGGATTCGCTCCAGCTCGGAGCCGGCCGAAGACACCACTCGCGCCTCGCGTTCCACCTCTGCGGTCTGTTCGTCCATCGTGATGACGGCTTCGTTGGTGTCCGATTGAATCGTGGAAACCAGCGCCTCGATCTCGCGGGCGGCCGCCTGGGTGCGCTCGGCCAGCTTGCGGACTTCCTCGGCGACGATGCTGAAGCCGCGGCCTTCCTCCCCGGCGCGCGAGGCCTCGATCGACGCATTCAACGCGAGCATGTCCGTCTGCGCGCTGATCGACTGGATCGTGCCGAGAATCGAGGAAATCTCCATCGAGCGTTCACCGAGCCGCTTGATCTTGCGCGCGCCGGCCTGCACCGCGCGGCGGATGCGTTCCATGCCTGCAACGACTTCGCGCACGGCGGCGTCGCCCACCTCGGCGGCCTTCCGCGCTTCGTCGGCGGCCGCGTTGGCCGACTCGGCGTTGAGCGACACGACCTTGAGGTTTGAGGTGATCTGGTTCATCGCGAGGGTGGTGAAACCGATTTGCGTGGCCTGTTCGGCCGCGCCCTTCGCCATCTGCTCCGAGGCGTCCTGAAAGTTCAACGCCGCCTCGTTCACACGCGTCGTGGCGTGCTGCACGCGCTGCAGCGTATCGCCGATGTTTTCCAACATCAGGTTGAACGCGTCGGCCACGTTGCCGAGCGCGCCCTCGGTCACACGCGCGCGCACCGTCATGTCACCGTCGGCCGCGTCGGACACCACCTCGAGCATCTGCCGGATGTCGGCCTGCAAGAGCGTGTTTTCCTTCTCCGCGCGCTCCTGCGCCCGGATGCGCGCGTCGAGCATGCCGTTGAATTGGTTGGCAAATACTCCGACCTCGTCGCGGGAGAGCACGGGCGCGCGAACGGTGTTGTCGCCGGCCGCGATCCGGCTGGCGACGCGGCTGAGCGCGCTGAGCGGCATCAACACCGCGCTGGCGGTGATGACGGAGAGGACGAGGACCCCGAGCAGGATGCCGCCCGCCAGCAGGGTCAGATAGCGCAGCAAGGTGCTCGCATCGGCAAACGCCTCGGCCCGGTTCTGTTCCACGACCACGCCCAAATCCAATCCGTCGACCGAGAGCGGGCCATAGGCACCGATGACTTCGTCGCCGTCGTACGTCCGGTAGCTGTTCACAACGCCGGTGGTCGGCGCGTCCTTAATCAAGCCGAACATGGCCCGAGTCGCCTCGTTGTCGGCGGTGGTGGCGAGCACGGACGTGAACCCGCCGGCATCACCGAGCTTGTTGATCCGTGGCCGGCGCTGGCCGATGGGGAGCTGGTCGGTGTAACGCGAATCGGATCGCAGTTTGAAATCGGGGCCCACCATGTAGGCCTCGCCGGTCTTGCCGAGGCCGATGTTCTCCTGCTGGCCGTTGAAGTTGAACAGGTTGAAAATGTTCTCCACGCCGATGCGGAAGACGAGCACGCCGAGGCGCCGCCCCACGTTGTCAGTCACCGGTGTGGCCATGAACGTCGAAGGCGCGTCGTAGGCCGCGTCGTAGGGCGAGAAATCGGTCAGCATCACACGCGCGTCGAGGTCGGCGCCGCTGCTGGAATCGGCATACCAGGCGCCAAAGTAGGCGTCGCCCAGCCCGGAGCCGCGGCTGGGGCCGGTGCGCACGTTGGTGGCAAAGTCGAGTTCCTTGTTCAGGCTGAAAACGACGTAGCCTTCCGGGTCGACCAGGTAGATGTCCTCGTACCCGAAACGATCCGCCAGCGCCTTGAAGTAGGGCTGGAAACGGTTGTTTGCGACGGCAAAATTGCTCCGGAAAAACGCATCGCGCAGCGGACGGTCGAGCTGTTCGTTGGCGAGGATGTCGCTGGTGGAATTATTCAGGAATTTCGATCCAACCGGCGCCGGATTCTTCACCGTGTAGACCGACTGCAGGAGCAGCGCCTCGCGGTCCTTGGGGAGATATTTCTGCGCGTCCTCGCGCGGTTCGGGCGAGCGCGCGATAGACAGGCTCCGGATGAGGTTGTTCTCGTAGTACACGCGGTTGGTCTCCGCGAGATTGAGCATGAAACTCACATCCGCGTTGAAGCCCTCCGTGCCGAGCTCGGCAAAGAGCGTGCGGCGGGCGCCGGTGAATTCCGCGAGCGCGAGCTGCACGGTCTGCGACTCGGCCTGCGTGGCGATTTGGGCGCGCGAGCCCTGGAAGAAATCGTTCACCTGGCGCGTGAGCAGGCTGCGCAGGGCACTGAGCTGTGCCTTGCGGGTTCGTTCCAGCGACTGGTTGAGCAGCGCGTAGCTGACGATGCCCAGCAGGCCGAGCGCGAAGAGCGTGATGATCGTGTTCGCGAGCAGCAGCTTCGTGCGCACGGTCGTGCGTCCGGCGCGCTGGGCCGCGTCGGGCGTCGGCGCGGGCTTCGTGGTCGGTTCGGTGGCCATCAAAAATTCCTCATGGGTTGAAGTTTTCGACCTTCACGATCTGGCCCTGGCGGACGGCCGAAAGATAAATCTCCTTGAGCCCCTGGCGGCTGGACGGCGTGAAGGTGACGACGGGGCCGCCAAGATCGACGTTCATGCCCTCCATCGTGCGGACGAACGCGGCCGTGTTGAGGTTGGGTCCAGTGTCACGAAAACCCTGCGCCAGGACGGCCGCATTCAAATAGCCCTCGAGCGCCGCATGGGTGCTGCCAACTTCATTGGCCGCCTTCATATCCTCGGAAAACGAGGTGGTGATCCGCATGGCAGGGTCGCCCGGCGATGGGACTACCTGGGTGATGAACGTCCCGTCCGCGTCGGCGCCCGCCGCTTCGGAAAAGGCCTCCGCGCCGACAAACGACGTCGCGCAAAAGACGGGCGAGAACCCGCGGGCCTTCAACCTCTGCACCAGCGCGGCGGCCGAACCATAGGTGGTTCCAAGCACGATCGCATCGGGGCGGTTGGAAAGGAAGCTCTCGACCGCCGCGTTTACGTCGACGCTGTTGCGCACGACGGCGGCGGACGAGGCCACGCTCATGCCCCGGCCGCGCAACGCGCGTTGCACGCCTCCGAGAATGGATTCGCCGTCGAGATCGGTTTGATAAAACACCGCGATTTTTGTCGTCTGCCGGTCGGTGATCAGGCGTTCGACGATGGCGGCAGTTTCGTCGTTGAAGCTTGGACGCACATTGAAAAGGTAACGGTTGAGCGGCTGTCGCAGGGCCGGCAGACCGGTGAACGCGCCGACGAGCGGCAGTTGGGCGTCGGAGATCAGCTGCCCGACGGCGCGCGCGCCGACTCCCCCGTTGTAGTTGAGCAGGGCGAACACCTTGTCTTCGTTGATCAGGCGCCGCGTGTTGAGAATGGCGGCCAGTGGTTCGAAGCGGTCGTCGTACGCGATCAGCTTCACCTTGCGGCCGTGGATGCCACCTTCCTTGGTGTTAAGCCGCTCAAAATAGGCGCGCGCGCCGCGGAGGTAATCCGCTCCGATCGCGCTGGCGCGGCCGGACTGGGCGGAACTGATGCCGACCTTGACCTCATTCGCCGCAACCGGTCGATCGGTGACCACGAACACAGTCGGCGCGGTCTGCGCGGTGGCGATCGCGGTCGCCGCCAGCGACGAGAGGAGGAGGGGAAGGAATCGTCTCATGCGCCGGGATTTTCTTCGGGCTGCGTTTTTTTCATCTTGAGCGCATCGAGCAGCGCGTCCGCCGAGAGGCAGTGCACGTCCCCGGCCGGTCGCCGCCAGACCTGGGGTGCGACCTGTGCGCACAGCCCGGATTCGTCAGCCGGGTGCAGCGCATTTTGTGCGACCGGAGCCACCTGCTCAAAGCGATCGATGCGCAGGGCGATGGCACTGGAAGTGGCGCGGACCACGAGGAAAAGATTGGCTAGGCCCGGCTTGGCCGCGTCACCGAACCATGGCTGAAGCGAAGCGGCCGGCAGGATTTCGCCGCGGAGATTCACCACGCCGAGCAGTCCGCGGGCGGCGTGCGGCAGGCGGGTGATGCTCATCTCGCCCACGACCTCCCCGACGGATCCGATGGGCAGTCCGAATTGCAACGAGCCGACTTCGAAAAGCGCATGCGGAAACGTCGGCGAAGGCGCAACCACCGTTGCACCCGCCGACGGCGCGGGTTCCGGCCCCGGCTCGGGCGGAGCGGCGTCCGGCAAGGGTTCCACTGGGGGTTCGTGGTCGCTCATGGACTGGGAAGGACTACGCGGGAAGGGCCCGATCGATGGCCGCGAGCAAGCCCTCCTGGCTGCAAGGCTTCGTCAGATAATCGGTCGCCCCCTGCTTCATGCCCCAAAACTTGTCACTATCCTGTCCCTTCGAGCTGATCAGGATGACCGGCACATGGGCCGTCAGCGGATCCTTCTTGATGCGCCGGCAGACCTGAAATCCGTCCATCTTCGGCATCACGATGTCCAGCAGGACAAGGTCAGGGTGCTCGGTCTGGCAGAGAGCGATGCCCATTTCGCCATCGGTCGCCTCCACGATGTCATACGGCCGGGAGGAGAGAAACGACCGCAGGACCATCCGATCGGTGGCCATGTCGTCGATAATGAGAATCTTTGCCATGGTACGGTGCGAGGAGGAAAATCGGGTGAGGGGAGGAACTATCAGGCGTTCGCCGTTTCGGCCAGAGACTCTTCCAGCACTTCGGTTTCGTCCGCCACCGCCGCTTGCCGCGTCGTGGCCAGATAGGCGAGATCGAGGCGGATGAGGCAGAACAAGGCGTGACAAACTTCGAACACCGGCTGACCGCTCTGGTCGATGAGTTCTTGAATGGTGCCGCCGCCGTTAATCCGTTCGAGCAGGTCGGCTTCGAGCCCCGAAAAGGTGAGCTCAGCGATCTGCTCGGGTCCGTGTTCAGTGATCGCGACAAAATAGTCCAGCGACGGGACGTAAGCGGAGATGTGCTGCCAGTCGCGCACACGGCGGTACGATTCGAGCAGAATCTGGTTCAGGAGGAACTCCACGCGGTGGTCGACGGCGAAGGCCGGGAGCACCGCCATGACTTCAAAGCTGAGCAGCGAGGATTTCTCGTCCGTGGCGCGGCCGAGGCTCCGGTGGCCGCACTCCCGCAACAAATCGGGAATCGCGACGCCGGAATTCTGGAAGCCGCCGTCCTCGAGGGTCACGAAAAACGGCGTGCTCGCATCCCGCTGCGCCTGCATGGCCTGCGAGATCAGGCTGCGCGGCACCTGGGCGAACGGATAGGTGCTGCCCGCGCAATACGCCCGTGGATTGTTGCTCGTCACGCACACGATGGTCCCGTGATCAAAGTACAGGCTCACCGTTTCATCGCGCAACTTCATGGCGAGCCGGCCGGTCGCCCGCTCGGCCGAGAGATAGGTCATCAGGTGCCGCTCCGACGCAAACTTCGACGGGCAACGGATGGGTTCCTCGTCGCGCTGAGTTCCGCCCGCCGCCAGCGAGACGAGTTCGCGCGCCAATTCGTCGATCAGTTCCAGCGGCAGGAGTCGGGTGAGGTAATAAGAGGACGGCGCCTGGCCGCGGCGCGCCTCCTCGAGCGACGGGATTGAAGTGAGCGGTGGATGAAGGTGGGACACCAGTTTCTGAAAGACGCGCTGCCGGAGCTCGGCGGGAACGGGCGCCACTTCCGGCGGCGGGGGCGCGGCCGCGGCCAGCACCACGGCGGCCGTCTCCAACATCGGCGCCGGGGAGGGCGCCTCTGGCGGCGGCGCGTCGACCTTGCCCAGGATGTTCGAAACGACCGCCAACAGCACGTTGGCGGCGAACGGCTTGGTCAGGTAATCGACGACATTCGGGAAATCCTGATACAACTCGCGGATGGCGTTCCCGTGTCCGCTGATCAGCAGAATGGGAATCGTATGGTCGATTTCCGCTTCCTGGAGCTGCTGGCAAAACTCGACCCCGCGCATATCGGGCAGGATGTAGTCCAGCAGCACCAAGTCCGGCCGTCGCTCGAGCGCGATCTTGAAACCTTCGCCGCCCGTGGAAGCCAGAATCACCTCGTACCCCGCCTGGCGAAGGGTCGACTCGGTCAGCTTGCGCATCGTCAAGCTGTCGTCCACGGCGAGGATGGTCTTTTTGCTCATACTTCAGCGCTAGACGGACAACCCGTCTTCTTCACTGGATATCGGCTCTCCCGCCAGAAGCAAGGCCTAAGCCAACACTGTTAGAACAATCGGACGTCGCCTGTCGGCCAGGGACGGCTTGTTTGAAACCACAGATTTACCCCGATTTGCGCAGATTCTTCGGAATAGGCAGGAACCACGGACTTGCACGACCCGACACAAATCCAAGGCCGTCGGTGTTCAACAAACGTTCCGCAAACCGTCAGGACAACAACCTGGCCCCTTCAAAAAAACTGTGTAAATCTGCGGTTCCTTTTCGGCTCCGCCCTTCGCGTTCATTCGCCTCAATTCGTGGTTCCTCTCGCTGGCTTGCCCGTTCTTCAAGCCGCCACGGGCTCGCCTTGCTCCGCCGCAGCCAGTTCCTCGAGGCTCATGGTGCCCTTGAATTTGCCCTCGTCCGGCGGCGCGCCGAAGTTGTCGCGGTGCAGTTCCGCGATGCGTGTCATGTCCGCGTCGGTCAGCTCCGGGCCATCCGGCGCGGCGGCGAATTCCTTGATTTGCTCCTCGTTGTAGATGTTGGGCAGCGTCGACGCCACCAGCTCGTCCTTGAGCAGCCAGAGAAGCGCGGCCTGGCCCAACGAGCGGTCACTGCGCTCGAGGAAGCGGAGGTTGTTGATTTTCTTCACGCCGTTGATCAGCCACGACCGCGGCCGATGGCGCCGGTGATCGTTCGCCTCGAACACCGTGTCCTCGGTGTATCGACCCTCGAGCATCCCGCTCGAGTGCGGCACCCGCACGAGGAACATGGTGTCCTTGCCCGCCTCGCGCGCGGCGTGGTTGATCGCAGCCCCGGGATGCTGCTCCAGCAGGTTGTAAATGTGCTGCACGCTCGTGACGTTGCGGCGCTGCACGCACCGGATGCCCTCATAGAGCCAGCCGATGGCCGGCCCGAGCGCCATCCCGTAATACCGGACCTTGCCCTGGCGTTTCAGGGTCTCCATCGTCTCCCAGATGGCGTCGTCATTCACCTGCGCCATGCCGATGTTGTGGAGCTGCAGCAGGTCGATCCGGTCCGTTTTCAGGCGCGCCAGCGCGGCATCGGTTGCGCGCAGCAGGGCCGCCGGGGTGAAATCATGCGGGATGGCCGACTGGCCCCGGCGTTCACTGTTGCCGAAATTGACGAGGTCATAGCCGATCTTCGTGGCCACCACCACGTCGTCGCGGCGAGTCGGAAAGGCCTTGGCGATGAGTTCCTCGCTGAGGCCGTTGCCGTAGGTGTCGGCCGCGTCGAAGAGCGTGATGCCGAGGTCGAACGCCTTGTGCATGAGCGCGACGGCCTCGCCCTCCGTATAGGTTCCCCACCAGCCAGTCGACAGGGTCCACAAGCCAAAGCCAACGGTGCTGACCTTCAAATCGGTCCCGGTGTACGTGCGGTATTTCATCGTGACGCCAAGATAGGATTCGGGCCCCCGGTTCGCAAGTGCCGGCGGGTCCGGCGTTCAGATCTCCGCGCCGCGCGCCACGGTCTGGCGCTGGACGCGGCGGGCGCCCAGCGCGGCGGCGACGTGGCGCTCGACCAGCGCGTGATCGAGCGTGGCGCTGCAGGTGAACAAATCCACCGCCGCGAACGCACGTTCAGGCCAGGTGTGAATTGTGACATGCGATTCCGCGATGATCACGACGCCGCTCACGCCGTGCGGGCTGAATTGATGAAACGTGTCCGCGACAATCGTGCCGCCGCTCTGCCGCACGGCTTCGAGCAACGCGGTCCGCACGACCTCGCGGTCGGCCAGGCGCGCCGCGTCGCAGTCGTGCAGATCGAAAAGGGAATGTTGGCCGAGTGGGGTCACGGATGATGCGTTGCGCGGAAAGATGGCACGGGGCTTGGATGTTACGCCGGTCTCAGCGAGGCCGCGACGGCCGACGCCGCCAGCACGCCACGCGTGTACGCCTCCTCGAAGATCGAAAGGCCGCTCAGATCGCTGTGCGCGAAATGGATCGGCCCTATCGGGTCGGCCATCCGCTGTCGGGCTGCGCTGGTGATTAATCCGGGCACGGGCTTGATCATGCCATGGCCCCACGCGCACACGTCGATTCGGCGCACCAGCTCATCGATCTCCGGATGCACGCGGCGCAAATCCGCCAGCACGAGATCGCACCAGTCGGCATGCGTGCGCTCGAAGGCTTTCGCGCGCTCAGCCGCGGCCGGGCCGTCGCAAAGCGCGCTGTACCAGGTGATGACCGCCGGGCCCGCCTCGCGATCGAGGCGCTGGTGCGAGGCGTTCACGTAGCCGAGCGACCGGCTGTCGAAGAAGACATTGTCCCAGGCCGGCGCGAAGCCGCGTCCCCCGGGACGTTCGCTAAGCGTGAGGTTGGCGACCGCCCAGGGTCCGTACTCCAGCGGTGCCGCGGGCTGCCCGCGCAGCGGAGCGCAAAGGCGTTGCGCCACAAAGCGCGGCACGCACACGATCGCCGCGCGGGCCTCGAAGCGGATGCTCTGTTCACGCCGGAAGTCGAACGCATCGATCCACACGCCGCCATCCGGCGCGGGTGCGATGTTCCACGCGACCAGCCCGGTGCGGATGCGGCTGGCGCTCGTCTCGCGCAATTTCTTTTCCAGCCAGCCGTTGCCTTCCGGCCAGGTCAGGACCACGTCATTCTCAGCGTTCGCGGCGACGCCGTCGCGCGCGGCGAAATAATGAATGCCGGCCCACGCGGAAACCTGATCCCGCGTGCCCCCGAAATCATCGCGGCACGCGTAATCGACATACCAGCGCAGACGTTCCGAGCGATAGCCCTGCGCGTCGAGCCATTGCGTCATTGTGATCCGGTCGAGCGCGGTGAAGGCCTCGTCCCGCGAACTGCGATCCACGGGAATCGTGAAGGCCCGGCGGCCGTCGTTTCCTCGCGCGGCCTTGTACTCGGCCATCTTCCCGGTGAAGGCGGCGTATTCCCGCTGGTCGGCATCAGTCGCGCCGATCTTCGGCAGGAGGCCCTCCTGCCAGCGTCCGAGAATCCACAAACGCTCTGCCGGATCCGCCACCAACGCGGTTTCCTCGTAGATCGGGCGGCCGGTCGCATCGCGTCCGGCGATCAATCCCAGCTCCTCGTAAAGTTCGATGACTTCGCGCGCGTCGTTGGGCGGAAGCGAAACATAGTGCGCACCCCACGGATAGGCGCTGACCGCATTGGCCCCGTGCGAGGCGTTGCCGCCGGTCCGATCCTCTAACTCCAGCAGGAAAAAATCCTCGTGGCCGCTCTTCGTGAGTTGCCGCGCCGCCGCCAATCCCGCGATGCCACCCCCGATGATCACCACCCCGTGGCGCTCCGTCTCGCTCGCCGCCGGAAATCCGCCGTCGCGCAGCCGGTGTCCGCGCTCGCGCGACGGACCGACCATCTCCCCCGGAATCGCCCGTGTGCTCCGGCGCGAACATCCCGCCAGCAGCGCCGCGCCCGCTGCCACGCCCAGGAACCGCCGCCGCGTGATGTCAGGTAAGTTCATTTGGCGTTCGCCATTCGACCTTCGGAATCTCAATGCACGTATTGCTTCCACTCCTCCTCGAAGGTGCGGACCAGCGCCTGGTTGTTCAGGCGGTTGATCTCGGTCGGCACATCCCCCATGTCCGGCGGAAAACGAAACAGGCCCGCCAGCGTCTCGGGTGTAAGATAGCGCAATCCGGGTGGCAGATCCGCCACCGCTGCCAGCGGCTGCGGCGACGCGATCACGAAGCCCCATTCACCGAATGAAGGCACGTAGACGTGATACGGCTCGGTCACGAAGCCCGACGCGTCCAGCGTATGCACGACGCACCAGAACGATTTGCGCGCGACGTATGGCGAGGTGCTTTGGATCACGACGGCGCCGTCCGGATGCAGGACGCGGCGGACTTCGCGGTAGAAGGCCGTGGTGTAGAGTTTGCCGACCGAGAAATTCGAAGGATCGGGAAAATCGGCGATGATGAAATCGAATTTGCCCGTCTGCTGCTTGAGCCAGGTGAAGGCGTCCTGGTTGATCACCCTGACCTTCGGCGATTTGAGCGCGCCGGCGTTGAGATCCACCAGCAGTTCCTGGGTGGAAAAGAGACTGGTGATCTGCGCGTCGAGATCCACCAGCGTCACTTCACGCACGTCCGGATACTTCAGGACTTCGCGCACCGCGAGGCCGTCGCCGCCGCCCAGCACCAGCACGCGCTCGCGCCGTGGCACGCGCGCGAGGCCCGGATGAACCAGCGCCTCGTGGTAGCGGTATTCGTCGCGCTGGCTGAACTGCAGATTCCCGTTGAGGTAGAGCCGGAGATCGTTGCCGGAGCGGGTGAGGATGATGCGCTGGTACGCCGACGAGCGAGCATGGATGACGGGGTCGGAATACGTGGCGCCCTCCGACCAGGCCATGATGCGATCCGATTGCGCGAAGCCGGTCAGCAGGAAGACGAGGATGAGGAGGCCGGTGCCGGCATGACCGCGCGCCCAAGCCACCTGGTCGCGCAGGAGCCAGATGGTCAGGAGTCCGACGAGCACGTTCAGGATGCCGAAGAGGAATCCGGCCCGCACGAGACCGAGATGCGGCACGAGCACGAGCGGGAAAAGCAGCGAGGCGAGGAGGGCGCCGATGTAATCAAAGGTGAAGACCTTTGAGACGAGATCCTTGAACGCGAGCCGATCCTTGAGGATGCGCAGGAGCAGCGGAATCTCAAGTCCCACGAGCGCGCCGATCAGCAGGACCAGCGCATAAAGCAGCACGCGGAAGGAATTGACCTGCGCGAAGAGCAGGAAAAGCACGGCGGCAGAAGATCCGCCGATCAAGCCGATGAAGAGCTCGGTCTGGATGAACGTGCCGAGAATGTTTCGTCCGACGTATTTCGAAAACCAGGAGCCGATGCCCATGGCGAAGAGGTACACCCCGATGACCGTGGAGAATTGCGTGACCGAATCGCCGAGCAGGTAGCTGGCGAGCGTGCCGGCGATCAATTCGTAGATCAGGCCGCACGTGGCGATCACGAAGACCGACGCCAGGAACAGCAGGCGGGTGGAACGATCAGTCATCGGGCGCAGACCCGGGAAGCGCGGGTCACATGACGCGGCGGGCCGAAAAGCCCGCGCCGGGGGAGTCCATCAATGAATCGCCGCCGCGATGATCGTGCAGATGCCAAGGATGAAGAAGCCAACGACGATCGCGAGTGCGACGTTTTTGTGTTCGGTGAGCTCCTTCCAAAGATGATACGGTGTGAGTTTGTCGACGAGGATAAATCCGACCAGAAAGATCGCCACGCCGAGCACGGCGTAGACGATGGAGTTGATGAAGGCGTTGATGTTCATGATTTACTTGTGCAGGAGCCGCGCGCCGGAAGCCCGGCTGGCGGCGGTGGAGGGTTGGGACGCATAAAAGGGACTGAAACCGCGCGCATTTGACCACAGCAGGTAGGCGCAACCGGTCGCGCATAGAAAGAGATAAAGGGGATGACGGGGCATGGGGAGGTGGGGTTGAAGTCAGGCGGATTATTCGTCACTGTCGCCGCTGGAAGAAATCGGCGCGATGTCGCTTTCCGACCAGCGGGCGCGCTCAAACGAGGAAGACCGGATGAACAGATAAAACGGATAGACCAGCAGCATCGCCAGCATCATCCAGAAATTCGACCAAAACACGCCGCCGCGACTGACCCGGATGGAAAATGGCATTTCATTGATATTGGGATCCGCTTCCGGCTCGATTGTGAGCCGATACCGACCCGCCGGGACCCGGCTGATCGTGCCATAGGCCACCCGGCTACCTTCCGACCACGGCCCGTCAGAGTCGCTTCCCGTATAATATTCAATGTCGACCGTCGTTTCGTAGCGATTGCCCGTGGTTTCATCGAGGAGGCCCACATCTAGAACGAGCCAATTGTTCGAGACATTCGCGTTAGCTCCGATCGTGACCATGGCCGCGCTGCCCGTCAGCTCGATGGGATCGCTGGTCAGCACCCGCGACGCATCGGCGCGCCGGAAGGCAAATTGGCCGTTGTAAGCCGTCCGCTGGCCTGCGGACGAAAACGAGTACGCCTGCAGGCCGCACAGGATCAAGAGCGCGATGAGCATCGGCCGGCGAATCGATTGCCAGCGCTGGGCGTACGGATTCGGCTGGTTGAGATACATTCCGGTCGGGGCCTCGAGCGCCTCCACGCCAAACGCCGTGCCGACCTCCTTGGCGTCGACGTACTCGCCCTTGGACCACGTGATCTCGGCGAGATCCGGATACGACTCCCGCGAAAGCACATACGGCGGGTCGATGAAATCCTGGTTGTCCGTGCGCTCGGAGGTCGAGGTCTGCCAGTAGAATTCGCCCAGGACCGAGACCACGGTGGCTTTGTAGATCGCAAAGAGCCGGAAGCCGAGCGGTGCGGGGTCGGTCTCGCGCGGCGTCTCGAGCATCCGCTCCACGAATGTCCAATGGCCGTTGTAGGTAACCAACCAGTCAAAGCCGCGCCACGGGTTGAAGAGCAGATATTCCGACCACTCGGCGTCGCCATCGGAGCGCCGCACGAAACCGATCACCTCGTACTCGGTCTCGCGGAACTTGCCGCGCCG
>JANMQT010000086.1:0-21826 GCA_031370675.1 Verrucomicrobiota bacterium
GCCGACAACAGAGCGCGGGTGTAGCGGTGTTGCGGCGCGGTGAAAATGGATCCCGCGGATCCATCCTCCACCTTTTCCCCGCGATACATCACGACCACGCGATCGGCCACCTCGGCCACGAGGCCCATGTCATGCGTGATGAAAATCACCGCCATGTGCATCTCGTCCTGCAGCGAGCGGATGAGTTCCACGATCTGGGCCTGGATGGTGACATCGAGCGCCGTGGTGGGTTCATCGGCGATGAGCAGCGCGGGTTTGCACGCCAGCGCCAGCGCGATCATGACGCGCTGGCGCATGCCGCCGGAAAGTTGGTGCGGATGGCGGCCGAGCATCCGGCGGGCTTCCGGAATGCGCACCCGATCCAGCATGCGCAACGCCTCCGCACGCGCGGCCGCACGATGGAGCCCCTGGTGCAGGCGGAGCGATTCGGCAATCTGCTCGCCCACCGTGAAAACGGGATTGAGCGAAGTCATCGGTTCCTGGAAGATCATGGCGATCTCGGCGCCCCGGATGTGGCGCATCGTTTTCTGGCTGGCCTGCGCCAAGTCCAGCATTTTGCCGTTGCCGCGGTGAAAATTCACGCGGCCGCCCACGATTCGACCGCCGCCATGATCCATCAGCCGCATGACCGCGAGCGCTGAGACGGATTTTCCGGACCCGGATTCGCCGACGACGGCGATCGTCTCACCGCCGTTCACCTGGAACGAAAGCCGGCGCACGGCATCCACCACGCGCTCGCGCGACGCAAAACGGACAGAGAGGTCTTCGACTGAAAGGACCGGGGAGGAAGAGAGCGGACGCATCGTCGCCTGTATACCCCGCCCGCGGCACGGGACCTGCACCAAATGAGAGAAGCGAGCCAACGATGGGATTCGAACCCATGACCTGCGGTTTACGAAACCGCTGCACTACCACTGTGCTACGTTGGCATTCGCGAACACGAACCCCGCACCGATATCGTCGAAGTCCCGCCTTGGCAAGGGGGCTTCGTCAAAGCGCCGCCGTGGCGTGATTTTCACCTAACCTTCCGCGCCTTTTATGGCGGTTCCCTCCGGACCTTCCCGCAAGAAACCGACGACGCCGGTCCCGCTGCTTCTACCGCAAGTGGGCGATCAATTCGGTGCCTACCGGCTGCTCTCGGAGGTCGCGCGCGGCGGCATGGGCATCGTCTTTCGAGCGCAGCAGACGGATCCGGATCGAATCGTCGCCCTGAAGATGATTCTCCCTTTCCGGCTCCACGCGCCGGAAATTGTCCGGCGATTCCGGGTCGAGGCGGACGCGGTGGCGCGGCTCGATCACCCGAACATCCTGCCCGTCTACGAGGCTGGCGAGCGCGACGGTATTCCGTATTTCAGCATGCGCCTGACCCACGGCGGGAACCTCGGCGAAGCCATGCCGCGCCTGGCCGGCCAGGTGCGCGAGGCGGTCAAACTCGTGCTGACCGTTGCCCGCGCGACGCAACACGCGCACGACCGTGGCATCCTCCATCGCGACCTGAAACCGGCGAACATCCTGATCGACACGGACGGCACACCGTACGTCGCGGACTTTGGTTTGGCGAAAGTGCTGGAGCCGGCTGCGGACATCGCCATCACGCAATCGAATGCCGTGCTCGGCACGCCCCACTACGCCGCCCCGGAGCAAACAAGCGGCGCGGGCGGGACGCTCACGCCCGCGGTCGATGTCTACAGCCTCGGGGCCATCCTTTACGAGTTGCTGAGCGGCCGGCCGCCGTTTTCCGGAGCCACGGCTTTCACGGTGTTGCGGAGCGCGTCGGAGGGCTCCGCGCCGCTGTTGCGCGGCGTCGCGCCCGAAGTGTCGGCCGATCTCGAAACGATTTGCGATCGCTGCCTGCAGCCGGATCCCCGCCTGCGTTATCGCTCCGCCGCGGCGTTGGCGGATGATTTGTCGCGATGGCTCGGCGGCCGGCCGCTCGCCCCGTGGAAGACTCCCCTCCTGCCGCGCCTGCAGATCTGGATGCGTCACCATCGCTTTTGGGTGCTCGCCGCCATCGCGCTCCTGCTGGTCGCGGCCGGTCTGGCCGCCGGCCTGGGGATTCGCAACGTGATGCCGGACATTGATGTCGGTGGCAGCTCGAATCCCGAGGCCCTCCACTTCCTGCGCCGCGGCCTGGAGATGAATCCGTCGACGAATATCGTCGACCCGACCCACCTCGGGAAAACGGCCGAGTTGCTGCAGCGCGCGGTGGCCGCCGATCCGGGCTACGCCGCGGCGCACGCCGAGCTGTCGCGCGTGTACAGCCAGATGTACTGGCATTTCCACGATCAAACGCCGGCGCGCGCGGAACAGGCGTTGGCCGCCGCGAATGAGGCGCTGCGGTTGAAGCCGGGCTACGCGCGGGGCCACTTGGCGCTGGCGGAATACTGGTTTCGCTGCCGGCGCGACGACCCCAAGGCCATGCACGAACTGGCCCTGGCCCAGGCGCAGACCCCGCGGGATCCGGACATCTACAATCTTTTTCAACTCTTGGCCAAGCGGCAGGGGCGCTGGGACGAGGCCCTGGCCGCGAGCAAGACGCTCTGCGAGCTGCGGCCCACCAACGCCCGCGACCAGGATGATCTCGCTTACTCCTATCAACTGCTCCGGCGGTATCCCGAGGCGCTGGCCGCGTTTGACCGGGCGATCTATCTCGCGCCGGAAAAGCATGAATTCGCGTTGTCCCGTGCGCAATTGCTGCTGCTTTGGAAAGGCGATTTCGAACCCCTCCAGCGTTACGTGAATTCGGCCCGGTCCGACGAACTGGCCACCGACCGCGGCTTTTACGCCCAATACGTCCTCTACAGTTACAGCCGCCGGGTGGACGAGTGGCTAGCGCTCGTGGAGGGGCGGGCGGATGATTATGTTTACCGGGACAAAACGCTTTTCTGGCCGAAACCCCTGTTGCTGGCGTTCGTCGAGCGCGCGCGGGGTGACGACGATGCAGCGCGGAAACATCTGGAGGCGGCCCGCGAACTTCTCACGGCGCAGTGCGCCGCGGCGCCGGGTGAGGCGCGCGGTCACAGCTCGCTCGGGCTGACGCTGGCGTTGTTGGGCGAAAGCGAGCAGGCCATCCGCGAAGGGCAGCGCTCGGCTGAGCTGATGCCCGTGAAGACCGAACCGATTTTTGGCGCGTTCATCCTGCAGACGCTCGCCGAGATCTACTACCACGCGGGCCAGCCGGAAAAGGCCGGCGAAATCCTGCGCCACGTGCTCAGGATACCCGCTAATCTCACGATCGAGGAGTTGAAACTGGACCCGGCGTGGGATCTGGCGCGCGAAGATCCCGGGTTCCAGGAATTGCTCGGGAGCGGATTGGGAACGGGCACCAGCCCGGAGGCCAAACGGCGCGACTGAAATTTCGCAATGCGCGGCCCTGACCCCCGGCGCCTGTCGCCGCCGTACCGCTCCGGGATGGCACCAATTTCACCGATTCCGGTTCGTCAATCGCGTGAATTCGGTGGAGGATGACCAATCCCCTTTTCTCCGACCGAACGCATGTCCCCCTCATCGTCCAACCCGATCCTTCGCCACCCGCCGAAACGCCGATCCCACGCGCACGCGCCGCTCGTCTTCATTCTCGGACCCTGCGTCATCGAATCCGAAAAAATGCTGGAGCGCCATGCCGCGAAAATCGCGGCGATCTGCCGCGAGCTCGATGTCGACTGGGTCCTCAAGGCCTCGTACGACAAGGCCAACCGCACTTCCGCCGAGTCGTTCCGCGGTGCGCTCGAGCCCCGCGAGGCCTGCGCGCTGCTCGCTCATCTCGGCCAGGAATTTGGCGTGCCGGTCACGACGGACGTCCATTCCCCCGCCGAGGCGGAGATGGCCGCCGAGTGGATCGACATTCTGCAAATTCCCGCCTTCCTGTGCCGCCAGACGGATCTCCTCGAGGCAGCCGCCCAGACGGGCCGGGTCGTGAATGTCAAGAAGGGCCAATTCCTCGCGCCGTGGGATGTAAAACACATCGCAGCGAAGCTGCTTGCGGCCGGGAACGACCGTTTCTTTTTCACGGAGCGCGGCACGACGTTTGGTTATCAGAATCTGGTGGCGGACATGCGCTCGCTCTATTGGATTCGCGAGCTGGGCTTCCGCGTCGTGTTCGACGCCACGCATTCCGTCCAGCGGCCCGGAGGCGAGGATGGAAAAACCACCGGTGACGGGATTCTTGCCCCGGTGCTCGCACGTGCCGCGGTGGCCGTCGGGGTCGACGGCGTCTTCATGGAGGTGCACGAAAATCCCGCCAAGGCCCTCTCCGACGGACCCAATCAAATTCCTCTTCGACAACTCCGCGGCGTGCTGGCTAAGCTGCTCAAAATCCATGAAGCGGCAGCTTGATCGGCAGGGGCAGCGGTACGCTTCGTCCTGCATTCGCCTCCTCGTCCTGCTGGCGCTGGGAGTCGCCGGATGGGCCCAGCCCGCGTCAGTCACCCCCGTCCCGAAACGCGAGCCCAAGGCGCTCAAGCCCTTGAGCGTGCCACTCCCGGTGGGCCAGAAGGCGCGGGAAATCAAGATTCCTCAGTTTAATCTCACCGGTCAGATCCTTTCGCAGCTCCTCGCCGGGCAGGTCCAGCGGATGGACGATGAGTTTCTCCAAATCAAGGAGCTGAAGCTCGACCTCTATGACGACCGCGGGAACAGCGAATTCCGCATCGACATGCCCGCGTCGCTCTTCAGCACGAAGACCCGCGTCATCACCAGCGAGGACCCGGTCTTCATCCACCATCGCGACTTCGACCTTACCGGCAGCAAGCTGGAATTCGACACCGCCACACGCAAGGGCCGGTTGTTGGGCCCGGTGACAATGAAAATTCGTGACGTCGAGCGCATCACCCCCAAGGATACCCCTGTCCCTGCGGCGACGGTTCCCCCCGCCAAATGAATTTCCCATTTCCGAGCGTACTCCTTGCCGTGCTCCTGGTCGTCACGACCACCGCCTTCGCCGCCGATCCGAAGCCCGTGAAACCGGCCGCCGTCGGCAACCCCGGAACCGAGACCGAGATCAAAGCCGATGGTGAGGCGACGTTTGACGCCGAAAACCATCTGGCCGTTTTTTCGGGCGGCGTCACGGTGACGGATGCGCGCTTCACGATGAAGTCGCAGAAGCTCACCGTGTACCTGTCGAAGTCGCGCGAGGGGGCCGGGAAAGAGGACCCCGTGGGCGGAGGCATCGAGCGGGCACTCGCCGAGGGCGGCGTGGACATCGTCCAGGCGCCGCGGCCGGGGGCCACCACGGGCGATGACGCGCAGCGCGTCACGGGCCGCGCTGAGCGCGCTAGCTTTGATCCCAAGACCGGCGTGGTGGTCCTGTCCGGGAGTCCAGTGGTGCGCCGCGGCATCAACGAACACATCGCCACCGCCGCCGCCACCACCATGACACTCACGCGCGAGGGAGGCCTCCGCACCAATGGCCCGAGCAAGACGGTGATTCGCGACACGAGCAAGGTCGCGGATCTGGCGGCCGGCCCCGCCAAGAAACCATGAGCACGGCGGATTCGTTGCTGGAACAGCCGGCCGCGGCGACGGCGCGCGCCGCCGAAACGTCGCTCTTGCAGACGCACGATCTCGTTAAGAGCTACGGCGGCCGCACGGTCGTCAACAAGGTCAGCATCCAGGTGGGTCGCGGCCAAATCGTCGGCCTGCTGGGTCCCAACGGCGCGGGCAAGACGACGAGTTTTTACATGGTGGTGGGCCTGGTGCCACCCAACAGCGGTCGGGTCGTTTTCAACGGCGAGGACGTCACCACCCTGCCGATGTTCAAGCGCGCCCGGCGCGGCATGGGTTACCTGCCGCAGGAGGAATCGATTTTCCGCCGCATGACGGTCGAGGAAAATCTGCTCGCGATTATCGAGACTCTCTCGCTCTCGAAGGCCCAGCGCCGCGCGCGCTGCGACGAGCTCCTGCAGCAGTTCGGCATCGCGCACATCGCGCGAAATCGCGCGCTCACCCTCAGCGGCGGTGAGAAACGCCGTCTGACGATTGCGCGCTCACTCATCACCAGCCCCAGCCTGCTGATGCTCGACGAGCCGTTCAGCGGCGTCGACCCCATCGCGGTGTCGGAGGTCCAGCAAATCGTCCTGAAGCTGCGCGACGCCGGCCTCGGCGTGCTCATCACCGACCACAATGTGCGCGAGACGCTTTCGATCGTCGATCGCGCGTATCTCATTTACGAGGGTTCGGTGCTCCGCGAGGGCACCAAGGAGTTCCTCGCCAACGACCCCGAAAGCCGCCGGCTCTATCTCGGCGAGCAATTCGAAATTTAATCCGAGAAGAGCGAACGCTCCCGGCGCTCTCCTGTCCAAACTTCCATGCCGATTATGCCGATTCCGTAACCGAGGGAATCGGCGCATTCGGCTCTTTTTTCGTCCCCTCAAGCCAACCGAGAAATCCCAAAAAAGAAACGTACGACCATGCAAACCGTCAATGCGAACAAGCCCGTCACCGTCACCGCCCGCCACATGCCGGTCACCGATGCGATTCGCGATTATTGTCACAAGAAAATTGACGGCCTCCATCTCGACTATCCCAAAATCGTCGGCGCCCATTTCATCCTCTCGGTCGACAAGCACCGCCAGCGCGCCGAGCTCGTGCTGCACTGCAACAATCACATCACGATCGAGGCGCACGACGTCTGCTCGGATCTCTACGCGTCGATCGACGCCGTCATCAACAAGGCCGCGCGCCAGATGCGCAAATATCATACGCGCCTGCTGCGCGGCTTCCGGCCCCATCGGCAGAAGGTGCGTTATTTGAAGGAGCATGTCCTCGACACCAGCTTCCTGGAAGCCGAGGCCATTTCGTCCGCCCGGAAGTTGAAGAACGGCACGGTCGCCAAGGCGCGCGTCACCAAGGCGGAAAAGGCGCCCGAGCCCGCCCCTGCGCCGGAGAAGATCCCGCCCTCGTCCAAAATTGTCTCGACGGAAAAATACGCCGCCAAGCCCATGCTCGTCGATGAAGCCGTGCTGCAGCTGGAATTATGGGAGCGCGACTTCCTCGTTTTCCTCAACGTCGAAAACGAACGCCTCAACGTGCTCTATCGTCGCAAAGACGGCGGCTATTCCTTGATCCAGCCCGGCTGATCCCGCGCCCCAGCGCGGTCAGAGAGATCGACCCAGCCAATCGCGTCGCGGCGGCGACGCACTGACGGTAGCCGGGGGTCGCGACCCCCTGTCTCTGCGCACCCCATTTTCCACGCGTCGCGGCAGCGACGCGGTGACGACGAGACCTGAACCACGCGACCCGCTCACAGCTCGAGAAAATTTTGCAACAGACGCTTGCCTTCCGCGGTCAGGATCGACTCCGGATGAAACTGCACGCCGTGGATCGGATGCTGCCGGTGCCGCAGCCCCATGATCTCGCCCTCGGCCGTGCGCGCGTTCACCTCCAGGCAGTCCGGGACGGTTGGGGGTGCCACGATCAGCGAGTGGTATCGCGTCGCCTCGAACGGATTCGGCAGGCCCCGGAAAACGCCCGTGCCATCATGCAGGATCGGCGACGTTTTACCGTGCATCAATCGCTGGGCGCGCACAACCTCGCCGCCGAAGACCTCGCCAATGCATTGGTGCCCGAGGCACACGCCCAGCAAGGGGATGCGCGGACCGAGTCGCGTGATCAGTTCCGCACTGATGCCCGCCTCGGCGGGCGTGCCCGGCCCCGGCGAAATGCAAATTCGCTCCGGGTTCAGCGCGAACACTTCGTCCACCGAGACCTCGTCGTTCCGGCGCACCACCGGATCCGCCCCCAGCTCGCCGAAGTACTGGACGAGGTTGTACGTAAATGAGTCGTAGTTATCGAGGACAAACAGCATGGGAGCACGCTAATCGCGGGAGGAACGGGACGCCAGCACGTCACGAGCCGCCTCCCTCTTCCAACAAGCCCTCCCGGATGATCTGCTCGCGCCCGGAATGCTCCACGCGAAGATGAGCGTCGTCCGTGTAGCCTACGAGTATTCCGTTGATCCACGAATTTTGGGAGAAGACGCGAACCTCGCGCGGGGGCTGCAACGCGGCGCGATCCAGGCAGAATTGGAAGGTGTCGACAAATTCCCATCCGGCCCAATCTGATTGATACCATCGATCCACCTGGGACAAGATCGCCGCGGCCAGCGCTTCGCGGTCAATGCCGCTGCCAGTGATCATCTCCACCGAAACAGCCCGGTCACGCAGCTCCGCGGGAAAATTCGCTTTGCGTTGTCGCACGTTCAACCCGATGCCCAGCACGGCAAAGTCAGGCGTGGCTTCGACCAGGATGCCCGCGAGCTTGCGCGAACCCACCATGACGTCATTTGGCCATTTCCAAACCGCGGTCACGCCCGCCACACGGGCGAGCGATTCGAGCACAGCCCGGACCGCCAACAACGTCAGGCGTGGCCATTTCTCGCGGGCCGCCCGCGGCCTCAGCACGGTGGAAAACCACAGTCCACTTCCGGCGCGCGAGGCCCACGCCCGCCCGCGCCGCCCCCGGCCGGCCCGCTGTGTTTCCGCGAAAAATACGAGGCCCTCGGCCGCCCCGGCGTCGCCGGCGCGGCGCGCCAGGTCGTTGGTCGAGTCGGTCTCGGAAAATACGTGGATTTCGCGCGCGATCACCCGACCGGCAGCCAGGCGGGCGCTGATGAGGTCGCGATCCA
This sequence comes from Verrucomicrobiota bacterium, assembly GCA_031370675.1. Classification (GTDB taxonomy): domain Bacteria; phylum Verrucomicrobiota; class Verrucomicrobiia; order Chthoniobacterales; family SZAS-18; genus SZAS-18. The sequence goes on from JANMQT010000086.1 coordinate 8,624, forward strand.
GCGGACTAAATGGTTCGGGCATGGCGGGCAAGAGATGATTGACATCGGAGCGGAAGCGCATGAATCCTGCAATCCCGTTGATGAATCTTCCCAACTATCAGGTTCGCAAATACCGCGCCGAAGATCGAGCAGCGGTCCGAGATCTGTGTTGCGAGACGGGCTTCCTCGGCCAGCCGGTGGACCCGGTATTCGAAGACCGCGCGCTCTTCGCTGATTTTCTCACCGGCTACTATCTGCGCTACGAGCCCGAGTCGGCCTTTGTGCTGGAGTGCGACGGACGGCTGGTCGGCTACATGCTCGGGTGTCTCCATCCGCTCAGGATTCAGTTCAACAACGCGATTCAGAACGTGCTGTTTTTCTTCAAGCTGTGGTGGCGCTACCCGAGGTACCACGCAACGTCCCGGAAATTCATCCACTGGATTCTGTGGAACGGCTGGCGCGAAGTCCCGGCCGCGCCGCGCCGGACCCCGCATTTCCACATGAATTTCATGGTCGAAGCGCGCGGGAGTCTCGGGGCGAAGAAGCTTTTCGACGCCTTCATGGAATACCTGTCGTCGTCGGGGGTGAAACGCGTCTACGGCCAGATGGCCAGCTTCGAGGCGCGCCGCGGCGAGGCCATGTTCCGGCGCTACGGCTTTAAGGTGCTCAATCGCTCCGAAATCACCAAGTACCGCGAATTCCGCCACGACCCCGTCTATCTCAGCACTGTGATCCGCGATTTCGAGGAAAGTCCGGCGGACATCGTGCGCGCTCAGAGCCGGACACGGTAAGCCGGGGGACTGAGAGCACGCCTTTCCGCTTGTGAGATCCCGCGGAACGCCGTACCGATCCGACAGGAAAATGCCGACATAGCTCAGTTGGTAGAGCAGCGGTTTTGTAAACCGCCGGTCATCGGTTCGAATCCGATTGTCGGCTCTGCGTCGCCTTGGAGGCAAATCTGGCACCGCCAACGTCTCCGCCCGCGCCGCTTCGGGATTTTCTTCCGCCCGACACGATTTCGAGTTCTCGCCGCGATCGGCAGCTGCCTTTTCGCGGGCGCGACCTCGGTCGTGGCCGGACCGCCGCTGGTGGTCGACGACCCGGAGACGCTCGACCGGGTCCAATTCGAATGGTTTCGAGCGTTCAGTTTACCAAGCATCGTTCGATGCACACATACGAGAAACCCACCGAGCTGACCATCGGTCTGGCCTCGGGCTGGGAGTGCTCGATCAATGGAAGCTGGCTTCATATCCAGGATGCCAGCACCTCGCCACAGTCAATCAATGGGGTCGTCAGTCTCGGCCTCGGGACCAAGTACCGCCTGTGGACGGTCGGCCTCTCGGCCCAGCGGATCTTCGCGAAAAAGTACACCGTTTTCGCCGAGACCTACTCGACCCCGGAGGTCGCCCCTTGTCGCCACGCTGTGATCCATGCGGACGGAGGCCTTCTCTTGGACTTTTCGGACCGCGATCGGCTCAACTTCCTGTGCGGGCGGGGGTTTCGTCCCGGTTGCGCCGAGTTTTACGCGAATGTCGGGTTCCTGCTCAGCCTCGGACCGACGAAGCCGGCAAACTGATCAGGGAGTTGACAGTCGACTCCCCCTTCAAACGTCCCTTCCCTTCAGATTGCCAGCCGCCACGGATCCGCCGCGGACAATGCACTGGCGCAACCGCGCGCCGGCCGCCACTTCACCGCCGGGCCAGATCAACGAATCCTCGACGACCGCGCTGTCCCCGATGACCGCGCCCGCCCCGATCGCGCTGCAACCCAGCACGCGCGCGCCCGCGCCGAGCCGCGCCTGCGACGAGACCCATTCGCGCCACTTGCGATCCGGCGCGCCGTATCGCGGAAATATCTCCGCGAGATCCCCGCGCAGAACGCGATGGACTTCGAGGTATTCCTTCCGGCTGCCCAGATCACGCCACTCGCCGTCGTCGATCACGACACCACCGATCGCGTGGCCCTCGCGCAGCAAATCGATGAAAATCGGGATGATGGAAATCTTCGCCTCTGCGGGGATGTGCTCGAGGAGCGCGGGTTCGACGAGGTAGAGGCCCGTGAAGACGTGCTCGTGCGGATGCCCCTTGCCAAAGCGATCGCGCACGTCAAGCACCACGCCGCCCGCCGCGTCAAACGCCACGTGACTCGGCCCGCCGCCCGAGCGCAGGACCATGGTTGCCAGTCGACCCGACGCGCGATGCGCGGCGAGCGCGGGCGCGAGCGGCAGGTCGGTCAGGATGTCACCGTTGTACACGAGGAGCGGTCGATCCCCGCGCAGCAAATCCGCGATGTTGCGAATGCCGCCACCGGTCTCGAGCAGGATCGGCTCGTGCCGAAACGCGATCGGACGCTCGCGATACGAGGCCTCCGGAAACGCGGTCGCGAAGGTGTCAGGCAGATGATGCGTGTTGACCATGAAGCCGTCGGCGCCCACGTCCGCGATGAGATGGTCGAAGGCGAAACTGATCAGCGGCTTGAGGCCCACCGGCACGAGCGGCTTGGGCAGTTGGTCCGTAAGTGGACGCAGCCTCGTGCCGAGTCCGGCGCCCAGGACAAAGCAGTCGGGGGGAAGTGCATTCATGAATGCGTCGATGGTTCGATTACGGCTGCGGGGGACGCTTTGCGAGTGCCGGCCGGGCGAACGACTGGCAAACCGGCATCATCGAAATCAGATTCACATTCACGCGCGGCGGCCGGCTCGCGATCCAACTGACCGTCTCGGCGATGTCCTCCGCGGTCAGTGGCTCAAGTCCTTGGTAGACCTGGGCCGCCTTGGCGTCATCGCCGACGAATCGCACCTTGGAAAACTCCGTGCCGCCGGTCATACCCGGTTCAAAGGCGGTGACACGCACCGCCGTACCCAGCAAATCAGCGCGCAGCCCGAAGCTGAATTGTCGTAGAAAGGCCTTGGTCCCGCCGTACACATGCGATCCGGGATAAGCGTATTCGGCCGTGATGGATCCAATGTTGATCACGTGACCTCGATTGCGCGCAACCATGCCGGGCAGGATGGCCCGCGTGAGATAGGTGACGCCCTTGATGTTCGTGTCGATCATCCGCTCCCAGTCCTCGAGCTTCGCCTGGTGCGCGGGTTCCAGTCCGAGCGAAAGGCCGGCATTGTTGACGAGGACATCGATCTCGGACCACGCGGGCGGCAACGCCTGGATCGCGGCCGCCACTGCGGCGCCATCGCGCACGTCGAGTGCGAGCGGAAGGACGCGCTCCCCGAATGCGCGGGCGAGCTCGCGCAGTTTGTCGATCCGGCGCGCCGCGGCGATGACGCGATGGCCATCCGTGGCAAACCGCCGCGCAATGGCGGCGCCCATGCCCGCGGAGGCACCGGTGACCAGGACAATTCGCGGTTCAACACTCATTCCCCGATCTAACCGCGTCGATCGATTGCGCCAGCGGAATCCCGTCCCGATCAGAACGCGATGCCGAAGCTGATATGCAGCGCACCGCGACTTTCCCCCGGCTGCGGTGAGGGGTTGATGCCATAGTCAATGCGCAATGGTCCGATCGGCAGGTTGTACCGCACGCCGCCACCGACCCCGGTTCGCAGGCCACTGAAGCTCAGGTTTTGCGTGAGATTGCCCAGGTCGTAAAACGCGGCGCCGCGGAGATCGCCGTAGATCGGAAAATTGAACTCCACGTTGGTGGTGGTGTAGGCCAGCCCGCCGATCGGGTTGCCCGTCACCATGTCACGCGGTCCGAGGCGACGTTCGGCAAAACTGCGCACGGTCGTGGCGCCACCGTTGAAGAAGCGCTCGTCGATCGGAATCGTGCTGCTGTTCCCGTTGGGCGGTTCGATGATTCCCGCGCGAAAGCCGAAGGCCAGCGTCGTCCGCTTAATCGGGATGTAGTAGCTGAGGCGCGTCGTGGCGCGCACGAATTCAAAGCTGTTGCCACGCCCGCTTCCGCGGACAAAGTCGATGGTCGCGTTCAACGCCAGGCCCCGCGCGGGGATGAGTGGGCTGTCGCGAAAATCGAAGGTCGTGGTGAACCCGGCCGATCCGACCGAATACTTGACCGGCCCGGTATTGGGCGGGGAGACAAATACTTCCGGGAGATTGACGCCCCGCCCGGTCAGGAAGCCGGCAATCTCAATTTCCCGATTCAGCTTCCGCGAAAGCTGCGCCGTGAACCCTACCTCCCGCTTGTGGTAGCTGTCGAAATCGAATCCGCCGGCTGCCAGCTTGAGCGTTAGTTTGTTCTCTGTTTCGAGCCAGTGCCGGTCCTCGTAGCCCAGCTCACCCGTGACCGTGCGCGCCGAATACACGGCCCGAAAAGTCAGCGGCCGCCCGGTGCCGAACAAGTTCCGATCGCGCGCCTCGAAGCCCACGATGGGCCCATCGTACGTGCCGTAACCGATGGAAAAACCGACTTCCCGCGCCTTCGCTTCCTGGACGGTGAGCCCGAGCTTCAGCGTGCCGTCGGGCTGGGGCTGGGCATTGATCCGCAGGACCCGGTAAAGTCCCGTTTTCATCTCGTCGCGGAAGACATCGTCGAGCTTCGCCGGATCGTAGAGCTGGCCGCGCAGGACGCCGAATCGATTCTGCACGTAGGCCGGCTTCAGGCGGTCGGTGCCCTCGACCGTGATCTCGCCAATGCGATATTGCAGGCCCAGTTTCGCGACAATTCGCACCAGGACGACCACGTGACGCGCCGCGCCGCGCTCCACTTTCGCCACCACCTCGGCTGTGTAGTAGCCTTTGCGCTTGAGAAACTCCTCCACCTTGCGCGCCATCGAATCCGCGGCTTCGGTGGTGAAGGGTTCCTTGCGCAACTTTTCAATCTGGCGCTGCACCTCCGCCCACGTGTCAGGCCGCTGTTTTTGAAACAGGATCGTCCGCCGGAACCACGAGGTGGGCGCCAGCTTCTCGGCGAAAACCGGCACACCCTCGATCTGGATGCGGCCAAATCGATAACGCGGGCCCTCCACGATGCGAATGCGAAGATCTGAGGCGCGACCAGCATCCCGCGGGAGTGCAACCGGCGCCTCGATTCGCACATCGAGAAATCCCTCGCTAATGTAGTAATCCAGCAACGCCTCCCGACCAGCGTTGAGATCCGCCTGGATAAAAGGCAAAGGGTTCGTACCGGCGGGCACATGCGTGCGCGTCGGTCCTAAAAAGTACTCCTTGAGCTTGTCCTCGGGCAAGCCGCGGCCGCCCAGGAAGACGATCTGCCCGATTTTGACGGGCAGACCTTCGTCGACAGCCAGGCGCAGGCGGCCGCCGGGAAGAATGGTGTTGCTCACCAGCGCCCGCGCGTAGCCATTTCGGCGGTAGAACAGCTCGAGGAAAAAGGCGGCGTCGTCCGCGGTCGCCGGGGTGACGCCCTCGCGCTCGATGGACTCGACCGCGTCACTAAGGGACTCGCGCAACTTGTCCTGCGGAAACGCGGTGGCTCCGGTAATCTCGATGCGTTGCGTGACGTCATTCGCCGATTGCGCTGACGCCGGCCGTGCGAATGCGCCGATGAAAAGCGCGCTGATCGCGATGGTGCGGATCGGGTTCATCGGAAGCGAATCAGATACCGAGCCTGACCGCGAAAATTGCCCTGCGAGTCAAAATCGCTCAGCAACAACACCCGATCGGTGACCCGGAACCGGGCCGACACGCCCTGCTTGCCGGTCTTGGGATCCGTGCTGCCGATGTCGACATCGAAACGATCTCGCAGTGATTCCTCGCCGGGTCCGGGATCTTTGGTCTTGAAGACCTTCCGCCACAGCGACTGGGCCGCAAGAATCGCCGCCTTGCCGGCGAGCGCACCGGCGTCGCCGCGCAATTCGTCCAGGGTGGAACCGGTGGCGAGCAGGGTCAGGATTTGCTCCTGTGCCAACGGCGGATCACTCGTGAAAACCGTTTTCGGATCGTCCGCCCGGCCGAAGATGGTGACATTCACCTGTCGGTCGCGGATCTGCGAAACGCCGTTGAGATTGAGCACGGGATTGAATGGCTGATCGGGCGTGAAATAAATGGTGCCGTAGTCGATGTCCAAGCGGCTGAAGGGCAGCCGCGCGGTGAGTTGCTCGACCGTGACCGGTCCCTCGAGGAGAGGTCGCGCGCCGGTGCCGGTGAGCTTGAGATCCACCACAATGCGGCCGTTCGCGAGGTTGCCGCGGACGCGGAAGGGGTCGGCGGTCACGATGGCGACGTTGAATTTCCAATCGCGGAACGGCGGCGTGTTGATTCTAATCTCGGCGCCCGTGGTGCGCGGCCGTGGCGGAGGCGGCGCGCCGGCCGGTTTTTTCTGCTCGCCCGGCAGGGCCAGCGGCAGGATGTCGATATCCTTCAGAAATCGGCTCTTCGTCAGCGCCACTCGGCCGCTCACGAGCGCCGAGGCGATCGGCCCCTCGATCTTGATGTCCGAATTCACTCGCACGGTCACCGAGTCGTCTCGCAGCGCCAGCACGTCCGTGGTCTTGATCGCGATGTTGACCGTGCCCCTTTGCAGGTCGTTGTAATCGGCCCGCCCCGTGACCACGAGGCGTCCGCCCGCGACATCGCCCTGCACCTGCTCAAGGCGAAGCTCCTTCTCGTCAAACGTCACCCGGATCTTGAAGCCGCGCAGCGCGGGGATCGACAGATTCTCAAAGCGCGCCGCCGTCAAATCCACCCGCGCGGTGCCTTGCAACGCCGGCTTCCCGAGGGTGCCCCCAACGGTGATGTCCGCGCCGGCGTCGCCCTGGACGAAACGCAAACCGGGCACGACTCCAATCGCCGCGCCGAGGGAGGAAGGCGGCAGGCGAATGGTGCCCTTGATTGGGACGGCGAGGTCTGGCTTGCCGGTATCGATGAGCTTCGGCACGTCGACTGGCATTTCGCCCTTGAGCGTGAGTGGCTGCATTTGCGGCTGCTTCACGGCGCCATCCACGATCAGCCGGCCATCCTGTAGATTCAGTGCCAGGTCGAGATCGGCGGGTTTGAGGACGGCAAGTTCGGTTTTCCGCAGACTGCGACCTTGCACGGCAAGTTCCGCGATAACTTTGGAGAGGCTGCCGTGCGCCTTGAGTGAAAATCCCAAGTTTCCCTCAATCGGGGGACGGCCCCTGAGGGCGGCGGCCGTCCAGAGATCGGAGAGTGGCAGCGGCCGCGCGGTCACAAGGTTAATGTCGATCTTGTCGACGTCCGCGATCTTCATCCGATCGAGATCCACGGGAAGCCGGACGAAGCCGCCGGCGAGTTCCTCCTGGCCGCGCCGAAGGGAAATGCTTTCGATCTTCAACAGCGAGTCCGCGAGTTGCGCTGAGCCGCGCACCTCCACCTGTCCGGCGCGGAGTGAAATGTTCGGCAGGTCAATCCTGGCGCCGCCTTGCGATCCCTCGATGTCCGCGTCAAACGGCCCGTTGCCGCCGAATTTCACGCCGCGCGCGGCGACCGTCCCGCCGCCGGCGATCGATTTCACCAGTTGCGACGAATCGGCGAGGCTGCCGCTGGCGTGCCAGTCCATCTTGAGCGCTCCCTCCAGTCTGCCCTTCATGCCGGCCGCCTGCAGCAAAGCGTCGAACGCGGCGAGTTTGGACAAATCGACCTTCACGTCCGCCCGAAAATCGCGCGTCCCGGTGAGCCGCGCGTAGCCGCCCAGCGCCATCGTGTTTTCCGCGTCGAGGCGCACGTCGAACTGCTCGATCCAGGCAAGTTCCTTTGCCGCGGCAAGGCGGGCATCGAGCGACTGGATCTGCAAATCACGCACGCGCAACTCGCGACCGGTCAACGCGAGGTTTCCGGTCCACGCGCCCGCCGCGAGCGCGACCCTGCCTCCGCCCTCCAACTTCCCCCGGAGCGGCGGCATGGCACCGGCAAGCCCGAGTTCGCTCAGGTCCGGCGCGTTGATGCGAAGATCCAGATCGAGAGGTCCACGCTGCCACCGGGCAAAATCGGCCGGCAGCTTCGCCCGGCCCGTGAGCGAAACGGTGTTGGTGCCGCGCACCATATCAAACGCATCGATTGTCGCGTCGTCCGCCTTCGTGGCGACGCGGAAGCCGACGCGATCCACCGCCAAATCCTTGGCTTGCGGTTGCGTGATTTCCCCGGTCCACTCGGCGACCAGTCCGGAATACCACGGCACGTCGCCTTTGAGTGTCGCCTGGTTCATCAGTGCATTTACCCCGGAGACCACGGCCGCCGCGGCGAAGTCGTCCACGCGCACCTCCCGCATGCGGACCGACATGCGCAGATCGGTTTTGCTGGCCTCCTTCTCGCGAGGGTCAAACGAGAAATCGAATTCATCCACCACACCTGCGAGCCGGGGGGGCGGCGTGGCCGGATCCGCGAGCAGTTGCGAAGGCCAGGCCAGCGGCAATCCGCGGATCGAAAGGCTCGCGCTGCCCGGCCGCTCCCAAAGGTGGAGCGACGCCGGAACGCGCACTTTCAAATCCACTTTTCCCCCGAGCACTTCGCCCTCGGCCGAACCTATCAGCCATCCAGTGGAGAGCTTTTCCAGGGCCACCGAGATCTCCTGGAATTTCGCGATTCCCGGCACGAGCACATCGCGCAGCGTCAAATCGCGATTCGCATAGCGGCTCGTGCCTACTATGTCCACGAGCGGTTTCAAGCCCGGCACGGCGAGCTTCGCGATCGCCATCCGGCCGTCGCCGTTCGGCACCAGCTCGAGCGTCAACCCGACGAGTTCGACGCGGTGTCCGCCGGCCTGTTCCAGCACAATATTGACATTGCGAATGATGACCTTTCGCGGCAGCGGAAAGGCGGGGATGCCACCGCCCGCTTCGTCCGGGTTCGACGTCGGCGGCGGTGGCGGCTTGGAGACGTCGAGCGCGATGGTGACGTTCTCGATTTCCACCTCGTCGACGAAATCGCGCAGCCCACTTCGCAACAGCCTCCACAAACTATACGTCGTGTGGAAACGGCCGACGCGGACATCGCGCACCGTGCCCGCTGCGGTGGGCGTGACGAGCACCTGGTCGAGCGTGAGGCTCGACCACACGTTGCCTCCCGGCACGAAGGCTATCTTGAGACCCGTGTCACGGCCGATTTGGTCGGAATAATGTCGCGCGACAAAAAAGGCGATGGGCCGAAGGAAAATCATTACGGCAACCATCAAAACTGCGCCCACCAGCAACGCCCAACGCAGCCAACGCCAGCGTATTCGACGCGGCGGCATGGGCTTGTTCGGCGGTTGAGTCACGGGCTTCAGGAATCGGATGCGGGGGACGGCACGGACGGGAATTTCCCTCCCGGCGCAAGCAGAAAGGTGCCATGCTCCCCCCATGAATCGACTGGCCCTCGGCCTCGCGGTGCTATTTGCCGGTCAGCAGGTCCTCGCCGCCGACCCGGTCCAGTCGGCCGTGCAGAACCCCGGCAAGGCCGATCAATTCTCGCGAAATATCTCCGAGCAGCAGCAGGGCCGGCCCGAAGGTTCCGTGAACCCGACGCTTGAAGGCGTGCCCGCGCAACAGGTTGCCACGGGAACCTCCGTGCCGCCGCCCGGCAGCCCGGAGCGCGGCGCCATCATGGACGCTATCCGCGGACCCATCGTCGCCGAGCTGCGCCAACCGGTCATTTTTAAGGTGGAATTGTTGCGCGTGCGCGATGGCTGGGCGTTCCTCAAGGCGCAACCCCGCCGGCCGGATGGCGGACCCATTGATTTCAAGAAGACAAAGTTTCGCGAGGCGGTGGCGCAGGGCATGTTCGACGGCGGCGTGCAGGCGCTCTTCAAGAAGGTCGGGACGCGCTGGGAGGTTGTCGACTGGAGTCTCGGCGCGACGGATGTTCCCTACGGCGACTGGTGGAAAAAGTACCGCGCACCCAAGGCCATTTTTGATTACGGGGAACCCTGACGAAGAGTCGAGAGACGAGGGTCGAGGGTCGAGAGCCAGAAAGTCCTGACTCAGCGCGGACGATCTTTTGCGAAATCGGGAATTGCAAGCGGGGGCGTGGACCCTAACTTCCGGCCACATGAGCAGACGCAAAGGTCCCGCACCGAAAGCCCGCGCCAAGTCCGCCGCCCGAGTCGTCGCCAAGGCGGCCGCGAAGCCCCGCGGCCGCGCCGCCGCCGCGAAAGCGAAACCCAAGGCGCACGCGATCGTGGCCGACGCGTGGTCCGTGGCCGACGCGAACGAGACGTACAACATCGAGCGCTGGGGCGCGGAGCATTTCTCGATCAACAAGCGCGGGCACATCCAGGTGAACCCGATGCCGGGCCAGCAGACGCGAATCGACCTGATGGAAATCGTGGCCGAGGCGCGCGAGCGCGGGCTGTCGTTCCCGCTCACGGTGCGATTTCAGGATTTGTTGAAGCACCGGCTGCAGGCGATTTGCGGCGCGTTCGACACGGCCATCACCGAGATGGGCTACAAGGCGCCGTATCGCGGAGTGTTTCCGATCAAGGTGAACCAGCTCCGCGAGGTGGTGGAGGAGATCATCGAGGCGGGCAGTCCGTACAACTTCGGCCTCGAGGCCGGCAGCAAACCGGAATTGTTCGCCGCGCTCGCGGTGCATCGCGACTACGACAGCCTTATCATCTGCAACGGCTACAAGGACAGCAATTTCATTCACAACGCGTTGTTGGGCAGAAAGCTCGGCAAGCTCGTCATCATGGTCGTCGAAAAGCTCGAGGAGCTGAAGCAGATCGTCGATATCGCCAAGGAAATGGGCGTGGAGCCGATGATCGGCGTGCGCGTGCGCCTGCAGTCGAAGGGCGCCGGTAAATGGGCGACCAGCGGCGGCGAGGACGCCAAGTTCGGCCTGAGCACGGCCGACCTCGTTCAGGCCAGCGCCTATCTCCACTCGGAAGGCATGGCGCACACGCTGCGCCTGATCCATTTCCACGTCGGCTCGCAGGTGACCGACATCGGCACGATCAAACGCGCCGTGCGCGAGGCCGCGCGCTTCTACGCCAAGCTCTCCAAAATGGGCCACGCGCTCGGCTACCTCGATGTCGGCGGCGGACTTGGCGTCGACTACGACGGCTCGCGCACCACCTTCGACAGCTCGATGAACTACACACTGCAGGAGTACGCGCGCGACGTGGTGTATCACATCATGGACGTCTGCGACTCCGAGGGCGTGGTGCATCCGACCATCGTGAGCGAGAGCGGGCGCGCGCTCGTCGCGCATCATTCCGTGCTCATCGTCGAGGCCTTCGGGTCCATCGAACGCGACCAATTCGGCAAGGCCGTGAACATCGGCGTCGGCGACCACAAGCTCGTGCGCGACATTGGTGACGTGGCGCGCGGGCTCACGAAGATCACGAAGAAGCGCAACGGAAAGGCCGACAACGGCCCCTGGATGGAGGCCCTGCACGACGCGCAGCAATATAAGGAGCAGTCGCAGGCGATGTTCGAGCTGGGCTTGCTCGATTTGGAGACCAAGGCGCGCGTCGAGACGGTGTTCTGGCAGATCGCCAAGGCCATCGTGGAGCATTTCCGCGACGCGGATGCGGTGCCGGAGGAGGTGTCGGAACTCCAGCAGAATCTCGGCGACCAGTACCTCTGCAACTTCTCGATCTTCCAGTCGCTGCTCGACAACTGGGCGCTCGGCCAGTTGTTCCCGATCGTGCCGATTCACCGCCTGAACGAGCGGCCGGAACGCGCGGCTACGCTGGTGGACATCACCTGCGATTCCGACGGCAAGATCGATCGTTTCATTGATCTGAAGGACGTGAAAAACACGCTGCCGCTGCACCGCCTGAAGACCGGGAAGCCCTACTACCTCGGCATTTTTCTGGTCGGGGCGTACCAGGACATCATGGGCGACCTGCACAATCTCTTCGGGCGCGTGAACGAGGTGCATGTGTTCCTCGACGAGGACGAGGATGCCGGCTACTACGTCGAGGAAATCATCGAGGGCAGCAGCATTTCCCAAGTGCTCGCGTTGACGCAGTGGGAGACGCCGGAACTGGCGCGCTTGATGAAGGCGCAGGTGGACGCCGCGATCAAGAGCGACCGCCTCAAGCCGAACGAAGGCATGAAGCTGCTCGCGTCGTACGAGCGCGCCCTCACCGGCTACACCTATCTCAGTCTGAACGGGGCGAAGTGAGGCGGGCGGATCATCCCGCCCGCCGCTTGAACGCCACCATCGCGAGCGGGGGCAGCGTGACCGGCGCGGAGTAGCGGAAGGCCTGCCAGGCGACCGGCTCGCTGTGGGCCACGCCGTTGTTGCCGACGTTGCTGCCGCCGTAAATCTCTGCATCCGTATTCATCACTTCCTGGTATTCGCCCCCGCCGGGGAAGCCGAGGCGGTAGCCGTGCCGCCCCACGGGCGTGAAGTTCAGGGCGAAAAGCATCGTCTCATTTCCATCCGGATCGTCCTTCGCCTTGCGCAGAAACGCGATCACGCTGTTGTCGGAGTCCGTGAAGTCCACCCACTCGAAACCCTCGTGGGTGTCGTCCTGATCATACATCGCGCGATTGTTCACCAGCAGCCGGTTGAGATCACCCACCACCCGGGAGACGCCGGCGTGCCGCGGCTCCTGGGTGAGATGCCAGTCGATGCTGCGCGAATGGCTCCACTCGTTGCGCTGGCCGAATTCGCAGCCCTGAAAGATCAATTTGCGACCCGGATGTGCCCACATGTAGCCGAAAAGCAGGCGCAGGTTTGCAAACTTCTGCCAGTCATCGCCCGGCATTTTCTCGAGCAACGAACGCTTGCCGTGCACCACCTCGTCATGGCTGAGCACGAGCGCGAAATGCTCGCTGAACGCGTATAGCATCGAGAACGTCAGGATGCCCTGGTGGTAGCGCCGGTAGAGCGGATCCTGGCTGAAGTAGCGGAGGGTGTCGTTCATCCAGCCCATGTTCCACTTCATGCCGAAGCCGAGGCCGCCGAGATAGGTCGGCTTGCTCACGCCGGGCCAGCTCGTCGATTCCTCGGCAATCGTCATCACACCCGGAAACTCCGCGTAGGCCACCTCGTTGAATTTCTTCACGAAATGGACCGCGTCGATATTCTCGCGCCCGCCATACCGGTTCGGCACCCACTCGCCCGCCTTGCGCGAATAGTCGAGATAGAGCATCGACGCGACCGCATCCACGCGCAGGCCGTCGATGTGATACTCGGCGAGCCAGAAGAGGCCGTTCGCGATCAAAAAATTCCGCACTTCGTTGCGGCTGTAATTGAAAATGAAAGTGCCCCACTCGGGGTGTTCGCCCTGCCGCGGGTCCGCGTGCTCGTACAAAGCGGTGCCGTCGAAGCGCGCGAGGCCGTGCTCGTCCTTCGGGAAATGTCCGGGCACCCAGTCGAGAATGACACCGAGACCGGC
>JANMQT010000091.1:0-13686 GCA_031370675.1 Verrucomicrobiota bacterium
GTGCGAGCGAACGCGCACGCGTGGGTGGCGGAGAATTTTCTCGCCGCGAAAAACACGGCGAAGCTGGCCGCGGCGATGCGGATCTAAGCCGCCATCGGCCGGTATCCGGATTTCTTGATCGCCACCTTGAGGGCGTCGCCAAAGCGATCGAGCTGCTCGCGGGTGTGCAGCGACGAGATGGCGGTGCGGATCATGTCCTTGCCGACCGGAACGCCGGGCGAAATCGACATCACGGTGAAGAATCCCTGTTCCATGAGGGATTTCCAAAAGAAGTAGCAACGCTCCTTGTCGCCGATGACGATCGGCACGGCGGGTGTGGGGCTGTCCCAGATGTCGAGTCCGAGCGCCTTGAGCATGGCCTGGTAGTAGCGAGTATTTTCCCAGAGTTTCGCGATGTGGTCGGGCTCCCGTTGCATGACGCGCAGGCTGGCCAGAGCGGTGGCGGTCGCGGCGGGCGCGAGGGCCGCGCTGAAGATGATCTGCTGGCTCGACGAGCGCAGATATTCCACGAACGCGCGGTCGCCCGCGATGTAGCCGCCCGTGCTGGCGAGCGATTTGGAGAAACTCCCGGTGATGAGTTCGACGCGCTCGGTCAGGCCAAAGTGATCGGCCGTGCCGCGCCCCTCCCGACCGAGCACACCAAAACCGTGGCAATCATCCAGGACCAGAAAAGCGCCGTGCTCGTCGCACAGGTCGCAAATTTCCGGCAGGTTCGCGATGTGGCCTTCCATCGAGTACACGCCGTCGATCACCACGACCTTGGCCTGCGCTGGATCCAGTTCCACGAGCAGCGCGCGCAGGGAGGCCATGTCCTCGTGGGTGAACCGCTCGATGGCCGCCCCACTGAGACGCGCGCCGTCCCAAAGCGACGCATGGATGCTCTTGTCGACGATGATGGCGTCCTTGCGTTGCGCGATGGCGGAAAGCACCGAGAGCTGGGCCATGTAGCCGGCCACGCTGACGTGACAGGCTTCCTTCCCGAGAAACGCGGCCAGCTCCTCCTCGAGTTCGACGTGGTAGGCGCGGGTCCCATTGGCCAGGCGTGAGCCGCACGGGCTGGTGCCCCAGTGATCGATGGCCTCCTTGGCGGCGCGCCGAACCTCAGGATGGCGGCTCAGCCCGAGGTACTCGTTGCTGCACATCATGATCGTCCCGCGCCCGCCGCGTTCGGTCATTTCCATGCCTTCGCCCTGGCTCTCGATGACGTGATAGTACGGCGAAAACTTCAGGCGGAGCTTGGTCGCGGCGTCACTCCGGCAGCGATCCGCGATGGGCTTCGTCTTCTCAAAGAGGCGATTGAAGGATTTCAACATCAGGCCGTCGGCGACGCTGGTTGAAATTTATCGCTAGTCAACCACGCGGGCGGCCACTATCTACCGCGGTTCCCCTTCTGCAGCGCATTTTTCATGCACTTTCGACTCCTTCTCGGCGCGCTGCCGCTGCTGCTGCTTTTCCCAGCCACCCTGGCCTCAGCCGGACCACGGTACTCCCTGCGGGACTGCCTGGAGCAGGGCCGGGCCCAGAATCCCGATGTGCTGATCGCCGCGAAGCAGATCGAGCAGGCGCGCGCCAATGTCGTCACCGCGCGCGCCGGGGCTATCCCGACGCTGCGCACGGACGGCTATTTTCAGCAGCGGCAGCAGAACCTCGCCACCAGCGGCGGAACCAACCAGAACCGGTCGCTGGATTACACGGTCGCCGCGCTGTTGACGCAGAGTTTTTATTCGGCCGGGGCCGTCCGCGAGCGCATCGCGATCGCGAGGACGGGCGTGGAAATTGCGACGAAGAATTATTTTGCGGTGGTCGAGACGATGACGCTGAACGTGAAGCTCGCGTATTACCGGGTGTTGTTCGCGGATGCTTCCGTGCGCGTGCGGCGCGAGGCGGTGCAATTGCTCGAATCGCAGCTGCGCGACCAGCAGGATCGGCTGCGGGCCGGAACCGTGGGATCGTTGAACGTGAGCCGCGCGCAGGTCACACTTTCGAACGAGCGCCCGCTGCTTTATCAGGCCGAGGCCGACCGCGCCACGGCCTACCTGCAGCTCGCGCAGGTGATGGGTGTGTCCCTGAAACCGGGCCAGCGCCTGCCGGATTTCGTGGTCGCCGGCGCGCTCGAGTACGCGCCGCGGCGGTTTGAACTGACCGATTGCCTGGCGCGCGCGATGGCCTCGCGGCCCGAGCTCGCGGCGCGGCGCCTGGAGATTCAAGTGCTCGAGCGGCAGACCATCGTGGAAAAATCCGGCACCCTTCCGCAGGTCTCCGGCTTCGCGGGCTATCAACTTTTCAGCGAGCCCAATCCCGCGTCGTCCAAGGAATATTTCAGCGGCTACACCGTCGGCATCAACGCCAACTGGACGCTCTTCGACGGGCTGGCAACGCCGGGTCGTGTGCGCGCGGTGCAGGCGCGCGGCGCGGCGGCGCGGCAGGCCATGCGCGCCACGGAACTCATGGTCGAGACCGAGGTGCGCACCTCGCTGGAGTCCTTGCGCCAAGCCGAGGAAACCATTCGCAGCCAGAGCCAGAACGCGGGTCTGGCCAACGAGTCGCTGCGCCTGGCGACGGGTAACTTCGATGCCGGCCTGGCCAGCCAGCTCGATCTCTTGCAGGGACAGGTCGACTTGACCCGCGCCCGGCTGCTCGAGCTCGCCGGCCGCTATGGTTATCTCAACGCGGTCGCCCGACTCGATCGAGCCATGGGAACGATCGACCCCAAGACCGTCGCGCCACCCGTGAGCCCGATCCGGAAATGAAGCTTCGCCTGTTCATCTTGCTCATTGCCGCATGGGCGTGTCCGCCGGTGGACGCGGACTCGATCGCGCTCGACGCCTGCCTGCGGGAGGTCTTCAGCAACAATCCGGACATTGCGGCCGCGCGCGCTGAACTCGATCGCGCCGCCGGTCAGCGACTCGTTTACAATTCGCGCGGATTGCCGCGCCTGCGAATGGATGCCGCCCTCGGTTATCAGGGAAGTCGGGGACCGGGACGTCCCGCCACCGAGATTCTGGTCGGTCACGCCGACCTCGCGCAACCGTTGTTTGAAGCAGGCATCCCGGCGGCGCGGCGGCGCGGGAATCTCGAGGTAGTCATCGCGCGGCAGAATTTTTACCAGATCTCCACGGAGCGCCTGTATGCGGCGCGGCGGCAATTCCTGCAAATCCTCGCCCGGCGTCAGGCCGGCGAGGTCCTGCGTGGGATTCAGGCGGCGTTGGTGACCAACCAGACCGTACAGGATGATTTGTTGCGCGCTGGTTTGGTCTCGCGCCTGGCACAGCTTCAGGCAGCGGTGCAACGCCTCGGCATTGAACCCGATCTCGCCGAGGCCGAGGGCTCCGAGCGTCGCGGGGTCGTGGCTCTGCGCCAGCTCATGGGTCGCGGGCAGGGCGCGCCGATTCCCGAACCCCGCGGGTCGCTTTTGATTCAACCGGTGAACCTGGACCTGCGCGCCCTCACCGCCGAGGCGCTCGAGCGGCGGCCGGATCTCGCGGGACTGCGCGCGACGATCCACGCGTCGGAGGAAGATCAACGCATCGTCCAGGCCGGCTACTATCCGTTGATCGAGGCGCGGGTGGGTGTTACCGGCGTGCCGCCTAGGAACAAGGCCAGCGCCAGCGCCAATCCCAACGCGATCCGGTCGATCGACAGCAACATGGTCAATGAATTCCGCTACGGCGTCTTCCTGGCCTGGGTGCTCGACAACGGCCTGATGACGGGCCAGTCGCGGGCCATTGAGGCTTCCACCGGCAGCCTGCGGGTGGCGCTCTCGCGGGCCGAGGCGGACGTGCCGCGCGATCTCGCCCGCATCAAATCTAGTCTTTCGGCCGCGTCGCGCCAGGGGGCGTCGTACGCCGTGGCCGGTGGCGCGGGCGATGAGACGATGCGCACGGTGACCGACCAGATGCGCGCGGGAACGAGCTCGCAGGTCGCGTTCATCAACGCGGAAACCTCACTGCTCGACGCGCGACTCGGCGCGCTTTCCGCCGCGGCAGAGCAAGCCTTTCTGCTGGCGGAATTGGATCGAATCACCGGTCGTTATCTTCGCTTTATTCCGGCCCCGGATCCGGCCGCGCGACCGCCTCGATCCAAGTGAGGCCTCCGCGCGCGGATTGTCCCCGCTCGCAATTCATGCTAACCCAAAGCCCGATGCCGCCGCAAACGCCCCTGGTTGACCCGCCCGCCCGTCCGCGTCGCGCGGAAGGGATCGGCTTTTGGAAGGGGCTTACGCTCGCGCTGGCGGCGGTCGTGCTGCTCGGCGGATGGCTCGTTTATCGCTCGCTCAGCCGCGTGCCCGCGGAGGTGTTCACTGTCGTGCGCAGCACTGCGACCGCGGCGGTCTACGGCACGGTCAAGATCCAGGCCGCGGTGACCCGCGAGGTCCGCGCGCAAAACACCGGGTATATCAAATTTGCGGAAGGCATCCTGTCCGGCGTAAGTTCCGTGGGGTTTGCGGCAAAGAAGGATCAGGTGCTCGCCACGATCGCCGACGAGTCCACGACGCGGGCGCTCAAACAGGCGCAGACGGAGCTGACGGCCTCGCTCGACCGGCAGAAGCTCGGGCCGCCCTCGACGCAGTTGTTGCGCACGGCGCAGGATAATCTGGATCGTTACGAGACCCTGCAACGCAACAGCGTTCCCGCTGCCGAGCTGGAACGCGCCCGCGCCGAGGTGAAACGCCTGACCGCGGCGGTCGAGACGGAGCGGGTGGATCTCCAGCGCAACGTCGACGTTCTGAAGAGCGGTGTGGCCGGCCTCGATGAACAACTGCGCAAGACGGAGATCCGGTCGCCGATGGACGGCATCATCACGACGGTAAATCCCGCGGACGGGGATCTCGTCGTCACCAACAACGTGCTCTTTGTCGTCGCCACGCGGGAAACGTACGTCGAGGGCCAGGTGAACGAGGAGGACGTCGGTGAAATCAAGGACGGGATGCGCGCGGACGTGCGGCTTTATTCGTACAGCCAGCGCGAGTTCACCGCCAAGGTGTCGACTGTGCTGCCGAGCACCGACCCTAACAGCCAGCGCTATACCGTGGTGCTTTACCTCGGCAACCCGCCGGAGAATCTCCGCGCCGGCATGACCGGTGAGATGAACATCATCATCGCGCGCCGCGAGAACGCCGTGGTGATTCCGGGCCGGGCGCTGATGATCGACCAGGCCTTCATCGTCGAGGATGGCGTGATTAAGATGCGGACGTTGAAGACCGGCTACCGCGGGCTGGAAACCGTCGAGGTCCTCGCGGGCATCAACGAGGGCGACCAGGTCGTCGTCTCGGATCAGGACACTTTTCGTCCGGGCCAACGGGTCCGTCCGGTGACGGTGAACAGCGTGAAGAAGACGACCACTGCGCCGCGTCCCTGAAGACGCGGCACAAGGCCGCGACTGACGTGTCGCAGCCCTCAGAACGACGAACCCAGAATGACGCAGACCAAACGAATGACCAAGGACGAAGCAATCGTCCTTGCGGGATCCGTGGAACCACTTGGTTGCTTGGTTGTTCGAGACTTGGGTTTCTTCTTTTCTTCGAATTTCGAGTTTCGAATTTCGAGTTTTCGAGCGAAGCGATGACCCCCGCCTCCCACATTGCGCTTCGCTTCACCGTCAGCCGGAAGCGGTCCCTCGCGCTCAGTCTGGTAGGCGTGATCTTCGGCGTCGCGTTCTTCATCCTGACGCAGGCACAGACCCAGGGTTTCGAACGGTATTTCATCCAGACGATCATCGGGACCAGCGGGGCGGTGGTCATCAGCGATCGTTTCCAGAGCCGGTACACGAGTTTCTCCGAGCCCGGCGAGCGCGTGGCGGAAGACGTGATGCGCAGTCGCGGCCAGGGCCGGCGAAAATATTACGAGGGCATCACGAACGCCGCGGAGATCATGCGGGTGGCGCGCCAGTTTTCGAACGTCAGCGCCTGCGCGCCCGTGGTGCAGGGCACCGTGGCCATCCGCAGTAATTTCACCTCGGAGGTGCTCAACGTGCAGGGCATCGACCTCGATGCGCAGCTGGCGGCGACCGCGCTCCGCAGCCAGATCATCGCCGGCCGAATCGAGGATTACCGCTCGAGCCGCGCGGGCATCATGCTGGGGTCGCTGCTGGCGGACAAGCTGCAAGTCGGGGTCGGCGACACCGTGCAAATGAGCGGCCCGGATCCGAAGCCGCGCACGTTCACGGTGGCCGCCATTTTCCGCAGCGGCAACAACATCATCGACGAGCGGCGCGGTTACATCGACCTGCGCGCCGCCCAGGCCCTGCTCAAGAAACCCGGGTTGGTCTCGTCGATCATCGTGAAGCTCCGCGATCCAGACCGCGCACCGGAAATCGCCGCGCATTTCGAGCGCCTGTTCGGCCACCGGGCGCGAAGCTGGCAGGAACGCGAGAAGGGCAACCTGCAGATTTTTTCCACGCTGCGCCTTTCGGCCGGAATCACCGTCAGCCTGATTATACTACTCGCCGGCTTCCTGATCTTCAACACGCTGACGATGGCGGTGATGGAAAAAATCCGCGAGATCGCCATCCTCCGATCGATGGGCTACCGCCGGGTCGACATCAGCTTGATCTTTCTCGGGCAGGGATTCCTGGTCGCGACCATCGGCTCCGTGCTGGGCGCCGGGGCCGGCGCCCTGTTCACCTATCTCGTCTCGCTCATCCCGATCAAGGTCACGGGCTTTTTCTACACCGATCGATTTCTAGTGGCGTGGAGCTGGCAGCACTATCTCACCGCGGCGGTGATCGCCTTCGTCGCCGTGTTGGGGGCGAGCTTTTTGCCCGCGCGCCGCGCGGCTAACCTCGCGCCGGTCGCCACCTTGCGCGGCTCGGGCCAATGACCCACGCCAAGCGCGCAAACGTTCCCATGGATTCCACCGTCTCCTCGCTGGCCTGCCACGGGCTGGAGAAATTCCTCGGCGAGGACGAGTCGCGCGTGCATGTCCTGCGCGGCGTGTCGCTGGCGGTAAACCCGGGCGAGGTTCATGCCGTGGTCGGGCCCTCCGGCTGCGGCAAGAGCTCCCTGCTCTATATTCTGGGGCTGCTCGACCGCCCCGATGCCGGGACGCTTTGGATCGGACAGGAGGAGATTGCGACGCTGTCGGACGATCTGCTGTCGGCCCGGCGAAACGAGGCGCTGGGCTTTATCTTCCAGTTTCATTTCCTGCTGCAGGATTTCACCGCGCTCGAGAACGTGGTGATTCCGATGCGGCGGCTGGGCGGCTGGACCGATGACGAAATGCGCGAGCGCGCCGCGGGCCTGCTGGACGCGGTGGGACTGGGCGACAAGGCCGATCGTTCCAGCCGCGCGCTCTCGGGCGGCGAGCAGCAGCGCGTGGCGATTGCGCGGGCCCTCGCGAACGATCCGGCGGTCATTCTCGCGGACGAGCCGACCGGAAACCTCGATACCGCGAATTCGGATCGCGTTTTCGCGTTGTTGAAGGACCTCGTGCACCGCGAGCGCAAGGCGCTATTGCTCGTCACGCACAATCCCGCGATCGCGCAGGCGTGCGACTGGGTGCACACGATGCGGGACGGATTGATCGTCGACAGCGCCTGGCAGGGCTGAACGATCGGGGGACAGGCGGGCTTCAGGCCGGGTGGGTCGACGAAAGTTCCGCCGCCGCGGCGAAAACCTGATCGACGGTGATCGAATCGAACCCGCGCGCCCAGAACGCGTGCGTGCCCTCGAAGCGCTGGCGCTCGACCACCGGCGTTTCCACGATCCGGCCGCGCCCGGGCGCGGTCAGCGCGCCCCAGCGGGTTGGCCCGTAGGTCGTTTCGAGTCGACCGAAAATAGTGACCGCCGGGCAATCGACCGCCGCGGCGAGATGGGACGTGCCGGTGTCGCGTCCGATGAGCAGGCGCGCGCCGCGCAGCAGCCAGCCGGTCTCGGCCAGATTCGTCCGCCCGGAAAGATCGATGGCCCACGGTACCTCCCCGAGCACCTCACGCATCCGTTGCACGGAGGGATCCGATTCACCACCGCTGGTCAGGACGATGTGCCATCCGTAGGTGGCGTGAAGCCGCTGGGCGAGGGCGGCGAAGCGTTCGGGCGGCCAGCGCAACGTCGAGGAATGCGCGGTGGGATTGATCACCGCATACGGTTCGCGGCCCTCCCATCCGGCGCGGGAAACTTTTTCGCGCAGGGTGTCGCCCGCAGTGGGCGGAAGATGCACGGAGGGTCGGGCGTCGCGGTGATTCTCGATCCCCAGCAACGCCAGCACGCCGAAGTTGTAATCCCGCTCATGCTGCAACCCGGCGCTGCGATCGTCCGGGAGCGATTGCGTGAGCGTCCAGCCCAGCCAGTGGCCGTAGCCGACGCGCTGCTCGACCCCCGCGGTCCACGCCGCCCGATAGCAAAGCGGATCCGGGTGCAGGTGGACCATGGTCAACGCGCGGATCTCGCGGAGTTTTTGCACCAGCTCAGGCGCCGACTCGGGGCGCGGCAAGAAACCTGTCAGCAGCGGATGATCCTGGTAAAGCGGCGCCATCACCGGGCGAGCCAGATAGTAGAGCGGACGCCCGGGAAATTTCTCGCGCACCGCGGGAAAACAGGCGGACGCGATGATCGCATCACCCACGCGATCGGGCCGGCTGAGCACGATGGCGTCGGCGGGAATCTGGGAGAGCGTCTCGGACGGCATGCGGCGAACGATTAATGCCGGTCGAGGGCCTGCACAATCTCGGCGGCATACTCAGTCCACTTCCGAATCGGACGGAGTGTCGCCTCCTGAGCGAGGCGATGGCGGAGTTCAGGTTCGCTAACCAGGCGCTGAAGGGCGGCCGCCAGCGCGCTTGCGTCGCGAACATCAACGGTGAGACATCCACCGCCGGACGCGTTCTCCTGCATCACGCCGAAGTTCGCACAGATACAGGGGCGGGCGAACCAAAGGCTTTCCAAAATGGGGAGGCCGAAGCCTTCCACGACAGACGGATAGACCGTGAAATCGCACTGCGCGTAAAGCTGCCGCAGCGTCCCGGAATCCACCCGCCCGTGCCAGCGTAGCTGCCCGCCGAAACGTGCGGCGGCGGCGGTCACCAGGGCCGCAAGTTCGGGGGCGGCCGGATCCGGGGAGCCGACGAGTTCCATTTCAAAAGGCGGCGCTCCGTCGCTTCCGGCGATTTGCTCGAGCGCGGTGCAAAGGGTGCGATGGTTTTTTCGGGGCTCGAGAGTCGACACGTACAACGCGCGCAGCCTGCCGGTCCGCGCGGCGGGCGGTTCCAGCACCCGTGGGGCGCCGGCGATTTCGCCCGCCAACGGAACGATCTCGACGGCCGGCGAAGCCAGGCCGTCGTGCTTGAGCACGTCTCTCCACGCCTGGGCGGAAGTCTCCGAGGTCGGCAACACCAGGTCCACCCTTGATAGCTCGCGCAGGTAGTTCCGGTGCTGGATCGTCAGGCCGGGACACGAAAATTCCGGATGCTGAACCGGAATGGCATCGTGAAAGATCGCGGCGACCTTCATGCCCTGGCGACGCGCGTAGGCGACAAATCGCTCTGTTCGCCGGTGGCCATACAGCAGTTCCGGAAGCAGAAGCCAGGAGCCTTGCAGGTTGCGTGCGTGCCGCGGGTGGCGATGCAGGGGGATGCGATCGTCGCTCCGGCCCGGAAACCAGCCGGGGAACGCCGCCAGTTTTTGCGCGAACGAAAGGTGCGGCGCGTGGCGGAGCGACTCGGCTGCCAGCCCGAGCGAAAACTCTCGCGGCAGCGGGTGCAGGACCCGCGCGTGGCGATTCCAAAATGCCACGCGGGCGCGGTCCGGGTAGCGCTGGCCCAGCTCGGCCACGAGCCGGCGCACAGTCGTCTGAATCCCCGAGCGCGAGGGGTTGCGCGCGGTATCGCCGGCCGCGACGTAAATGAGCGGACGATTGTTCACAAGCGTAGGAACGGATCGGGATTCACGGTAGCCGGAGCGGGCAGTCGCGAAACGACACCCGTCAGCGCCTCGCGCAGGCGGGCGGCGTTGTAACGCCACGGTCGGGACGCGTGCTTGCGCAGGTAACGCAAGCCGTCGCGATGCCGGTGCTCGTGAATCTGGAGTGCTTGCCGCAGGCGAATCTCCTCCTGCTGGTGCGCCTCGATCCGCTTGGAAATCAGGCCACCCCAGCGTTCCCAGAAGATCGCAAAATTCCGGACATCGTGGTCCTTCCGGCCCGGCGCGGCGCTGACGTGGTGATAGATGACGCTTCGATTCGCCACGTAAATCTGGTGGCCCGCCTCATGGGCTTTCAGGCAGAAGTCCGTGTCCTCATAGCTGTTCTGAAACGCTTCATCGAAACCGCCAAGTTGCGTGAACAAATCCCGTCGCATGGCGCAGCAGGCGGCGGTGACGGCGGGCCAGCGGAGATATTCCTCACCGGGGGGCGAAACCGAATCCTTGCCCGCATGAACGGGATATCCGCCGAGCGTGAACAGAACTCCCACGTGGTCGATCAGGCCGCTATCCGCCTCGCGCTGCACGTTGCCGACGACCCCCGCCTTGGGCGCCCGCAGCAGCACGCGAAGCATGGCCTCCAGCCATCCGGGCAGCAGCACGGTGTCGTTATTCAACAGCACGAGATACCGGCCGCTCGCGAGCTTCACGGCCGCGTTGTTGGCCGCCGCGTAGCCGCGGTTCGCCTCGTGGCGGATAAAACGGTAGCGCGGCGCCGGCAGCGTTTTCAGCCATTCCAACGTGCCGTCCTTCGACCCGTCATCGGCAAAAATGACCTCGAAGTCATCGCGCCGGCCGATCGTTTCCTCGAGGCTGGCGACGCACGCGCGCGTGAGCTCGAGACAATTGTAGAGCGGAATGACGATCGAAATGTCAGGCATCGCGGCAAAGGCAGACGCAGCGTTCGTCAGCGCGTCTCATCGTGCAAGCGACGCCGCAGGTAGTCCGCGTACGGCGTCTTCCCGAGCCGCGTGATCTGCTGCTCCAGCGTGGCGGCATCGATCCAACGGTTTTCCCAGGCGATTTCCTCGAGGCAGGCGATCTTCAATCCCTGCCGCTGTTGCAGTGCCTGGATGAAATTCGCCGCCTGCAGCAGCGCATCGGGCGTCCCCGTGTCGAGCCAGGCCGTGCCGCGGCCGAGGCGCTCCACGTGCAGCAATCCCTCTGCGAGATAGAGCCGGTTCAAATCCGTGATTTCTAGTTCGCCGCGCGGGGACGGACGCAGGGTCCGCGCCCGCTCCACCACTGAGTCGTCGTAAAAATAAAGGCCTGGCACCGCATAGCTGGAGCGGGGATGAGCCGGCTTTTCCTCGAGCGAAATCGCCCGGCCGGATTCGTCAAACTCCACCACCCCGTACGCGGTGGGATCGGCCACACGATAACCAAAAATCGTCGCACCGGCCCGTCGCTGCGCCGCGTGCGAAAGGACATCGGGCAGCGTGTGTCCGTAGAAAAGATTGTCGCCGAGAACCAGGCAGGCCGGCGCGCCCCCGAGAAAATCCGCGCCGATCAAAAACGCCTGGGCGAGTCCATCCGGCGAAGGCTGCGGCGCATAACTGAGCCGGATGCCGAACGCGGATCCGTCGCCCAGCAGGTGCTCAAACTGCGGCAGATCCGTCGGCGTGGAAATCAGCAGCACTTCTCGAATGCCCGCCAGCATCAGCACCGAGAGCGGGTAATACACCATCGGCTTGTCGTAAATCGGCATGAGCTGCTTGCTCACGGAACGCGTGAGCGGATACAGCCGCGTGCCCGAGCCGCCGGCGAGAACGATGCCTTTATGCATGGGCCGTGACGGGTTCAGGATTTCCGGCGCCCAGACGCTCGCCCTGGTACGAGGAGGAACGGGTGACGGCGTCGCACCAGGCAGGATTGGCCAGGTACCAGCGCACGGTCTTTTCGAGCCCCGTCGAGAGCGATTCCGCCGGTTGCCAGCCGAGCTCGCGCGAGATCTTTGTGTGATCGATGGCGTAACGGCGGTCGTGACCAGGCCGATCCGGCACAAAGGCAATTTGTTCGCGATACGATTTTCGATCGGCGCACCCTGAAACGGCATCTAGCACCGTGCAGAGTTCCCCGACCAACTCGAGATTCGTGAGCTCGCAGTCGCCGCCGATGTTATACGTCGCGCCGGGCCGGCCGGAGTCGAGCACGCGCCAGATGGCCGCGCCATGATCGTCCACGTACAGCCAGTCGCGCACCTGCCGGCCGTCGCCGTAGATCGGGATGGGCCGACCCGCGAGCGCGTTTCGCAACGCCAGCGGGATCAATTTCTCGGGGAACTGGCGCGGCCCGTAATTGTTCGAGCAATTCGTGGTCAGCACGGGCAGGCCAAAGGTGTGGAAGTACGCGCGAACCAGATGATCCGCGCCGGCCTTGGAGGCTGCGTACGGGCTGTTCGGGCGGTGCGGGTGCGTCTCTGAAAATGGCGCGTCACTGGACCCCAGCGAGCCATACACTTCATCGGTCGACACGTGCAGCATCCGGAAAGCGGCCGCGCGATTGGGCGGCAGCGCGGCGCAATGACGCGTCGCGGCCTCCAGCAGTCGAAAGGTTCCGAGCACGTTGGTTTGCAGAAACGGCTCCGGCGAATCGATCGAGCGATCGACGTGCGACTCGGCGGCGAAGTTCACGATGGCGTCCACGTTGTGCTCCTGGAGCAGGCGCGCGACGAGCGCGGCATCGTTGATGTCGCCCTGCACAAATCGGTGGCGTGGGTCGGCGGCGATTTCGCTGAGGTTTTCCGGGTGCCCGGCGTAGGTCAGCTTGTCGAGATTCACCACGACCCGGATGTCCGGTCGGGCCAGGGCTTGGCGGACAAAGCTCGAACCGATAAAGCCCGCCCCGCCCGTGATGAGCAGCGCGCGGTTCATGCCACCGCAGCCTCCACGACCGGTTGCGCCGACCAGTTTCGCAGCGCGGTTTCGAGGGCCTCGCGCACGCCGGTCATCCGCACGCCAGCGCGTTGCAGCTTGGAGCTGTCGAGCACGCAATTGGATCGGGGCGTCCGCGCGGCAAGGCGCATGAATTCAGCCTCGTCTGCGAAGAACTCAAATGGCTTCCGGGAGACGCCGGCGCGCTGGATCATCTCTACGATCTCGCGCGTCTGGACCGCGCCGGGATTAGTCACGTTGTAGATGCCGAACGGGGCGCGGAGCTGCCAGAGCTGCCACGTCGCGGCCACGAACTCGTCGAGTTGCGAGAGCGAGTTGGTCGCGTCCATCAGGCGCGCGTAGCGCAGAAGTTTCGCGAGGTAATTGCGCGATTCATCGACCTCATTGAACGGAATGCGCAGGCGCCAGACGTAGCATTGGGCGGCCTCGGCGAGCACTTCTTCGCCCAGCGCCTTGCTGCCGCTGTAAAAACTGCAAGGTGGGTGACGAAAGCTGAAATTCGGGGCGTCCTCCTCCGTGAAGCCCGACCCGTCCGGCTTCGACCCGCTGAAGATGCAGCCGCTGGAGACCTGGCCCCAGGGGAGGCCAGTCGTCTCGCAGGCGAGGCGGACCCGGCCGGGCAATACGGCGTTGCCGAAGAGACATTCCGCCTTGTGGTCCTCGCACGCGTCAACATTCGGCTTGCCGGTGTAGCCCGCCGCGTTGATCACGAACGTCGCCCCGAGCGAGCGCAAGCCGGCGGCCAGCCGGTCCGCATCGGTGTAGTCGAGCTCGCGACGCGAAAGGCTGCGATGGGGAATGCCCCCGCGTTCGAAGAACCGCTGGTAAGCGCGCCCAATATAGCCCGAGCCCCCGAGGAGTACGATCATGAGTGGCGGA
>JANMQT010000098.1:0-1938 GCA_031370675.1 Verrucomicrobiota bacterium
CCGGCGCGCCATCATCGACAAGAATGCGCGCATCGGCGACGGCGTGGTCATCTCGCCCGAGGGCAAGCCCGACAATTTCGACGGCGAAAATTTCCACATCCGTGACGGCATCGTGGTCGTGGAGAAGAACGCAATCATCCCAAGCGGGACGTGGATTTGACCGCGGGCAAGCCCGCGGAAACTCGAAGTTCGAAACTCGAATCTCGAAGAAAGCGTAGGGAGGGAAAGCTCGGAAAGCTGATATTCTAAATCAGTTGGTATTTACGAGCGCCGCGGTTGTAGTCGGCCTCGCTGAGGCCGGAGCGGACAAAGTCGTCACCGGAAACAACTCGCCGAACCCTCGAGTCGATCTTGCTCGCCCCAGCCTCAGCGAGGCGGGCTACAATGGACGCGTCCCGGTTAAGAATTCTTTCGCACGTACCGACGAACCTCGAACTCTGACGTTTCGTGCAAGATCCCGGCCGGCGTGAACAGCGATGCAAATTTCGGGAAATGCGTGTCGCCGTCCGCGTCGAACCGCAGATGGGTGAGCCAGAGCTCCGCGCAGCGCGGCAGCAGCCGCGAGTAGATCTCGGCGCCGCCCGCGACAAAAATTTTCTCGGCCGTAATCGACGATGGATCGAAATTATCCAGATCGCGAACGACCAGGATGCCCCGCGCAAAGGAGGCGGATCCATTCCGCGTGACCACCACATTCAGCCGGCCCGGCAGCGGTTTGCCGATCGATTCGAACGTCTTGCGCCCCATCAACACGGCTTGCCCCAGCGTCGCCCGCTTGAACCATTTGAATTCTTCCGGCAGGTGCCAGGGCATGCGGCCGGCCTGGCCGATCACGCCGTTGCGCGCGACCGCGGCGATCGCGATGAGAGGTGGTGAAGCAGCCATCGGGTCCGGGCCGTTACAATGGGCCGCCGCGCGTGTCCATCATTTCAGCGACTGCAGGACATGCCCGATCAACCGCCGCATCCGCAGGCAGCCCGCAATCCGCTTGTCGTTCTTGCCCGCGACCACCGGCAGCCATTTCAAGCTGTGCTCCAGCAACATCGCCTCGGCCGTCGCACAATCATCGTCCACCGTGATCGCCAGCGGGTTGCTCACCATGAACTCCGAGACGGGCGCATCTCCCGATAGCCCGGCGCTGTGCGCCCGGATGAGATCCGTCATCGTCAGAATGCCGTCGAGCTGCACGCCGTCGGCGGAGACGTAGAGAAACTCATGGGCGTGCTCCACAAAGGTGCGCGCCACGTCGCGTAACGCGGTCGTCGGACCGAGAACGGGAGCCGGTGCCGGCCTCATCAAGTCGCCGACGCGGGTTTGTCTCAGAAAGTCCCGCGCCTTCGGATTGTGCTCCCAGACGTCGACCGAACGACGGTTGAGCGTCTGGGCCAGCGCATCGCGCAGCGGCGTCAGGGCCTTCGACACCTGCGTGAACACATTCCTGCCCATGACCAGGACCTCGACCGCGGTGCGGGCGCGAGGGGAGGCGTTGCGGGGTTGGTTGCTGAGCAGCGCCTGCTCGCCGAAAAATGCGCCGGGACCGAGCACGGCCAGCACCTCGCCGGCGGGCCGCTCGGGCGTCGTCCGCAGGATTTCCACCTCGCCCGATTCGATGACGTAGAAATTCGACGGGGCATCGCCTTGGTGAAAAACATAATCGCCCGGTTGATAGTGCGCGTGCGAGACCCGGTCGGTCAGCTTGGTGCGCAGGTGAGCGAGATCGCGCGGGAAAAGGAGCGCCCAACCCCAGTCGAACCCAACCTGGAAACGGCGCGACCAAGACGGAAGTTTCAAGAGATAAACCCCGCGCCAGACAAACCAGGCGAGAAATCCGGAGAGATGCAGGCCCATCATCTCGGCCACCGCGGAATGACCGCCGATCGAGCAAAGCTGGCCGAGCACCTTGAAGGAAAAGGGCCGCGTCTGCTCTCCGCGCACGAC
>JANMQT010000111.1:0-17556 GCA_031370675.1 Verrucomicrobiota bacterium
GTCGGCACCTTCAAGTTCGTCAGCGCCGCGCCCGCGTACTACATGGGTGTGCTCGCGCCGAAGTACAACCTCAAGCTCGACTACCAGTTCTTCACGAAGGGTGCAGACATCATTCCCGCGGTCGTCGCGGGGCAGGTTGACGTGGCCACGACGGCCGTCGACGCCGCGGTTGCGGCCCGTTCCGCCGGGATCCCGATCTACGTCGTCGCCGGCTACGCGAAAGGCGGCCTGCGCATCGTCGCCCGCCCGGAGTTGAACGTCGCCACGGCCAAGGATTTGAAGGGCAAGAAGGTGGGTGTCGCCCGTGGCGGCGCGCAGGAGGCGGTCCTGTACGCCGTGCTCGACGAGGCGGGCCTGACTTACTCAAACAGCGCCGGCAAGGACGTGCAAATCATCACGATGGCGTACACCGACATCAACCAGGCGCTGATGCGCAAGGACATTGACGCGGCGTGCCAGCCCGAGCCGCAGGCGTCGCAGTCGATCCGGCTCGGCTTCGGCAAAGAGGTGATGAAACCCTACCAGACCATGATCGGCGAGCCGATCCGCACGCTGCTTTTCACCGAGGATCTCTATAACAAGCGCCCGGACGTCGCGCGCCGGTTGCTGGAATGCTTCGTCGAGGCGACCAAGTACCTCCTCGAAAATCCGGAGCCGGCGGAAAAATTCGTGCGGGAGGTGATCTTCAAGAACCAGCTTTCGCACGAGGACTACGTCGATTCGGTGGGCAACATGAAGTGGAGTTACGACGCCACGCCAGCGGAGATTGATGCCACGGCCCTGGCGATGAAAAAATTCGGTCTGGCCAAGATCGAAGGAAACGTCAAAGGGCAGGATTTTGTGAAGACCGACCTGTTGATCGAGGCGAAGAAAAAGCTCGGCGTAAAGTGATCGCGCCGGCGGGCGCGGGCGGCTGACTTCAACGGTCCCGCGGCGAGCGAAATTGCATTGACGAAGCGTGGCAATCCGCCTGTTATCGCGCTTGTCTCCACCCGTGCGACGAACCGCTGGCGGAATCTTCCCGGCCGCAGCGCGTCGCCCTATCCCCCCGGAATCATGTCCACCGATGCGCTGGCGTCCGCGCCCCCCAAGATCGCAGGCCCGACCCCGGCTTCGCCGTCGCGAACCGAGGCCAACCTCAAGCGCTTTGCCATTTCCACGGTTGTCATCGTGGTGCTGCTCGGCATTTGGGAAGCCGCCAGCCGGCTGGGTTACGTCAAGGTGCAGATTCTCCCGCCGCCCTCCGCGGTCTTCCTGAAGTTTATCGAGAGCATCAAGCCGCAGGAGGCGTACGACGCCACGAAGACGAACTACCTGCAATGGCTGGTCTCGGGTGAATTGATCCACGACTCAATCTCGAGCATGGGCCGCGTGCTGGTGGGCTTCTTCATCGGCGCGGGGCTTGCGCTCCCGCTCGGCCTCGCGATGGGCGCGAGCGATTTGGTGTTCAAGCTGATGAATCCGCTGGTGCAGATTTTGCGGCCGATTCCGCCCATCGCGTACATCCCGCTTTCCATTCTCTGGTTCGGCCTCGGCAACCCCCCGGCGTATTTCCTGATTGCGCTCGGCGCATTCTTTCCCGTGCTCATCAACACGATCGCGGGCGTGCGGAATGTCGATTCGATCTTCATCCGCGCGGCGCAAAATCTCGGGGCGGGCAAGATGACGATGTTTTTGCGCGTCATCATTCCCGCCGCCATGCCGTACATTCTCACCGGCGTGAAGGTGGGCCTCGGTGTGGCATTCATCGTCGTGATCGTGGCGGAGATGATCGCGGTGAACAACGGCCTGGGCTACCGCATCACGGAGGCCCGCGAATTTTTCTGGAGCGACAAGATCATCGTCGGGATGGTGACAATCGGCGTGCTCGGCTTGATCCTCGACTTGATGGTTTCCAAACTGAATAACCACCTGCTGCGCTGGCATCGGGGCATGGAACACTGACCCGGCCCTTCACGGTTCCACTTTTCCTGTTTTTCACATGGCCGCCATCCCGCAAATCCACATTGCCAAGGTGCAGAAAATTTATCGCACGGCCGACCGCGAGGTCCATGCGCTCAAGGACATCGATCTGGACATCTACGCGGGCGAGTTCGTTACCTTCCTCGGGCCCTCCGGCTGCGGGAAATCCACGCTGCTGAACGCCATCGGCGGATTCTCGCTGCCCACCAGCGGCGCGCTGCTGGTGAACGGGAAGCCGGTCACGAAACCCGGGCCCGATCGCGGCATGGTGTTCCAGGAATACGCCCTCTTCCCCTGGATGACGGTCGCGCAGAACATCGAGTTCGGAATGGAGATCCAAGGCAAGCCAAAGGACTTCATCAAGACGAAGGCCGAGGAACTGCTCACGAAACTGCAGTTAAAGGATTTTCGCGATCGCTTTCCCAAGGAACTGTCGGGCGGCATGCGGCAGCGCGTCGCGATCGCGCGCGTGCTCGCACTTGACCCGCCGATCATGCTGATGGACGAACCCTTCGGCGCGCTCGATGCGCTCACGCGGCGCACGTTGCAGGACGAGCTCATCCGGATCTGGAGCGAATTCAAGAAGACGATTTGCTTCGTCACGCACGGCATCGAGGAATCGATCTACCTTTCCGATCGGGTGGTCGTGATGACCTATCGCCCCGGCACAGTGAAGGCCATCGTGCCGATCGACCTGCCGCGGCCGCGGCATACGACCACGCCCGAGTTCAACGAGCTGAAAAACATGCTCGGAACAATGGTGATGGAGGAGCAGAGCCGCCACCAAAAGGCGGAGCTGGCCGGCACCACGGCGGACTAGGAGGGGAGTCGAGGGTCGAGGGTCGAGAGTCGACGGCCCGAATGACTGAGTCGAGGGCGGTTCTTACCAAAGCCCGAGGAACTTCCACCAGAGTCCGCCGATTCCGAGCCAGATTACGACGTTGATCACGCTCACCATCGCGCCGCATTTCCACCACGTGCCCATCGGCACGTAACCGGAGCCGAACAAGATTGGGGCGGGGCCGGTGCCGTAATGTGTCAGGCTGGAAAAGAGGTTGCTGAAGAATCCCAACACCAGCGCCGCGAGCATGGGTGGCGTGCCGGCCGCGATCGCCACGGACAGGAACGCCGCGTACATCGCGCTGACGTGCGCGGTCTGGCTGGCGAACAGGTAATGGCTGTAGAGGTAGCAGAGAACCAGAATGATGAAGGCCGTGCCCCAGCCGACGCCGCCCACCATTCCGCCCACGCTCTTGGAGAACCAGGGGATGACGCCCTGGGTGTTGAGTTCGCCGGCCATCATGACGAGCGCGGCGAACCAGAACAGCGTGTCCCAGGCACCGCGTTCCGCCAGAATGTCATCCCAAATGAGCACGCCGGAGAGTAGCAGCACCGAAAGTCCGACGAAGGCGGCGGTCGTGGCGTCGATCTTGAACTGCGTGCCGAAAATCCAGAGAACCAGCAAGAGCACGAAGACGCCGAGCATGACCCACTCGTGGCGTGACATCGGACCCATCGTCGCAAGCTTCTCGCGCGCCATCGTGGTCGCGTCGTCGGTCCGCTTGATCTCGGGCGGATACATCCAATAGACAAAAAGAGGCACCACCAGCAATGAGATCAGGCCGGGCACGGCCGCGGCCGTCGCCCAACCGGCCCACGTGATCTGCACGCCCTGTTTGCCGGCGAGTTCCGCGATGAGGGGATTGGCAGCCATGGCGGTGAGGAACATGCCGCTCGTGATCACATTTCCCTGGAAGGACGAGAGGATGAGGAATTTTCCACAACGATCACCCGTGCCGTCCTCTGCCTTGCTGCCAAACGCGTGGGCGATCGATTTCAAGGTGGGGAAAACGACGCCGCCGGCGCGCGCGGTGTTGCTGGGAATGGCGGGGGCCAGCACGAGGTCGGTCGCGATCAGGCCGTAACTCAAGCCCAGGGTCCGCTTGCCCAGGGCCGAGACGAAAAGATTTGCAATGCGCTCACCCAGGCCGGTCTTGATGAAACCGCGCGAGATGAAAAACGCGATCACGATGAGCCAGATCGTGTTGTTTGAGAAGCCGACCAGCGCCCGGTTGAGCGGGACCGTGTTGGTCAGCACGAGGGCGACGATCCCGAGCGTGGTGACGGCGCCCATGGGGAGGGGCTTGACGATGACCCCGATGATGGTGGCGGCAAAAACCGCAAGGAGATGCCAGGCCTCGGGTTTCAGGCCCCCTAGCGGCGGGATGAACCAGAGGACCAGTGCGACTGCGATGACCGCTAGAGTCGGGACGAGTTTGGCGCCCTGCCAGCGCGCGTTTTCTTCGGATTCGGTCAAAGGCATGAATTTCTGGGGTCTATGGTTTCGAAGTTTGGCGGCAGGAGGCACCCCGATCCGACGCTGGCGGTCACGAAATATCCCGTCCCTCCCATGTTCGGCGTGTTCCTAAACTTTGCTCCACCGATCTTGTCCTTAGCTTCACCGATTTTGTCGTGATCGGGCGGCGCTGGCCGTGGGTGGATCGAGACCTTCTCGCGCGATGCCGGTGGTCGGACAACCTGCGGGCGCGGGCCGCATTTGTTTCTTTCCGCGCGCTCGGAGATCGCGTTTTACCTGGCGCGGTCCTAATTCGGTGCCCACTGCTGCTGCAATAGCGCGGTCATTTCTGGGTCGCGCATGTCGAAGTTTTCGCGGTGCATCTCGAAGGCCACGTCCGGAAACCATTTCCAGAAAAACATGCCGGCCAGTTCCGGAAAGCGCTTGCCTTCGAGGGCGAGCGCGGCCTCGGTGCAGCGGCCGCGGATCTCCTTCGCGTTGGGACCGCCCGTGGCATAGTTCCACGGCCGGCTGGCCGCTTCGGCGCTCTCGGTATAACCAATCTCGGTGAAGAGAATCGGGCGGCCCTTGGCGCGGGAGTACGCCCCAAGTTCCTTCGCGAGCTTGGTCCAGGTCGCTTCAATTTCGTCCTGCGGGGCGCCTTCCTTGTAGGCCACCGGGAAATACGCGCCGATCCCGATGTAGTCCAGCGCGTCCCAGAACGGCACCTTTTCGTATTCGGACCAGTTGGCGTTGTAGGTGATTTTGCCCGGGAACACTTTTCGCACCGCCGCGATGATCCGGCGCCAGCGCGCCTCGTAGTACATCATGTGATCGTACTCATGGCCGATGACGAAAATATCGGCGCCGCCCTGCGCGGCGACCGTGGCGAGCCCGACGATCCACGTCTCGTATTCGTCGAAGAACCGGTCCCACATCTCGCCCGGGGGAAAATAGATCTCGCCGCGCCATTTGAATTTCGTGCCCCAGTACGCCAGGTGCGGAATCATCATCATGCCGAGGCCGCGTTCCTTCGCCATCACCATGGCGCGTAGCAGATGGGTCTGCTCGCCGATCTGCCGGTATTTCACCGCTCCGTCCTCGCGGATCTGCGCGTACGGATGAATTGCCACGAAGTTAACCCCGATCGATTTCAGTCGATCCAGCGACGTGCCCATGCCGGGTGTGCCCCATTCGCGACCGCCCGTCTGGCACGACACGGTCATGCCGCGGATAAACGGCGCGTCGGCCGCGCCCATGGGCGAGGCACCGCAGAGGAGCGCGCCGACCAGCAGGGAAATCACTCGGACCATGCGAGGGAATGATGAGGCCGACGGGCGCGCTGTCAACGGGCGGACAGGAAATGTCCGCGGAGGAAGGCGCGGCACTGACGGGACAGCCGGGCGGGGTGACGATCCGGCAATCCTCAATTCCAGACCCGTGTTTCCTTTCCTGCGTGCGCTCCGTGCCTTCGTGGCTAGACGCGATCAGGATCGACGGCTGGGTGACGACCTACCAGCACGTGCTGGCGGATCCGGAGGCGATCATCGATTGGATCCGCGGAACGGGGCTACGACCTTTTCTCGAAGCGCTCCCGGGCGAGGAGCCACGCGATCGTTTCGTGGCCCGGCTGCTCGAGCAGGTCACCGCAGACTATCCGCGGCGCGCCGACGGAAAGGTCATTTTCCCGTTCCGGCGCTTGTTTTTCGTGGCCTATCGCGCTTGACCGCGCGGGGTCACATGTCGAACAGCATTCGGGACGGCTCCTCGATGCATTCCTTCACGCGGACGAGGAAGGTCACACCCTCCTTGCCGTCCACGACGCGGTGGTCGTAGCTCAGCGCAAGATACATCATCGGCCGGATTTCGACCTTGCCGTCCACGGCGATCGGTCGCTGCACGATGTTGTGCATGCCGAGAATGCCGCTCTGGGGCGGATTCAGAATCGGCGTGCCCATCAGCGAGCCGTAGGTGCCGCCATTCGAAATCGTGAAGACGCCGCCGCTCAGGTCGCTGATCTGCAGCTTCCCGTCGCGGGCCTTCTTGGCGTAATCGACGATGTCCTTCTCGATCTGCGCGAACGACTTCGTGTCGCAATCGCGCACGACCGGCACCACCAGGCCGCGTTCGGTGCCAACCGCAACGCCAATGTCGTAAAAATGATTCTGCACGAAGACGTCGTCGCCCTCGAGCTGGCCATTGATGGACGGCACGCTCTTGAGCGCTTCCACGACCGCC
Source organism: Verrucomicrobiota bacterium (assembly GCA_031370675.1). Classification (GTDB taxonomy): domain Bacteria; phylum Verrucomicrobiota; class Verrucomicrobiia; order Chthoniobacterales; family SZAS-18; genus SZAS-18. Next base: position 6,497 of record JANMQT010000111.1, read on the forward strand.
TTGATGAAGAACGACATGAATCCCAGCTTGATGCCGTGCTTCTTCACAAATGAATCCTGCAGTTTCGCGCGGAGCCCCATCACCGCGCTCATGTCGCACTCGTTGAAGGTCGTCAGGATCGCCGCGGTGTGCTGGGCGTTAACGAGGTGCGCGGCGATTTTCTTGCGCAGGGGCGTGAGTTTCTTGCGCGTCGTGCGCTCGCCCATCGATTGCGGATTTGTCGGAGCAGCGGCGACGGCCGCTTGCGCAGGGGCGGCGCCCCGAGTTTCGAGATGCGATAGAACGTCGCCTTTGGTCAGGCGACCACCCTTGCCAGTGCCGGTCACGCCGTTGGGATCGACGTTTTCTTCCTCCACGATGCGACGGACGGCCGGGGAGAATTCTCCAGTCGCGGCGCGGACCGGTTCGGGGGCCTTGGCGGGGGCTGCCGCCGCCGCCGGGGCGGGGGCTGCGGCGGGCGCACCACCGCCGGCCGCCGGAGCGGCCGCCGACGTGTCGATCTGCGCGACGACCTGGCCGATTTTCACCTCGTCGCCTTCCTTGGCCAGCAACGTCACCACACCACCGGTCTCGGCGACGATTTCCGTGGAAACCTTATCCGTGTCGAGCGTCAGGATGGGCTCGTTGGCCTTGACGTAATCGCCGGTCTGCTTGTGGAAGGCGGCGATGACACCGCTGGTGATGGATTCGCCGACGGCAGGGATCTTGATTTCGAGCATAACGGGAAGGGAGGGAAGACGAGTCAGTATTTCAACAGGCTCCTAGAGCGCGAACGCCTTTTCGACAATTTCCTTTTGTTCGATCTTGTGGCGCGCGAGGGAGCCGACGGCCGGGCTCGCGCTGGCCTTGCGACCAACGTAATAAATGGGTTGCGGCACCGGCAGCACCTCGCCGAGGCGGGCGCTGATGTAAGTCCACGCGCCCATGTTCTTCGGCTCCTCCTGGCACCACACCCACTTCTTCACGTCGCGGTAGGCAGCGAGCAGGCCCTTCAATTTTTCCACGTGCAGCGGATACATCTGCTCGAGTCTCACGATGACCGTGTCGGCAATCTTGTCCGCGTCGCGTTTGGCCAGCAAATCGTAGTATATCTTGCCGGAGCAGAGGATGACCTTGGTGGCGGCCCCGGCGCCGGATAACGCGGGGGTCTCAATCACCTCCTGGAATGAACCGGTGGTGAAATCGCCGACGTGGGACACGGCGAAATCGGCCCGCAGCAGGCTCTTGGGTGACATGATGATCAGCGGCTTGCGGAAGCCGCGCTTCATCTGCCGGCGCAACGCGTGAAAATACTGCGCGGGCGTCGTCAGGTTGCACACCTGCATGTTGTCCTCCGCGCAAGACTGCAGGAAGCGCTCGAGCCGCGCGCTGGAATGTTCCGGCCCCTGTCCCTCGTAACCGTGCGGGAGCAGCAGCACGATCCCGGTGGGCCGCTGCCACTTCGATTCCGCGGCCGAGATGAATTGGTCGAGGATCACCTGCGCGCCGTTCGCGAAGTCGCCGAACTGCGCCTCCCACAGGCAGAGCATCTGCGGGTAATCCATCGAGTAGCCGTAGTCGAAGCCCAGGACGCCGGCCTCGGAGAGCGGACTGTTGTAGACGCAAAACTGCGCCTGGTTGCCGGCGAGATTGTTCAGCGGGACGTAGCGCTCGCGGCTGTCGACGTCGTAGAGCACCGAGAGGCGGTGGCTGAACGTGCCGCGTCGGCTGTCCTGGCCGGACAGGCGAACGGGTGTGCCTTCCATCAGCAGGGAACCAAAGGCCAGCGCCTCGCCGTCCGCCCAGTTGAACGGGCCGCCGTTTTGGAAAACGTGCGCGCGGCGCTCGAGCAGCGTCTTCTTCAACATCGGGAAGATTTTGAAATTCTCCGGCACGAACGTCAGCGCCGCGCCCACCTTGGCCACCTGATCGATCGTGATCGCGGTCGGGGCCGCCTCGTGCGAATACGGTGGCTGGAAAATCGCGGTGGAGCCGGCAAACTTGTTCTTGTCGCCGCCGTTGCCGCCCGCCAGCGTCGCCTTCGCCGCCTGATAATTCGTCTCGAGCTGGCCCCCAAGTTCCGCGCGCAGCGCCGCGACCTCCGAATCGGTCATGCGGCCGGTTTCCACGAGATGCTTCGCGTAGAGCGTGGCGGTCGACGGCCGGTGATTGATTTTCGCGTACATGTCCGGCTGGGTGAACGCCGGCTCATCGGCCTCGTTGTGGCCGAACTTCCGATAGCAGACGAGGTCGATGAAAATGTCGCGGCCAAACTCCTGCCGGTAATGCAAAGCGATTTGGGTGGCGGCCACGACAGCCTCGGGCTGATCGCCGTTGACGTGGAAAACCGGCGCCTCCACCATTTTTGCGACGTCGGTGCAATAGCGCGACGAGCGGCCGTCCTCGGGCAGTGTGGTGAACCCGATCTGGTTGTTGACCACAAGGTGCAGCGTGCCGCCGGTTTGGTAGCCGTGCAGTTGCGACATGTTCAGGAGTTCCTCCACCACGCCCTGTCCGATCATGGCGGCGTCGCCGTGCACAAGCAGGGGCAGGACTTTTTTGCGCTTTTCGGTGTCGCCGTGCACGCGCTGGCGGGCGCGGGCCTTGCCTTCGACGATCGCATTGACGATTTCGAGATGGCTTGGATTGGCGGCCAGCCGGATGGAAACCTTGCCGCCCGCGATTTCGCGCGTCGTCTCGTAGCCCAGGTGGTACTTCACGTCGCCGTCGCCGTGCGAGGTGTCGGGCAAATAGTTTTCCGTGAATTCCGTGAAGATGGTCTGGAGCGACTTCTTCATGAAGTTGGCCAGCACACTCAGGCGTCCGCGGTGGGCCATGCCCATCACGATCTCCTGAATGCCCGCGCCGGGACAACCGGCGAGGACGGCCTCGAGCATGGGCATGAGGCTCTCGCTGCCTTCGATGGAAAAACGCTTCTGGCCGACGTAGCGCGTGTGAAGGAAGCGCTCGAAAAGCTCCGCCTCGAGAAGTTGCTGCAAGATGATCTTTTGCTCCGCCGGGCTGGGCTGCGGCGCGCTGAGGTTTTTCTCGATGCGCTCACGCAACCACGCGCGCTGCCGCGGGTCGGAGATGTGCATGTACTCGGCGCCGATCTCGCGGCAGTAGACACGCTTCAGGGCAGCGATCATCCCCGCGAGCGTCATCGACTTGCCGGCGCCGAAGCTGCGGCTCGTGACCGTGCGTCCGAGGTCCGCCTCGCTGAAGCCCAGCGCGCCGAGCTCGAGCAGGGGCTGCACGGGCGTGTGCTGGCGCAGCGGATCCAGGTCCGCCAGCGTGTGACCCAGCGAACGGTATTCGCGGACCAAATGCTCGACCTTGAATTGGAATTCCATGTCGCCCGCTGCAACGGCAGTCGACGGTCGGCGGTCGGCCGTCGACGGCTCCGCCGCTCCGTTCCGCTTCTTCTGCCACTCGGTGTACCCGAGCTCGAATCCGTCGAAGAAGGAGGCCCAGGCGGGATCGACCGACGCGGGATCGCGCTGCCACTTTTCGTAATTCTCGTCCAGCAGCGCGGTGTTCCAGTGCGTGGCGAAGGAAGGTCTCATGTCAGTGCAATCGGCCGGTGGCACGCCCGCTTGGGCCGTGGGGTGCGTCGAACAAAATTCATCGATGTCGCGTCCGTCCCCGGATGGAAAGAAAAAACGCCGTCCGCCGCGGGCGGGCCCGGGGCGGGGATGAGCCGGAATTCTTTCACAAAGCGGGCAGGGAAAATAGGAGCGGGGCGTCAAAAATCAAGTTCCGATGCCGCCTCGTTTGACACCGATGAGCCGAGCGAACACCATCTGCGCACATGCTAGTGTGCCCCATGTACCCCCCGCCCACGATCGCACTCCTCATGGCGCTCGCGCTTGCCGCGACCAGCCTGGCGCGCGGCCAGGACCGCGTTGCCACCTTCGATCCCGCCACGGAGCCGACCGTGCTCGCGGTCGCCAAGGTGCAGCCCGCGGTTGTCAACATCGCCACGGAGCGCCTCGTCAGGCAATCCGTCGAGGATCCCTTCGACTCGTTCCTGAACGAATTCTTCGGCCAGCCGTCGATGGGAGGACGCCAGGTCCAGCGCCGGCAACAGAGCCTCGGCTCCGGTTTCGTGGTCGATCCCGAGGGCTACATCATCACGAATGAACACGTGGTGGGTCGCGCGGCGGACCTGAAGATTTCGATCTCCTTTCCCGATGGCTCGACCTACGAGGCGAAGTACCTCGCGGGCGATCGGGCGACCGACCTCGCGCTGTTGAAAATCGAAAAGAAGGACAGCCGGCCGTTTCCCTTCATCGATCTGAAAAAACTTTCGCCGAATTATCTCGGCCAGACCGTCCTGGCCCTTGGCAATCCGCTGGGTTACACCAGCTCCGTCAGTCGCGGCATCCTCAGCGCCCGGGATCGCGAGATTACCGTGGAGGACGTTCGCTACAAAAAACTACTCCAGACCGACGCGGCGATTAACCCTGGTAATTCCGGCGGGCCGTTGATCGATCTCGCCGGCCAGCTTTGCGGCGTGAATTCCGTGCGACTGGCCTTCACGCCCGATCGCAATCCGGTCTCGGGCATCGGCTTCGCGATTTCCGGCCAGGTGGTGGCGGAGAAGTTCGCGCTCTTTCGCGACCAGGTGGACCGCGCGCCGCAGCTCGGCGCGAAGGGACCGTTCGGCAACGGCAGTTTGAAGAACGATGCACCCAATGCGTCGCTCGCGCGCAAGCTTTTCGGGGTGGAATTTCAGGCGCTCACTCCGGCGCTCGCGAGCGTGCTCGGCATCTCCTCGGATTCCGGCGTGTTGATTAGCGAGGTGGATCTCGGCAGCCCGGCCCGGACCGCGGGACTTAAGCGCGGCCTCATCGTCTACAAGATTGGCCGCTACGAGGTCACCGATCCGGTGGGCATCGACCGGCTGCTCAAGGATGTCCGCCCCGGCACCGAGGTGGATTTTGTCGTCGGCGTGGCCGGACGGCGGGGCGGGTCGTCCTTTGGGACCGCGGCGCCGTCGCAGCTTGCCACCGTCACGCTGGTGGCGCGTCCGGCCCAGTGAGTGACGTGCCATGATGATCGAAGTCGAGCACCTGACCAAGCGTTACGCCGCTCACACCGCGGTCGACGACCTTTCCTTCAGCGTGGCGCGCGGCGAGGTGGTCGGCTTCCTCGGTCCCAACGGCGCGGGCAAGACCACCACGATGCGGATTCTCTCGTGCTTCCTGCCCGCGACGTCGGGCACGGCGCGCGTCGCGGGCTTCGATGTCTTTTCGCAATCGCTCGAAGTGCGGCGGCGCGTCGGATACATGCCGGAGAACACGCCGCTGTACGCCGACCTCCGCGTCGAGGAATTTTTGGCGTATCGGGCGGCGTTGCGCGGACTCGACTCCGCACGGTCCCGGCGGCGGCTGGGTGAGGTGCTCGATCTTTGCAACCTGCGCGAGGTGCAGCGGAAGATCATTGGTCACCTTTCGAAGGGTTACCGGCAGCGCGTCGGGCTCGCGGACGCGCTGCTGCATGAGCCCGAGTTACTCATCCTCGACGAACCCACGATCGGACTGGATCCGGGGCAGATTCGAGAGGTGCGCGAGCTCATCAATCGACTGGGCGGCAAACATACGGTGCTGCTCTCGAGCCACATCCTGCCGGAGGTCGAGGCCGCGTGCTCCCGCGTCATCATCATCAACCGCGGGCGCATCGCCGCGACAGGAACGCCGGCGGAGCTGGTGAGGCAATCGCGGGCGTCGGACGTGCTGCGCGTGGAAATGAACGCGGGACCCGCCGACGCGGGGGCCGCGCTGCGCGAACTCCCCGGCGTGCGTGAAGTCAGCGCCGCGGGCGTGGTGGACGGCTGGGTGAGTTTTGCGGTCAGCGTTACGGCGGGCGCGGATCCGCGCGAGTCGATTTTCTTGCTCGCGACGGCGCGCGGCTGGAAATTGCGCGAGCTTTCGCGACGGACGCCAAGCCTGGAGGAGGTGTTTGTGGACATCATTCACGCCGACCACCGATGAGCACGCTGTCCGCCCTCATCCTGCGCGAGCTGAAGGCGCTCTTCTACTCGCCCATCGCGTACGTGGTGCTCTGTCTCGTGCTGGCGTTAAGCGGACTGAATTTCTACCTGATTGTCTCGGCGTTCTCCGCAGGACCCACGCCCGTGACGGTGGTGGAAGCCTTCTTCAACACCGGGGCGTTTTGGTTCAGTTTTTTCGCCATCTTCCCGCTGATCACGATGCGGCTGTACGCCGAGGAATTCCGGCTGGGCACCTATGAGCTGCTGCAAACGGCGCCGGTGCGCGACTGGCAGATCGTCGTGGCAAAGTTCACGGGGGCGTACCTTTTTTTCCTGCTGCTCTGGCTGCCAACCGCGCTGTATTTTGGCCTCTATCGCTGGATTGCGCGCGAGCAGGCCGCCCCGGCCCTCGGCAATTACTTCGGGACCTATGTGTTGCTCGCGTTGATGGGCGCATTCTTCGTTTCGATCGGCTGCCTCGCGTCCGTCTTGACGAAGAACCAGATCATCGCGGCCATCCTCAGCTTCGTGGCGCTCGCCGTGATCTTTAATTTCAGCATCCTTGGCTTCGTGGTTCCGAATCTCAGTCCCGCCATCCGTCGCGGGCTCTCGTATTTCTCGAGTGTCGAGCACATGTACGAATTCAACCGCGGCATCCTCAGCACACGGCCGGTCGTCTACTATTTGAGCGGGGCGCTGTTGTTCCAGTATCTCACTTACGCCGTGCTCCAGCTCCGGCGGTGGAGGTTGTAAACCCATGGCTGCCTCCCTGAAATCCCCCGGCGGTCAACGCGCGCAGCTTGGCCTGCAGGCGCTCGTTCGCGTGCTCGCCGTTCTGGCGCTGGTCGCGGTCGCGAATGTGCTCGCCTTCAAATATTATCGCCGCGTCGATCTTACGCGCGGCAATGTCGCCCCGCTGACGGAGCGCACGAAGGCGTTCCTGGCGGGCCTGCCGAAGCCGGCCAAGCTCATCCTCTACTTTGCCGCGGAGAGTATCCTCTTTGATCCGGTGCGCCTCGTCGCGCTGCAGTACCAGGCCGCTTCCAGGGGGATTTCGGTCGAGGTGGTGAACCCGTTCCGCGACCAGACCCGCGCTGGCGAGGTGGCGCAGAAATACAAGGTCGGCGAGCGCGAAAACGCCGTGGTGGTCGAATACGACGGCCGCGCCAAAGTGGTTACCACCGACGATTTGGCCGACTTCGATCGTTCGCCGGAGACGTTCGGGCAGCCCGCGCAGCCGACCAACCTGAAGGCAGAGCAGGCCATCACGGGCGCGTTGCTCGAGTTGCTCGAGCCGCAGCGTGGCGTGATCTACTTTGTGCGCGGCCAGGGCCAGGCTGAACTCGGCGCGAAATCGCCGCTCGGCGTGCTCGCCATGCTGATCGAGCGCGAAAACCTCGTGCTCAAGGAACTGGCGCTTTCGACGGTCGACTCCATCCCGCGCGACGCCGTGGCGGTCGTCGTCGCCGGGGCGAAGTACGACCCGAGCGAAAGTGAGTTGCGGGTCCTGCGGGACTATTGGGAACGACCGGGGAAACTCCTCGTGCTGCTCGACCCGGGCGCGCAGACGCCACAGTTGCAGGGCTGGCTCGGCAGCCTCGGCATCATGGTGCAGGACGATCGAATTTTTGCGAACCTCGGCGGCGTGACCGGCATCATCGCCGATGTCCCGACTGAGTTTGTGGGCGACTCGTCGATCGCAAAGAAATTTCGCGGCGTGAACCCGCTGTTCGTGGGGGGCACGCAATCGCTCAAGCTGGAGCCGGCGCGCGTGGCGGCGGCCAAGATTCGTGTCTCGCCGCTGCTGCAGGCCGTGGCGGGGTTCTGGGGCGAGTCGGACTGGCGCCAGGCGGGCGTCAACGGCATCGAGTTCAACCCGGAGAAGGATCGGAACAAGGATTTGGTCGTCGCGGCGATGGTCGAAAAGGGTGAACCCGGGTCGCTCGAGAATTCGCGCCTCATCGCCGTGAGCAACGTGAAATACATCCTCGACGAAAATCTCACGCGCCAATGCGCGGACTTCAGCATCGCGGCGACCAACTGGCTGCTGCGACGCGAAGCGCTGGTCGGGATTCCGCCACGGGACCTGCGCATGTTTGCGCTCTCGATTACCAAGCCGCAGCTTTCGCGCTTGTTTGTCGTGGTGGTGATTCTCCTGCCCGCGCTGGCGGCCGCCGTCGGAATGCTGGTCTGGCGGCGTCGGCGCGCGTAGGGCCCTCCTCCTGGTTGATGAACGGCAAAGTCACTCTTGCGCTCCTCGCTGCGGCCGGGCTGGCCCTCGGTTATCTCGTCTGGTTTGATCGCGACCATCCTGGGACCGAGGCGGCCGCCGTGGCCGGGCAAAAGCTTCTGCCGCCGGCGCGCGCGGGCCACACCGCACCGCCGATTGATCGAGTGGAATTGACCGGGCCCGACGGCCGCATCGAGCTGGCGAGGGGGCCGGATCAGGAGTGGCGGATGTTGGCGCCGACGCCCGACCGGGCTGACGCCGGGGCGGTGCGCGACCTGGTGGAGGCGTTGGAAACCTCGCTCAAGTTCGACACGATTTCCGTGGGTCCGGCGGAGCTCGAAAAATTCGGACTGCGCCATCCCGCGGTGAGCCTGCGCATCCATCGCGCAGGGGAATCCCCGATCGACTTGCAGGTGGGCGAACCGACCGCCGTGGAGGGCCGGGTCTATGCGAAGCTCTCCGGTTCATCCGAGGTGATCGTCGTCCCCGCCGTGATCCGACAGATGGCGCGGCGCGGGCCGGAGGATTTTCGGGACGGACAGCTCACCAGGGTCCGGCCCGTCGACGTTTCACGCATCACGATTCGGAACGCGGCCGGCCCGATCGAATTGCACCGTGAACGGGGGCGCTGGGAAATGATTCAACCGGTGGCGGCGCGCGCGGATGACAAGGCCGTGAACGACTGGCTGGAGCGCCTGTGCACGTCCCGCATCCGGCATTTCGTCGGATCGGACCTTGGCGATCTCATCGCCTATGGTCTCGCCGCGCCGCGCGGCTCGGTCCGGCTGGAATTCGAATCGGCGACCGACCCGGGCGTCCCGCCAGTGGAAATAGCGTTCGGCCAGCGGGCCGACCCGCGCTATGCGCTGGACTCGGTGTATGTGCGCGCGGCGGAGCGCCATCTGGTGGCCGCCGTGCCGCTCGCGATCGAGGAGGCGCTGCTTTTCGAACCGGATGCGTTGCGCGAGCGGACCTTGTTCTTGTTGAATCCGGATCTGGTTGACCGGGTGCGCATTCAACCGGCGGGCCGCGCGGAACTGGTGCTGGCGCGCCGCGGCGATCGGTGGACGATGCTGCAGCCAATCTCCGCGGAGGTGGAGGTCACGGAAGCCATGCGACTGTTGCAGCGGCTGCCCGAGATTCGGGTCCGGCAGTTCTTCACCGGCGATGCCGCCACGTCCGCGATGGCTGAGTTGGAGTCGCCGCGGTTGCGCGTGACGTTCGCGTCGTTTCTTTCCGAGAACAATGCCGAGTCGGCCGCCGGAGAGACGCCCATTGCGACGCTTTCATTTGGATCCGCGAGACCGGACGGCTCCATGTGGGTGCGGGTCGACGGGGAAGGGGAGGCGGTGGTGGGCCGCGTTGACGCCGACATTCCCGCGATGATTCCCACCGACCCGATCGCGTGGCGACCATTGCGATTGTTCGACGAGGGCTTCGGGCCGATCGAGGCGCTCACGATTCAAACGTCGGGCGGAACTCGTGAGTTCAACCGCGAGGGCGGACGCTGGCATCGCGTCGGAGGGGACGCCGCCGTCGCGCCGGCGGCGATCGAATCGGCGGCCACGCTCGTTGCGCGGCTGCGCGCGGTGCGCTGGGTGGGTCCGGCAGTCAGTGCGCACGGGCTGGATGCCCCGACGCTGGTGGTCCGCGCGCGCCCAGGCGCGGGGGACAAGGGATTGGAACTGCGCGTGGGCCGGCGCACGCCGGAAGGCATGTGGCCGGCCACGCTGACGGATCGCGCCGGCGTCTTCCTGCTGAGCGATCCGGATTATCAGATCCTGTCCGTGCCGGCGCCGTAAGGATGGCGGGCGCCCGCAAATTTCGATGGCCACGCGCGCGGGCTTGCGCATAATCGGGGAAGTATGAATGAAACGACTGTCGAAACCGGCAAACCGCTCACCTCAAGAACCGTCTGGATTTGGGTGGCGATTGCGACCGCAGTGCCGTTCATCATGTTTGTCGCCATCATCGTTTTGATGGTGGCGTTGAACTTCAACATTCTCGACTGGATGGAATGAGCCGACCGCCGCGCGTCGGGTGCGCGCGAGGCTTCACGGTTTTGCGGCGGTGTAGAGCGAGACGATGCCCGCCGTCAGCGGCTGCGAGGTCGCGGCGGAAAATCCCACCTCCGCGAGCAGCGTGGTCATGGCGGAGCCGCTGGGGAAACTTTCGATGGACTCAGCCAGATACTCGTAGCCCTCCCGTTCGCGGCTAATGATTCCAGCCAGACGGGGCAGGATTCGATGCAGGTAAAAACGGTAGGGTTCGCGCAGCCAGCCCACCGGAAGGGAGAAGTCCAGCACCACGACATGTCCGCCGGCGCGCAGGACGCGTTTCATTTCCGCCAGGGCATCCGGCCACGAGGCCATGTTGCGGAGCCCGAACGCGACGGTGACGACATCGAACGACGCGTCGCGAAACGGCAGGCGAAGCGCGTCGGCCACCACCAGCCGCCGTTGCCCGCGTTCGTTCCAGGCCTGGCGCAGCATGGGTTGCGAGAAATCGGCCCCCACCATGCGGGCCGCAGGATTCCAGCGCTGCACGACGCCAGCGAGGGCGCCGCTGCCCGTGGCGAGGTCCAGGATGTCGCTTGGTTTCCAGCGCGCGACCAGCCGGGCCGTTCGGCGGCGCCAGAGCGAGTCGCAGCCGCCGCAGAGCAGCGTATTGGTCAGGTCGTACCGGCGGGCAATGCGGTCGAAGACCCCGCGCACGAAGGCGGGGTCCTGATGGCGGGTCTCAGGCGCGGAGGGCGGCGGCATGCGAGCTGGAACCTACGGTGGCCGGGTCCGGGGGCAACGCCTCAACGCGCGGCCGCCCGGAGAATTGCGGTGAAATTTGACCACGGCGCACGAC
>JANMQT010000133.1:0-2613 GCA_031370675.1 Verrucomicrobiota bacterium
TCTACAATTCGATTTCGAGATGATCATGCCAGTCGCCCGCTGGATCGAGTCAGCGATCTTTGGGACGAGCCGAACGACCTTCCTCATGCCTCGCCCGCACCCGCCAAAAAGCGATGCATCTCCGGCTCATAGGTGTTGAACGGGTCGCCCATGGGAAAATGACGCCCGCCTTCCAGGGAGATCGAGTCCCAGTTGATCACGTACGGTCGCGTCTCCCGCATGAACTGCTCGACGGCGATGCCGCGGGCCCACGCGCGCGTGTCCATCGGCGGGATGCGCAGCGCCGACGGCCGGCGTGCGCGGGCGTTGAATTCGCCGATTGTTTTCGACGGCGCCGCGACCCCGTGAAACAAGCCATTGGCGGGATTCAGATTGTGATATTCCAAATCCAGACTCTGCAACCAAGGGTCCGTCCACTCAAGATTCTCCGCCGCGCGAAATGTTTCCAGTAGCCAGAATTTCGTAATCCAATCGACGCCGCCAATCAGTGCATTCGGTTTGGCGCGGAGGCAATCAAGCGTGAAGCACCATTGGTCGAGCAACCAATCCGTCTCCACGTCCAGGCCGCGCAAATGTTCCCTTGCGGCCGCGAGAAACGCCCGCTGCACGTCCAGCGCGTCGCAGCTACGTCCGTCCGCCAGCGTCACGCGCCATTGCCGCGTCGCGTCGCGTGAGATGTCGCGCGTGGCCTGCACCGCGTCGTCCAGTGCCCAGCCCGCCGGCAGCCAGCCCTCCTCGAGCAGCGTGAGCACCAGCGCCGTGGTCCCGCATTTCAGCGCGCAGGCGAATGGGCTCATGTTGGAGTCGCCGATCAGCAGATGCAGCCGGCGAAACTTCCGGTGGTCCGCGAGCGGCTCGTCGCGGGCGTTAATGATCGCCCGGTTGAACTGCACCCACTGGTAAATGTCGTTGACGATGTGGTCCGCGCGCTGGCTGATCTGGAAGACGACGTCCTCGTCCACGCACGCCGGCTCAAAATCAAAGGCCAGCGGATGTGCGACTCCGATTCGCCCGGTGCCGCAAAAAATCTGCCGCGTCGCGAGAAAGGCGAGCAGCGCGGCGAGGGCATCCGGCGTGAACTCCGCGTCGCGCCGCATCAGGTAATTCTCGTGGCAACCGAAGGTCGCGCCGGTGTGATGATCGACGTTGTTCTTGATCAGCGAAACGCGATCCGCCACAGCGAGTTCCTCCAGCGCGCGCTGCACGAGCGTATCGCCCGCCAGATCGTACGCGACGAGATCCTCAATCGTGCGGCATACCGGCGAGGAGTACTCCAGGTGGCCCATATCGAGGTAGAGCCGGCCGCCGTTGAGCAGGTAGCCGCCGTTGCCCGGGGGTTCCTCATAGTCGCGGTAATGCAGGTCGATCGCGCCCGCGCGCGCCTTGCGAAAGGCGTGGTTTTTCACCCGGACCGGCCAGGCATCCGGTCCGCCCGGCGATCGATCATCCGCCACGAGGCATCCGTACTCCGTCTCGAGGCCGACGATGCGGTTCATGATCCGACGTTATATCACGCGATAGAGGATTCGTCCGCAGTTGGGATCCTGCACCAGCTCCTCGCCCGCGCGCACGAGGCTGACGGTCGTGCCCGGTGCCTTCATGTGGCAACCCTGGCAAATCTCGTGCTCAAGCGGCACGATGGCGACGTCGCCCTTGCTCTTGAGGATTCGTTCGTAAAGCGAAAGCGTGTCGGGATCGACCTTCGCCGCGAGTATCTCCCGCTCAGCCATCAGTTCCGCGAGGCGCTTGGTCAGACTGGCGGCCTTTTCGTCAAGGTCCTTGAGCTGTCGCGCGATGGATTCATTCGCCTGCTTCATTTCCGCGTCGCCGGCCTTGACCTCCGCGCTCAATTTCTCCGCCACCTCCATCAGGTCGAGCTCACGATCCTCGATGCCGCGAATTTCGGTCTCGGCGCCCTGAATTTCGTGCAAGAGAGCCTGGAACTCCTCGTTCTTTCGGGTCTGCATCTGCTGGGTGCGATAGCGGGCGATCGAGTCGCGCTTGGCCTGCGCCTCGACCTCGAGTTTCCGGCGTTCAATTTCGTTGTGCTTTGATTTGTCACGCAGGGCCTCGAACGCCGCTTTGACCGACTCGCGCTTCGCTTCCAGCGCGGCGCGTTCGGTGGGAATGGCTTTGTCCTGCGCGCGATGGGCCTTGATGCGCTGGTCGCGATCCTGGAGGACGAGCAGTTGTTCGATGAGTGGATTCATGGGCGGGGCAATCGAAGACATAGAAGGGCACGGTTGCCGGAGACGCATCTCCCGACATTCCGTGCCCTCGCGGGTGCAATGAACATTGTCAATTCAAGCCGCCAGCGATTTGCGCAGATCGCCGAGAGGGGTAGTGACGATCATGAGCGGGGTGTTGGGGGCGTTGGCGCTGTGACAGGGGTAAATCATGCGCGATCCGCCCGCGCGCTCGCAAGTTGAAATCTGCGGGTTTCGAGTATCAACCCGGGCGATTCTACCTCGTCGGTTTTCGATTCACCCGTGCCCACCGATCCCGCTATTGTGCGGGCGATGAATGACGAAACGTGGCAGTCAGCAATCCAAGCGCTGCAAATCGAGCAGCAGCGGTTGAAGGCGGAGCTCAATCGAATCGACGCCCGCATCG
>JANMQT010000233.1:0-4799 GCA_031370675.1 Verrucomicrobiota bacterium
GATGAAGAACACCGTCTGGGAATTCGCCGACGTACCCGCGGAAAAGCTCGCCCTGGGGTATCGCTGGGAGGACGAGAAATGGAAACTCGAGCCGATGCTGCACGACGGCGCCGGGGCTGCGGCGGGCGGGTTGATCACGACAATGGATGACTTTGCGCGTTATCTCGCGTTCCAACTCGATGCGTGGCCGGCGCGCGACGAGCCGGATCGCGGACCCGTGCGAAGGGCGACCGTGCGCGAAATGCAGAAACCGTCCGCGTTCACCAACCTCAACGCGAAATCTACCATGCTGGACCAAAAGACCCCGAACCCCTCGGTCAGCTTCTATGCCTTCGGCCTCGGCTGGTCCATCGACAGCCGCAAGATCGTTTGCATCCAGCACACGGGAGGATTGCCCGGCTTCGGCAGCTTCTACCGGTTCGCCCCGGACTTCGGCGTCGGAGTGATTGCCTTTTCAAACCGCACCTATGAGCCGGCGGCGCTGCCCAGCATTATTGCGCTGTCCACGATGCTGGAGTCGGAAAGGCTGGAGCCGCGCATGCTGGCGACGTCGGCCATCCTCGAAACGCGTCGGAGCGAGGTGACAGATTTGATCTGGGGCTGGGACCCCGCGCTCGGACAAAAAATCACAGCCGAGAATTTCTTCCTCGATCGATCGCGTGACCGGTGGATCGCACTGGCGCGCGAAACGCTGGCCAAGCTCGGCAAGGTCACGTCCATCGGGCCCATGACCCCGGAAAACCAACTGCGCGGGGCGTTCCCGATTGTCGGCGAGAACGGTCGCATCGATGTCCACTTTACGCTGACGCCCGAGCCCGTGCCGAAGGTGCAGGAGCTGGAGCTCGAATTCGTGCCGAGCCTTAGCCCTTAATTCATAACTCCTAACCCATGATTCTTCAGTTGTTCGCAAACGCCGAGCCCGCGGGAGGAACGCGTTGCTCCCATTTGAACAGCTTGTCGCCCGCGACCTTTTCACAGGTGATCCGTCCGCTGTCGATCCAGGGATCCAACGTGACGCCGTCGTAATAGGGTTGCTCGAGCGCGGTGACGACGACGGTGTTGTGCTCGTAGCGCAGCCCCCAGTCTGAGACGCACCAATGGTACTCGAAGCTGCGTGGTTTCAGGGGCGCGAGGGCCGCCGCCATGTCCCAGGTCCACTGCCAGCAGAGGCCACGGTCCTTCATGCCCGCGTTGATGAGCATGTTGTGGAACTCCGGAATCATCGTGACCCCGTACTTCTTGGCGAGCTCGGCGCCGGTCCTCACGGCGGTCTCCGCGATGAGCCGCGCCTCGACCGGATCGGTCTTTGGTCCGAGCGCGACCAACTTCGCGGTGATGCGCTCGATCTTTTTCTGCTGGGAGGCGTTGAAGACCACGCGGTCACCCTCGTAATGCAAGCTCGGCGGCAGGGCGCATCCGCCCAGGACCAGCGTCAGGGACGCAAGCGCCAAGGCAGCGAAATTGGGTCGAAAGATTCTCGGGAAGGACACGCGATTGAGCCCGGCAGTTCCAGCCGGCCCGTTCTCCCTAGGGGATGGGTGTTGCTCGTGTAAATGGAAGATTACGTCGGCCCTCACTCGCGACGGGCCTCGAGGGTCAGGGTGCAGAAATCGCTCACCCAGATTCCCTGGTCCTCGCGGAATTCCAGGCGCACCGAAAAGACCATGATCTTTCCGGCTTTGCCGATCGGAAACTTCGCGCGGCCGTCGGCACCGGTGGTCTGAAACTGCGCCTGCTTTTCGCCGGCCCCGCGCAGTCCCAAGGATGCGCCGGCCAGCGGCTTGCCTTCGTAGAGTAGTTGAAACGACGCGCTCTGCCCCGCCCGGGTCTTGCACGGATCCGTGACCGGAACGATTTCCAGCCGCTGGCCCACCGGCTCGCTCCACGATAGATCCGTCGGCGCGTCGCCCACGGCGAGACAGGTCTTGGCGTGCTTGGTGTAGATCTCCTTCCAGGCCTCGGGCCGCTTCCACCGCGCCCAAGTGGCCCGCACCTCCTTGCTGGCGTGAATCTCGTCGAGGTAGAGCGCGACCGTCCGGGCGTTCAAATCGATCGGCCGCGGGAGCAGCGTGACCCACGCGGTGGCGACGCCGTCCACGTCGAATTTCTCGCTGAATTGCAGCGAATGCTCGGTGCGGCCGGTCGGGGCAAGCGTCCGCGAAGTGCCGGCGAGGCGGACCTGGGCTGCGTCGATGCGGTCCGGGGCGATGGCGGAATCCAGCACGGGATAATTCCCACCGCTCGTGATGTCGAACGTCACGCGCTGATCCGTTGCCACTTGAAAGGTGGCGGGCTGCAGCCACGTGTCGTGGGCGCAGAGCCGGACCAGGCCGGTCAGTGATCCCAGCACGAAGGCCAACGCGAAGCGAAGCATCACGCCAGCAAACACGGAAAGACAAACCCATGGCGAGCGTGAAATGTCGTCCGCGCCCCGCGACATCGCGAAGAATCAGGCGGCGTTTTCGTCGGACTCCAGGAGATCGAAGATGGTCTGCACACGCAAGGGATCGAGGTGCCGATACGCGGTCGGCAGCACCGCGGCCAGGCGCGCGGCCATCGGAAAGCCCGGCCGGCCAAGGTTCCCGGCGAGATGATTCCACCGCGCTAGGCGCCCGCCGTCGATTCCCGACCGCGCCGAAAACCAAGCGGCGAAATCCTCATCGGCCCGCAATCGGATCGCCGCCTCGACGAACTCGTCCTTGGGTACCTTGAAAAACCGAAGGAAATGCTCGTCCACGCTGTCGCGGTCGCAGAACCGCGCGGCATACTCGCTCCCCAACTCGCCATCGTGCAGGCGACGCGCCTTCGCCAGGAAACGCGGCAGCCAGACGCAGCCGGCCAGCTCGGCCCGCGGGAGCGGCAGAGCGCTCATGCGTCAACCGCGCAGGCCGCCCATCACCGCGGCGTGGGCGTCGAGGATGCGCGTGGTCAGCGCCGGGTCGGGTGCCAGCGACATGTTGCCGTGCTCAAAACTTCCTCCCAGGATGATGCCGTCGCGCCGCGGGAACATATAGGTGTCGTTCTGGAGGTAACAGTAGTCGATCTCGGGCTGAGGCAGGAGAACCTCGAGCTGGCCGCGCACCGGAATCAAGGCCGCGTCATCGAAGATGGCGCCCGCGCCGAGGCCCGTGCAGTTGAAAATCATCTTTTCCGGCAAAGCCGAGATGGCCTCGCGGTCGCGCAGCTCGCGCACGACAATTCGGCCGCCGGCAAGGTGGAAATCGCGTTGGAGCGCGTGAAGATAGGTGTGCGGCTCAATCAGCAATGTGCTGAACTCACGCACATGGGGAAACCCGAAATACGGCGCCTCGTCATGATGAAGCCGGATTCCTGGATAAAGCTCCGCGCCCCCCACGGGCCCGCGATCCAGCATCGCCGGATCCCTTTGCAGGTCGAAAGAATCGATCCAGCGGACGCCAAATTCCGGGCCGACAAGAATCTGGAACGCCTGGTTCGAGATTCGGCAGGCGCGGCGGAACTGCTCGAGAAATTCGGGGCTGGCCTTCCCCGCATCATAGACCGACGTGGGATACCAGAACGCCCCGGCCACATTGGAGGTGGTGTCCGGCGGCAGGTCGCGCGCGTAGATCGTGACCGCCTTGCCGCGGCGTTGCAGCAGACGTGCGGTGCTGAGGCCAATGACCCCGCAGCCGAGCACCGCGGCGCGATCGTATTCGATGCCCTGTGCCGCCTCCAGCGCCAGCGTCGCCACGCCCCACGAGAGCGTGACTCCGGCGCCACCGTGGCCGTAATTGTGGATCAGGTTTTTCTCGCCGAGGCGATCGAGCCGGAGAACAAAACCCTCCGACCGGTAGGGCCGAAGTCCGACGACGGTTCGAATCAGGCGATCGCGCGAAAGCTGCACTGGGAAAAAACGGCGCGACGCTTTCGCGTCCTGGGCCCGCGTGCCACCACCGGAGAGCGCGAAGGCCCCCGCCGCGAGCGCGGACCCAAGGAAGCGGCGGCGATTCATGGTGGGCTGCGGTGCCGTCCACATTCACTCGATCAAGGCGCGAGCTTCAAGACCACCACGCCACCCACGACCAACGCCACGCCCAGAAATCGCATCAAGCTGGTGGAATCGCCATACGCCAGCACTCCGACCAGAAACGCCCCGGCCGCGCCGATGCCGGTCCAGACCGCATACGCCGTCCCGATCGGGATCTGCCGCTGCGCCAGGAAAAGCAGCCAGCCGCTGATCGCCATGCCGACGACCGCCACCACGATTCCCAGCACGCTCCGGCCCGGCGTTTGCGCCATCTTCAGCCCGACCGGCCAGCCGACTTCAAAAAGTCCCGCGATCAACAAACAGATCCAGGCGGCAGTGAGGGAGGGCATGCGGAGGTGGGTTAGGCGTTACTCATCACTTTTTAACTATCACTCATCACGTCCCCTCACTTCGACGGGAGGCCACGCTGCAGCAGCGCGTCGTAGGTGGCGTACTTGTAAAGGTCGCCGAGCGTCGGGTAGTTAAAGCACGCGCGGTTGAAAAGCTCGGCGCTAGCTTCGCTCAACATCGCGATGAGCCCGATGTGGACCACTTCCGTGGCCTGCTCGCCCACCACGTGCACGCCGAGCAGGCGCATGTCGATGCGCCGGAAGATGAGCTTCAGAAATCCCACCTGGTCGCCGATGATCCGGCCGCGCGGATTGTTCACGTAGCGGGCGCGACCGACGACGTAGTCGATGCCCTTTTCGCGGACCGCCTCCTCAGTGTCGCCCACAGTGCTAGCCTCCGGAATCGTGTAGATACCGGTGGGCAGGAGCGGCGCGATGTCGGACTTGACCGAGACGCCGAG
>JANMQT010000234.1:0-43886 GCA_031370675.1 Verrucomicrobiota bacterium
GAGAAGGAGGGCTCGGTTCAGTCCAAAAAATTTGCGTCAATCTCCGGTGATAAAAATCGCCTCGATCCCGCGCTACTTGCTCCATTCTAGCATCCGCAGAATCGGCATCTCCGCGCGCTTTCGGATGGCCTCGGGCATGACGATTTCGGGCGCCAGATTCTCGAGGGCGGCATGGAGCTTTTCCATCGTGTTGAGTTTCATATACCGGCAATCCGCGCAGGCGCAGTGGTCCGTTGGGCCGGGAATGAAAAGCTTGCCGGGCACCTCCCGCCGCAGCCGGTGCAGCATGCCGCTTTCAGTCACGATGATGATGGCATCCGCGGGCGACTCCCGGCAGTACCCGACCATTTTTTCCGTCGAGCACACTTCGTCGGCCAGCAGGCGGACGGCGAGCGTGCACTCGGGGTGGGCGACGACCGGCGCCTCGGGATGCTGCTCCTTGATACGCTCGATGCTCTTGCGCGTAAACTCCATGTGCAGGTAACAATTACCCTGCCACAAATCCATCGGCCGGCCGGTTTTCTCGATGACCCAGGCGCCGAGATTTTGGTCCGGGACGAAGAGAATGTTCCGCTCTGCGGGAATTCGCTCGACGATTTTCACGGCGTTGCCGCTCGTGACGATGACGTCGCTCAGCGCCTTCACACCCGCGCTGCAATTGATGTAGGCGACGACGTAGTAATTTTTGTCGGCGTGCTGCTGGAGATAGGCTTCGAGTTTGTCCGCCGGGCAGGAATCGGCGAGCGAGCAGCCCGCGTTGAGGTCCGGGAGGATGACTTTCTTGGACGGATTCACGATCTTGGCCGTCTCAGCCATGAAGTGCACGCCGCAGAAAACGATTACGTCCGCGTCCGCGCGCTGCGCGGCGTAGCTGAGGCCGAGCGAATCGCCCACGTAATCGGCCACGTCCTGGATTTCACCCAGCTGGTAGTTGTGCGCGAGGATCACGGCGTTCTTCTCGCGCTTCAGGCGGACGATTTCGCCAGCCAGCGAAGTGCGGGGCGCGGCGGAGACGAGATCGGCAACCATGAGGGACGTTCGCCGTTCCTTTCCCCAGCGCAAATCGCATCGGGGAGTTGCTTCCCGCGCGCCGATGGGGGATAGGCTTGGGGAAGCCGCGCGGCCGATCCCTGTCGCGCGACGCAACCTCCTTCCTCGCATGCGAATCGGATTTATTGGCGCCGGTAAACTCGCGGCCTCCATCGCCCAGGGCGTCATCCGCGCCGGGGTGGCGACTTCCGACGAAGTGACCGCCAGCGCACGCACGGCCAAGCGCCGCGACTGGTTCGCCCAGGAGGTCGGCGTGCGCGTGATGGAGGACAATGCGGCTGTGGTCAGCGCGAGCGAGGTCGTCATCATTTCCACCAAGCCGCAGGACCTTCCAGCCGCGCTCGGCGGCGTGGCGCATGGGCTGGGCGACCGGCTGGTGGTATCCGTGGCCGCTGGCGTGCGCCTGGTGGATTTGCAGGCGCTGGCGGGTCCGCTTTCGCCCCTCGCCCGGGTGATGCCGAACACGCCGTCGCTGGTTGGCAAGGGCGCGGCGGCCTACGCCATGGGCGCGAAGGTGGAACCGAAACACGCCAAGATGGTGGAGACAATTTTTGGCGCGGTGGGTGACATCCACGCGGTGAAGGAGGTGCTGCTCGACGCCGTGCTCGGCGTGAGCGGGAGCGGTCCGGCCTATGTGCTCCTGATGATCGAGGCGCTCTCGGATGGCGGCGTGTTGATGGGATTGCCGCGGGCCCTGGCAACGCAACTGGCGACGCAGACGGTGGCGGGTGCGGCCGAATTGGTGCGGGTGACGGGCCAACACCCGGTGCTTCTGCGCGAGGCGGTGACGAGTCCGGGTGGAACCACGGCGGCGGCGCTCGAAATTTTGGAGAAAGCGGGGTTCCGCTCCGCCGTGCAGTCGGCCGTGCGGGCCGCGACGGAGCGTTCGCGCGAGTTGGGTTCGCTCTGATGGCGGGAAGTGAAATTGAGTTTTTCACGTGGGCCCCGTTGATTTCAGCGCGGTTTGCGCTATTCGGTTCGCCGTGCTCAGGCGTACTCGGTTGGTTGTCATCTCCGCGGTGTTTGCCGGTCTGGCCTTCGCCCCCGGTGTCGACGCGGCGAAGAAGAAGGGGTCCGAATCCAGCAAGCGTCGCTCGCGGGGAAGTTCGTCGGCCCCCTACGTCCAGGAACCTGATGCGCCCGTTAAGTTTCAGAACGGACTTTCGCAACCCCCGGTCATCGAGGCGAAGTCGGCCATCGTGCTCGACCCCCGTTCGGGTCGCGTGCTCTACGACAAGGGCGCCGAGATTCGTCGCGAGGCCGCCAGCACGCAGAAGCTCCTGACGGCGCTGCTCGTGGCGGAACAGGGGCGGCTTGGCGATCCCGTTCGCGTCGAAGCCGGCGACACCTTTTGCGAACCCACCAAGCTCGGCTTGCGGGCCGGCGACGTGTACCGCCGCGGCAACCTGCTCCAAGCGCTGCTGGTCAAGAGCGCGAATGACGTCGCGCGGTGCCTCGCGCGCTCGCAGGCGGGCAGCATCGAGTCATTCGCCGACGACATGAATCGCAAGGCGCAGCAACTCGGACTCACCGGATCTCATTTCGTGAATCCCAACGGCCTGCCGGCGCCCGGCCAGTATTCGACCGCGCGGGACATCGCGCGCATCGCCCGCTACGCCTACTTTAATCCGACGATTCGAAATATCGTTTCGACGCAGACACTCCAATTTCAATATGCGGACGGGCGGATTCGGGAGTTGAAAAACACCAACAAGGTGTTGGGGGCGAACCCGTATTGCAACGGCATGAAGACGGGATACACCAACGCCGCGGGGCATTGCCTCGTCGCGAGTGGCACCTATAACGGAGTCCACGTGATCGCCGTGGTGATGGCGAGCCGGAAGGCCGTCTGGACGGATGCGAATGCGCTGCTGAACTGGGCGCTCGCCACGCAAGGCTAGCGTCGGGCCGCTTTGCGGCACGACGTCAGTTCGTAAACCCGATGTGCTGGGTGAACAACTTCACCGACGTCACCCAAGTTTTGAAAAATTCGGCCACGGCACCGTAGGAGACGCCGCCTTCGAGATCGAGATCCGCCTCGAGCACGGGG
This sequence comes from Verrucomicrobiota bacterium, assembly GCA_031370675.1. Lineage (GTDB taxonomy): Bacteria > Verrucomicrobiota > Verrucomicrobiia > Chthoniobacterales > SZAS-18 > SZAS-18. The sequence continues at coordinate 3,101 of JANMQT010000234.1, forward strand.
TCACCATCCTTGTCGAGATAAGCCCGCGTGTACCGCTTGCCGGCATTCCAGTCGTTGACCCGGCCCAAGGTGGTCTTCTTCTTGAACGATGCGTAGAACTGCAGGTTCTTCCCCTTGTTGAAGAGCAGCGTCTTGTAACCGCCGAGATTGAATCGGTAGGTCCCCGCGGAGACCTCGGTGTATTCTACCTTCATCGCCTCGAGGATGCGCTCGGTGTTGGTGACGCTGAGTTCCTTGATAATCTCACCCTGCTCGGCGCGGACGGCAGGAGCGGAAAAAGCCAGGACGACGCAGGCGGTCGCGGTCGCAATAAGTTGGCGGGGGGCGATTTTCATGAGTGGCAAAACCGCGCATCATTGGTACACGGGCTTGAAAGCGCAAGTTGGATCTCGGCGAAGTTGCGAAATTGGGATGCCTCCCCGGACGAGGCCGAATTATTTCCTCGCGCAGTGCCTGATTCCCGCGTCGTGTTCTCCCGCGCATGAACGATCCGTTCCTCGATGATCTGACCGAGCTCCGGGCGCGTTCGCTCCACCGGCGGCTGCGCGAGATGACGCTTTCGCCCGATGGCTCGGTCGCGCCGGTGGGCCGTCCCATGCTCAATTTCGCCTCGAACGACTATCTCGGGCTGGCGGGGCATCCCGCCCTGCGCGAAGCGGCCAAGGCGGCGATCGACGAATACGGCGTGGGCGCCGGCGCCTCTCGCCTGGTCTGTGGCACGCTGCCCATTCACCTGCGGCTGGAGGAAACGCTGGCGCGCTTCAAGGGCGTCGAGGCGGCGCTCAGTTTTTCAAGTGGCTACGCGGCGGCGCACGGCGCGTTAAGCGCGCTGGCCGGGCCCGACGACGTGATCATTCTCGACAAGCTCGCGCACGCCTGCCTGATCGATGCGGCGCGGAGCTGCCGCGCGGTCCTGCGCGTCTTCCCGCACAACCATCTCGGCAAGCTCGAGAGCCTGTTGCAGTGGGCCAATGCCGAACACCCGGGCGCGCGCACCATCATCTGCACCGAATCCGTCTTCAGCATGGACGGCGATCGCGCGCCCGTGCGGGATCTCGTGGCCTTGAAGAAAAAATACGGCGCGCTGCTCTTGCTCGATGAGGCGCACGCCGTGGGTGTGATCGGCCGGAATGGCCGCGGCCTCGCCCATGAATGCGAGGTCGTGAGGGACATCGATGTTCTCATGGGCACGATGAGCAAGGCGCTGGGCGTTTCGGGTGGTTATCTCGCCGGCCGGCACTCGCTGGTGGACCTGCTGATCAACCGCGCGCGCAGTTTTGTTTTTTCGACCGCCCAGCCGCCCGCGCTGGCGGCCGCGGCGCTGGCGTCGCTGGAATTATTGATGTCAGACGAGGGCGAGCATCGTCGCCTGGCGCTCTGGCAGAATATCCGTCATCTCGCGGCCCAATTGCCCAAGGCCCCCGGGCCGGTCGAGAAAACGCCGCGCGGCGCCGGCAGCGCCATTTTTCCGTGGGTGGTGGGCCCCGAGGCCCTCGCCATGGAGATTTCGGCGCGACTGGGCGACCGGGGATTTCTCGCGCCCGCCATCCGGTACCCGACGGTCCCGCACGGTGCGGCCCGGCTCCGGTTGACGGTCACGTCCCGCCACACGCCCGACCAGATCACCGCGCTGTGCCAGGCGGTCGGGGGATTGGCCGGGGCCATGCGAGGATAGCCAGGTTGGCCAGGCACCCGGCTCGGGGTCCGGGGGGTACCCGAGGTTTCTGGAGGCTGCAGTCGCGAGTTTCAGATTCCTGACGGGGATTGGACTGGATCCTGCTTCCCTCTACCTTTTGCCGAAAACCACCCGGTTCCACATGGCCAAGAGTGACTTCTTTTCCTTTGTAACTTCGCTTCGACCGATCGAGTTGAAGGCGCTGGGGGAGCTTTCTCAGGTCGTCCACCTCGAGGAGGGGGCGATGCTGGAGTGCGGGAACCAGGCGGGCGACGCCCTGTACATCATCAATCGCGGCGCGGTGGAGGTGATTCACGGCGACCCCCAGCGGTCGGAGGGCCAGGCGATGAGTTACCTGTCGCGCGGTGACATGTTCGGCGAGACGAGCGCGATGAGCGGGATTCCCAGCCGTAATTCTTTCAAGGCCTGCGAGTCCACCAGCCTGCAGTGCTTCCGGAAGCGGGACTTCCCGGAGTTGATGCGCCGCGTGCCGGCGTTTTTTTATTACATTTCCACGCAGCTCGCCAGCCGCCTGATCCAGGTGGGCGACATGACCTTCATGCAGTCGAACTGCCTCGAACTCAGCGGCAACCTCGCGAATTTCGACCTCGTCACGATTTATCAGACGGTCCTGAATTCTTCGCAAACGGGTGAATTGTCGATCATCAACGACAAGAGCGAAAAGGTGGGCTCCTTCTATTTTGAGCGCGGCGAGCCAAAGTTTGGCCAGTATTTCACGTTGCTCGGCGAACAGGCGTTCTGGCAGCTCTTCCTGCACGACAAGTTGACCGGGACGTTTTCCTTCCAGCTTTGCGACGAACCCCCGGCCAATGTTCGCGGCGGGGAAATCGTCAAGCGGCACCCGACCGACATGCTCATCACGGCGCTGCAATATCGCGATGAATTCAAGGAGGTGCTGGAGAGCGCCCCGGATCCGGCGTGCATTGTCCGCCGCTCGAAGCTGAATCTGATCTGGGAGGGCGAAGAGCCGATCTTCGACGATCTGCGCTGGCTGGCCGAGCACATCTGGCAGGTCTGCTACAGCACCCCGATGACAGTCGGCGAGCTATACCAGCATCTCGCGGTCAACGAGCTCGACTACTACAAGGCGATCGGCGAGTTGCTGCACTCGAACCACCTTTCGCTCGTGACCTACGAGACGCCGAGCATCGCGGTGCCGGCCTGATCGCCGGCGAAAGGCGCGGGCGCGGAAGATTCTCGTTGGTTTGCAGACGGGGCACTGGTAGACGGGCTGTGCCCCCGTCATGAAACGCCTGCTCTGGCTCGATCTCGCCAAAGGACTCGCCATCCTTTGGGTCGTTTATTTTCACTTTTTTCAAACCTACCGTGGCGCGCCCTCGCCGATGTCCGGCAGCTTCATTTCCGACGTGGCCGGGGCGCAGGGTTGGGACGGACTTGGTGCCTCGATCGTGACGTGCGTGAAGTTGGTCTGGTACGCGATTTCGGAGGTGGGCTTCCACGCGGTGGGGGCGTTTGTCATCGTGAGCGGCTGGTCCCTGGCCTCGACCACCGCGCGCCGCGCGGCCAAGGGCCCGATCGCGTGGGGCGAATGGTATCGGTCCCGGTTCATCCGGCTTTTCCCGATGTATTGGCTCGCGCACCTCGTCTACCTCCTCTCGCCGTTTGTGGCCCGGCTCGAGCCGATCGATTCGCGCATCCTGATCAGCATATCCGGGCTGCGCTTTCTGGGCCTGCAGGACGGCTTTCCATTCCTGAACACGGACATTCAGAGTAATTTTTTCTATCTCAACGCGGCTTGGTGGTACTTCGCCATGCTGATTCAGCTCTATTTCATTTTTCCGGTCCTCTTCGTGACCATGCGCAAGGTCGGCTTGATCGGTTTTCTCCTGCTGGCCTTCGCCGTCGGTTTCGGCATGCGCTATCTCATGCTCGAAGTCTGGCATTCCGTCGGACCCTGGATCCTGGGTGGCAACAGCCTGTCCCGTCTGCCCGAATTCGCGTTCGGCATGGTGCTGGGAATGGTCCATGCCCGGGACGCCGAGCGCGTCGAACGGTGGCTGCTCGGCGGACTCGGCCTGGCACTGGGCCTCGGCCTGTACTTCATCGCGCCTTTTTTCTACACTGGAAACCTGCCCTACATTTTTGCGGATTTGTGGACGGGCGTCTGCTGCTTCCTCTGCCTCGTCGGCGTGGCCGGCCTGCTTGAGAAATGGACCCTGGCCGCGAAGTGGATCGGCCTGGTCGGTGCGTTTTCCTACGGCCTCTATCTGGTCCATCAACCTTACGTGATTTGGATCGGCTTGCGCATCCAGAACCAGCGGGCGTGGGTGTTCCTGGCGATCGTCGTCGGTGTCCTGATTCTCTTGAGCGCCTGGGGAATTTTGCTTGAGAAGTTCGCCAACGCCGCGCTGGAAAAGGTGATCGGGGACAAGACCCGCGCTCGGTAGCGCGGGAAGTTCGAAACTCGAAATTCGAAACTCGAAGAAAACTCGAAGTTTTGAACCTCAAAGATTTAAAGATCGTACGTGTGCGCTGTCGGTCGTCACCTTTTTGGCTATTAGGTCGACGATATCACCTACGGTAACAACGCGACTCCATTCCGCGTCAATAGCTCGAAAACTCAGGGACAGCTGGAGGGCTGGAATGATGTTAAACGAAGCGTCGTCGTCCCCAATCTTCAAAGCACGACCTCCACTGGATCGCAGAGTAGGCAGTCGGTAAGGACCTTGCTCGCATGGGCCTCGACGTCATGACGGGTCATGTCCTCGGATCGAAAATGCGGATGACTGTTGGACTCGCGAATCGCCCGCAACAAGCTCGGGCAACAAAGCGAGTTGGTCAGAGGCTCGTTGAACGCGCGGATCGATTTCCGCCTATTGCCCCGTCTTCTTCGACGCCATCTGCTGGCGGTAGATCATCATGCCCTTGAGGGCGTCGACGGCGCGGTCGAGCTGCGGATCCTTGACGCCATCGGCCTCGCGGCGCTCCGGCTCGCTCAGGCTCTCGGCGTTGCGGCGGATCAACAGCGCGCGCTCCTGCTCGGGGGTGAGCACCGACTTGATGTTTGGCTCGATCCCGCGCTCATGGATGACCTGGCGGCTCGGGGTGAAATATTTCGCGGTCGTCAACCGCAGCGCAGAATTGTCCGGCATCTGGATCACGCTCTGCACGGAGCCCTTGCCGAAGGTTTTCTCGCCCACCAGGATCGCACGATTCAAATCCTTGAGCGCACCGGCGACAATCTCCGCGCCGCTGGCGCTGCCGTTGTTGATCAGGACCGCGATCGGAAAATCCAGGCGCGGCTTCGCGGTGGTGGCGGTCCGATAAATGCGATTGGCGGACGGCGCGCGGCCATCGGTGTAGCAAACCATCGTGCCCGGCGCGACGAACAGCCCGCAGACGTCGACTGCGCTGTTAAGCAGGCCGCCCGGATTGTTGCGCAGGTCCAGCACCAGCGCGTCCATGCCGCTCCTTTGCAGCTCATCGAGCTTCTTCGCGAGCTCCTCGGCGGTCGGTTCGTTGAATTGGGTGATCCGCACGTAGCCGATCTTGTGGCCCGTGCCGTTCGATTCGCTCGTCAGCAACCGGGCGTCCTTGACGCTCTCCACCTTGATCTCGGTCCGCGTCAGTACGAATTCCTTCACTTCGCGGTTCGACGGGCGCAACACGGTGAGGGTCACCTTGTCGTTCGGCTTTCCCTTCAGCATTGAGACCGCCACGCTGACCTGCAGCTTCTCGGTCGACTGGCCGTTGATCTTCACGATGACGTCGCCGGTCAGCACCCCGGCCTTCGCAGCGGGACCGTTGTCGATCGGGGTCACGACCGTCAGGGCGCCGTCGCGGGTGGAGACGACCAGCCCGAGGCCGTCGTAACGGCTGCGCGTGTCGTCCTGCATCTCCTTGAAATTATCCGGCTCCATGAACTGCGAGTGCGGATCGAGCGCGGCGAGCATGCCGCGCAGCGCGCCGTAGGTGAGTTCGCGATACGTGATCTTTTTCCCGTCGACGTAATCCTGCCGGATGAGCTGCAGCGCCCGGGCGATGAGGGCGATATTCGAGTAGGCGTTGTCCTCGTCCTTGTCGATTTTCGCCTGCACGTCGTCGTCCGACTTCAAAGCGCCCGGCGGCGGTGCGGCGGCCTTTTCCTTCTGGGCCAGCAACGGCGAGGCGGAGGCGAACCCAACCACCGCCACAGCAAGTCGAACGACAAAACGATTCATGGAGTGCCGCGAAAGCTATCATTGCCTGACGCTTTGGCCAGAGCACCCTTTGCGCTGACACAGCTTTGCGATTAAATCGCGACGTGGCCGATTCTCCCCCCAGCCCGGATTTCGCCGATCCGCCGGACACCCCGTTCGATATCTCCCTGCGCCCGCCTGCTTTCGCTGAGTTCGCCGGCCAGCCAAAGGTACGGGAGCGCATCGAGCTACTGGTGGCCGCCGCCACCCAGCGCGGCGATGTCCTCGAGCATATTCTCCTTTCCGGCCCGCCCGGCCTCGGCAAAACCACCCTCGCCTACATCATCGCCAACGCGATGGGCGTGAACATCAAGAGCACCAGCGGCCCGGTGATCGAGAAAGCGGGCGACCTCGCCGGCCTGCTCACCACGCTCGAGCGGGGCGACGTGCTCTTCATTGACGAAATTCACCGACTGCAGGCGACCATCGAGGAATATCTCTATCCCGCGATGGAGGACTACAAGCTCGACATCATCATCGACGGCGGGCCCAACGCGCGCTCGGTCCGGTTGAATCTGCCGCGCTTCACGTTGATCGGCGCGACTACGCGCTCGGGCATGCTCAGCGCGCCGCTGCGCTCGCGTTTCGGGATGGATGCGCGGCTCGATTATTATTCGGCGGAGGAACTGCAGGGCATCATCCTGCGCAGTGCGGGTCTGCTTGGTGTGCCGTGCGATGCGGGTGGTGCGCTTGAAATTGCGCGGCGCTCGCGCGGGACACCCCGCATTGCGAACAATCATCTGCGCTGGGTGCGCGACTTTGCGCAGGTGCGCGCGGAAGGGCGCGTGACGCGCGAGGTGGCCGATGCCGCGCTGGCCATGCGCGACATCGACGCGGATGGGTTCGATGAAATGGACCAACGGGTGATTGAGGCGTTGATCTACAAGTTCTCGGGCAGCCCGGTCGGGATCCAGTCGCTCGCGGTGGCGGTGGGCGAGGAGGCCGGCACGCTCGAGGAGGTACATGAACCGTATTTGATCATGCAGGGCTACGTCATGCGCACACCGCAGGGCCGCGTCGCGTTGCCGAAGGCCTACGCGAAGCTCGGCGTGAAGCCGCCTCGCGGGGCTCAGGGGGAAATGGCGCTTTAGCCGCCGCGGCGGCTCAAGAAACTCGAAGCGCAAAATTCGAAGCTCGAAGAAAAAGCTGAAAGTTTGAGAGCGTGGGAAAGTCCCAAAGTCAACGGTTTGAACTTTCCAGACTTTTCCGCCCTTAAACTTTCTTCGAGTTCGCGTTGAGATTGTCCAGACCCGGAGGGGTGTCCGAAGCGGAACGCACCCACTTCGGTTGCCCCATCCGGGGGCTCGGCTTTGTTTTGCGATGACACCCCGGTGGTTGCCACCAACGGCTAATCTCGGCCGTGCCCCCGGCACTCCAAATCGGATGTGACCGGCACGCAGTCGCGAGCGCAGCGACTGTAGCAGTTCCCGTGGAGGCCGGGGCAGATGGGACAAACCTAACCGCCTCAAACCTTCAAGTTACCTACACCTCTCCCAGCACGGAAACGATGACGGACCTCGTCTGCGGCGCAGCGCGATGCTCGAAAACGAAGATGCCCTGCCAGGTGCCGAGCGCAAGGCGACCATCGACAATCGGGATCTGCTCCGAGGTGCGCGTCAGGACCATACGCAGGTGGCTGGGCATGTCGTCTGGGCCCTCGAGCGTGTGCGTGAACCACGGTGCATCCTCCGGCACCAGTCGTTCAAAAAAGGCACCGAGGTCGACGCGCGCTGACGGGTCGGCGTTCTCGTAGATAATTAGGCTCGCGCTGGTGTGGCGGATGAAAACCGTCGTCACGCCATTCTTTACGCCGCTGCCCCGCACGGCCGCGGTCACCTCGGCGGTAATCTCGTACGTACCCTTCCCGCGGCATGGGATGCGAATTTCCGATGACGTGGCAATCATGATTAGCGGAGGACGGTCAAAGTGCCATTGGTCACGCCGAGCTGGCTGGCGACCTTGAGGCGCGAGACCACTTCCCCGCTGCCGATCGCTCCGGCGAGGACGGCTTGGTAGGTGCGAATGATGAGTTCGGACTTCGCCGCATCCTCGGTCAGAAGTTCAACGCGGAAACGCGCGGCGCCCGCGGCCCGGAAGTCGCGCAGGAAATCCGCGCCGCTTTGCGCCCGCGCGTGGAAGACGGTGTTGCGGCAGCCCACGTCAGCCTTGAGCGGATGGTCGAGCCCGACTCGATCCCGCAAGGCCACCGCGTGCCGGTCGCACGGCCGGCCGCAGTTCGTGGAATCGGTGCCGTTCGAGAGAAACGCCGCGAACACGCAGTGCTCCATGTGAAACATCGGCATGTGCTGGTGTAGGACAATCTCGAACCACGCAGCCGGCGCGGCACGAAGCAGGGCGAGCACCTGATCCGCGTTCAAATCGTATGAGACCGTGACGCACTCTAGGCCCTCCACCATCAGCAGCTGCGCGGTGAGCGGATTCGCGACGTTGAGCGAGAAGTCTCCGATCCGGCGCAGGGGCGAATCACGGAAATAGTCGATCGCACCGAGATTGCGCACGAGCACGCCGTCAGGTGCGGCGCTCTCGATCAACTTGAAAAAGCCCTGTTCGCCGGCCTTCTGGATGCGCGGCGTCGCGAGCAGGATGGCGGTGCCCGCTGCGCGTTCGCGAATCAACGCGACGGCGTCCTTGTAGCGCCGGATATCCTCAAAATCCGCGAGGATCGTTTCCACACCGCAGAGGAGCGCGGCTTCAATCTGCGGGATCGAACGGCAGAGCACGGACAGGCGCAGTTCCGGCACCGGCTCGGAGTCCGTCCGGCGCGGCACGGGCATTCGTTCCGCCAGCGATTTCGGCGGGGCGGCCGCACGTCGGACGGGTAAGCCCGTTCCCCGCGCGTCCAACTGCGTCACCCACGCGCGGCGCAGGCGGTTCAGCTCGCTGAGCGGAATCATGACGTCGCCTTCGATTTCATTTCGCAGTTCGCCCAACTCATAAGCGGTTTCGCCGAGGCGACCCAGTTGCTCGCGCAGCACCGCGTCACGGAGCGGCCGGTTTTGCGCGGCTTGAAGTGGAATCGTCGACTCCACCCGAACGCCGTCCGATGCGAGCGTGAGCGCCGCGCCGGCCCGGCCTGTGACGCGCACGTCCACGCGCCGGCGATAAATCGGTGGGTCTTTCGCGAAAGTTTTTTGCAGCTCCGCTTCGAGCTGTGGATCGCTGGTCTTCCAGACGCGATGACCCGGCGCGATCGCCGAGAAATCGATCTTGCCGTGCTGGAAGAATAGTTTTGTCCCGTCGACGGCGAACAATCGTCCGCCCTGCTCGTGATCGGTGTCACCGCCCGTGTCGAAGACGAGGCCGTCCCCGGCCTTGAGCGGAAATTCCGGGCGCTCGCGCAGCTCGACGTAATCGCGTCCGACCGATCCGACGAACCCGAGAAACGCGCCGCGTTTCTTCCCGAAGCGCGCGTGCACGAGTTGCTGGTGGTCGACGCCGTGCATCCAGCCCGTGAACAAGCCGCGCGAAAAAGTCATCTCGAGCTTGTACTGATCCGCGGCGGTGATGTCCGCCGCGGTCTGGTCGTTCCAGGCGGCGTCGATCGCCTTGCGGTACACCTGGCTGACGGCCGCGACGTATTCCGGTGACTTGAGCCGTCCCTCAATCTTGAAACTGCAGACGCCGAGCCGGATCAATTCCGGAATTTCATGCACGGCCGCGAGATCCTGCGGGGACAGCAGGTAGCGGCGATCGCCCATTTCCTTGAGCGAGCCGTCGACCACGAGTTCATACGGCAGCCGGCAGGCCTGCGCGCACTCGCCGCGGTTTGCGCTGCGCTGGCCGAGCGCCTCGCTTGTCAGGCATTGGCCGGAGTACGCGACGCAGAGCGCGCCGTGCACGAAGACTTCCGTGCCAGGGAGGTCCGGCCCGGTGAGTTTGGCGATTTCGCGCAGGGAAAGTTCGCGGGCGAGCACCGCGCGCCCGACCCCGAGGCGCTGGGCGAAGCGTAGGCCCTCGGGCGAAGTCAGCGTCATTTGCGTGGACGCATGAACCTCGACATCCGGTGCGATCTCACGGGCGAGGCGGGCGAGCCCGAGGTCCTGGATGATCGCCGCATCGACGCGACACTCCTGCAAGAGGCGCAGCTGATCCTCGGCGGCGGACAGCTCATCGGTGAAGATGAGCGTGTTGAAAGTGACGTATCCGCGCATGCCGCGGGCGTGCAGGTAATCCATCAGGCGCGGCAAATCCTCCTCGGTGAAATTGGTGGCACGAAGGCGGGCGTTGAAGCGCGAAAGGCCGAAATAAATGGCGTCGGCGCCGTTCGCTGCGGCGGCGCGGGCACATTCCCAGTCGCCGGCGGGGGCGAGCAATTCCGGCTTGACAGACATGTCGGAGGATAGCAGCGAACGCCAGTCGCGACGAGCGCTTCCGCCCTACAGCCGTTTGAGAATCAGGATGCCGCCGCTCTGCGTTTCGCAGGTGATGTGCGCGCCGCCCGTGTTCAACGCGCCGTCCACCTGCCGCCCACCGTCAGGACCGTCGTCGACGGTCAGCGCCAGTTCGCATTTCACCGATCCCCGCGCGCTGCGCGCCTGGAGGAACGCAGCCACCGATTGCGGCAGCAGCAACCGGATGGTGCCGTGCTCGGAGGTAACGTTGATGCGCTGATCCTCGCGAACGGTCCCAAAAGATGCCTGGATCGGACCGTGCGTCGATTCGATCGTCACCGCGCCGGCGAGGTCGAGCGTTGAAATCGCCCCCGTGGTGGTGCGGACCTTCGCGTCCCCGCGCACGCCTTCGATCTTCACGTTCGCGTTGGTCGCCGTGACTTCGAGCTGCGCCCGGCGCGGAATCGTCAGACCGAGATCGATCGTCCCGACGTCGAGCGTTTCGCCGAGCGCGCCGGTGCCGCGGGCGATGTCCGTGACAACGGTCAAGTCGTTGAACCCGGAGGTAATCTCAACCCGAAGCTGATCGAGCAATTCCTTGTTTTCGGTTCGCTTGATGGTTTCCACGCGGACCTCGTCGCGATCCCAGATGCCGACGCGGATGATTCCCGTGGTGGCTTGCACGGTCACCACTCCCTCGGCGCCCATCGGAAAGGTTTTGGATGCAACCTCATTCTCGCCGCCGCGAGCAGCCGCTGGCGCCGCGAGCGCTACGGTCAGCGTGAGGCAGATAACTTGGAGTCGGGAGGCGATCATCAGGCGCACGAAACTTGGGGCTAGGACGTCGGGAGTGTTCGCAGCGCCTCTCGCGCCTCCTTGTTTTTTGGATCCAGGTTCAACGCGCTATTGTACTCCGAGCGCGCGGCGGAGAGGTCGCCCTTTTTCTGGTAGATGTTGCCCAACCTAAAATGGGCCGCCGAGGGCGAGGGGTTTTCCAGGTCGGGCTTGAGCTGCAGGTAGCGCTTCAGGGACTGCTCGGCGAGATCCAGCCGTTCGCCCGAGAGCGCGCCGGTCCGCCCCACCTGATAGATGGCCAGCGGCAGACGGGGATCGATCGCCAGCGCGCGTTGCAGCGACGCGAACGCGAGGTCCCATTGCTTGTAGTGCTGCTGCACGAGGGCCAGGCGCACGTGAGGCATCGGGCGCGAGGGATTTGCGCGAATGGCCTTGAGATAGCAGCGCTCCGCCTCGGGATATTTTTTTTCCAGGCCGAGCATGTCGCCCTCCGTCTGGGCGCCGAGTGACGGGTCGCGCGCCTTCACTTCGGCGAGCTGCTCGTTGGCCTTGGCGCGGCTTCCGCCGAGGAGCCCCGGCACGGCTTGATAGAAAACGATCAGATCAACCCGGGCCTCGAGATTGTTCGGGTCGAGCGCGATCGCCTGTTCGAGTTCGCCGCGCACCTTTCCGATGGCGCCGAGCGAGCTGGCGATGCCCTTTTGTCCCGCCTGAAATCCGAGCGCGCGGCCGAGCCATTGGTGATATTTCGAGTTTTTCGGATCCGCCGCGGCCGCGCGCTCGAAGCTTGCGGCGGCACCGGCAAAGTCTCGCTGCCGAAACTGCTCGCGGCCCTGGGAAAATGAGGAGGCCGCGTCCTGCCCGGACACGGCGTGGTTGAAAGCGATCGCCAGCAGAGCCGGGACGCACCAGCGCCTCACGCGGTCGACGAACGGTGGCCGGCGCGGGCGATTCACTTCTTCGGTGCCAGCGTGATCAGCGCGATCTTCCCCCCCGCCGTCAGCTGCAGGCTGTCAATTTCAAACGCGGGCGTGGTGCCGGGTGCGGCGCCGCCGGCCAGCAGGCGCTGCAAGGTCGCCTGCGAGGTCGCGTCGAGCTGAACCGAGACGACATTCGACGTCGGCCGGATCTGGACGGCCCCAAGTTTCAAGGCGGGCGTCAGCTGCAACGACGCAATCTCGAATCCGATCGTAAGCTGGACGGTGTTGGGACCGGCCGCGGCGAGGGCATTGGGATTGTCCGGGACTCGCGGGGAAATGATCGGCACGGTCGCGGTCATCGTTCGGGGAGCAGGAACCAGCGGCTTGATGGGAGTGGCCGCGGCCGGGGCGGGCGGGTCGCTTCCGCCGTGCTTCATTTGTGCGGCGAAGCGTGAGAGCGTTTCACTTTCGTTCGGCCGAGCTGGAACCACAGTGGTGGGCCGCGCCCCGGCCGGACCCGCAGTCGGAGCGGCGGCATCCTGCGATGGGTTCGCCAGCGCGCCCGACGGCAGGTCACGAAACAAAGGCGAGCGTGGCTTATCCAGTCGCATCGCGGCGACACCGGCGTTTTGGATGCCTTCCTCGCGCGAGAAAACACGGAGAGGCGCGGTGGCGCGAATCGAATCGGGCTCGGATCCCTTGACCACCTGCGCGGCCACGGTGGTCGCCTCGGCGGGTTTCAAGATCGGCTTGGCGTACGGCCGGTCCACGACGGAAAGCGAAAGCACCGACAAGCGGGTGCCGATGGAAGCGGTCACGGGCTTGGCACTGATATCGCCGATCGAAGCGCCGGTGCGCGGGATGATCTTGACGACGCGCTGGGGGTTCGACGGATTGACCGGGGCCGTGGCGGGGCGAAACATCGCCGCCGGCGCGGGCGCAGGCAAAGTCTGGATCGGCGGGGACGGCACGGCTGTCTCCGCAGCAAGATCCATGAAAGGAACGGTCTTGGTCGGTGGCGGAGGCACGGGCCCGGCCGGGACGGGCGTGGTGGCGGGCGATGTCGTGGCCGTCAGACTGGGTCGCGGCGTTTCCGGGGTCACCGCGACCGGCACCGCCTGGGAGGGGGGAGCGATGCGGCGAAACATCGGCGCATACGCGTCCGATCGGGTCGGCGCACCGTTTCCCGCCGCCGGGCTTGGATCCAGCGCGGGCTCGTCGATCCGGTTCCAACGACGGAGCAGCCACCAGAGAGTGAAGGTCAAAAAACCGAAGAGCAGCGCGGCAACCGCCAGTTGCTGCCAAAGGGCAAATTGATCGAGGGAACCCATAGGGCGTAGGCACTACTACACTAGGACTGAGTTTGTAAGGGGAACACTAATTTTCGCTTTGGATCAATGCTTTCTTCTGGTTGAGACTCTGGAATGCGCTCGCGGATGGCCGGACGGGCCGTCCCATTTGTGGGTTTGATCCGGGAAATTGGTTGCCGATGGCCCCGCGGGTGGACCACGCTCGGCCGGAAGCGGCGCGGCGGATAAGAACGACGCGGCGCACTTTCGCATCCCGATTCGGTACGACATGATCGATCGCCCAGTTGCCGACCGCATCCTCCCCAAGCTCTCGCCCGCATCACTTTATGCTGCGGTGGTGGCGATCTGGCTGGCCATCTATTTGCCCGGTCTCGGTCGCATCGAGCTCAAGGGCGAGGAGGGTCGCCGGGCCATGCCGGGGATCGAGATGCTCGATTCTGGTGACTGGCTGGTGCCTCGCGTCGCCGGCCAAGTCTACTACCGCAAGCCGCCTTTGATCAACTGGGTGGCCGGCGCGTCGGTGAAACTCACCGGGCGGCGCGATGAATGGGCGATCCGCCTGCCGTCGGCGCTCGGCGTGCTCCTCCTCGCGCTCGCCACGCTGTCCTGGTGCCGGCCGACGCTCGGCCCGCAGGGCGCATTTTGCGCCGCGGTCTTTGTGCTCGCGAATATCAGCATGATGGAAAAAGGGAGGAGATTTGAAATCGAGGCGCTCTACATCGTTTGCAGCGGCCTCGCGCTGCTCTGGTGGTTGCGCGGCTGGTCGCGCGACGGTCCGGCGCGGGGTCTCTGGTCGCGGTGGCTCGGTGCGGGTATTTTCCTAGGACTCGGGCTGCTGCTGAAGGGCCCGGTGCATTTCGTATTTTTCTACGCGGTCGTCATCGCGGTCCTCGCGTGCGCGGATGAGCTGAGCGAGCTGCGTCGACTTGCGCACGTGGCCGGGCTGACGGTGGCAGTGCTGCTCTTCGCCGCGTGGGCGGTGCCGATGCTTCAGCGCGCGGCTGGCGCGGACGTGACGCAGACGTGGGTCGGACAATTCACGGAGCGCCTGAGCGGGCGCGGGGGCGACTTCCAATTCGGTCGGTACCTCCGCAATCTGCTGTTTCAAGGTTGGGTGAATTTTTTGCCATGGGTCGCGCTGCTGCCCCTCGCGTGGCGCCGCGGGGCGACGGATGAATTGGCCCCGCGCGATCGAGCGCTGTGGCGCGGGTTGCGGATTGCGCTGCCAGTGGCGTATCTCGCAATCATGCTGGTGCCGGGATCGGCTGCGCGGTACGCGTTGCCGCTGCTGGTTCCGGCCAGCGTGTTGCTGGGGCTGATGCTGCGCGACGGCTGGAATCGCGTGCCCGCCGCCACGCCGAAAATCTGGCACGGCGCGAACGGCATCCTGCTGATCCTGGCGGCGCTGGCGACGCTCGGCTTGCCCATGCTCGTGCCGCGGGGAGACTGGAATGCCGAGCGCGCTGCCTATCTCGGCGGGCTCATGCTCGCCGTCGGCGCGGGCTTCTGGATGCGCCGGCAAACCGGACCGATCACCCCTGCCTGGCTGGCCCTCGCGAGCGGCGCGGTGATGGCGGCCCTCTCGATTGAGTTTGTGCTCGCGGTCGCCGCGCGGGTCGAGGGCCACGAACGCCTCCGCCCGCTCGCCCGGCAGATCGAAGCGACGATCGCACCGGACGCCGTGCTGTACGCGTTCGATCCCGATTCGCAGCCGGCGTTCTTTTATTTGTCGCGGCCGCCGCGCTATGTGACCCGGGCGGCGGAGCTGCCCGACTATGCGCGGTTTCTGTTTGTGCCGGCCGAATTTCTGCCGCGCTTGCGCGAGGGGGGACGATGGGACGTGGCGGAGGAACGGATCCGTTATGTCGACCGCGGCGGCCGCGTCCTGCTCGTCGTGCAGCTTGGCCGGGGTCGCTAGCCGGTGGCGAGACGACGCGAGTTCAACGCAAAGGTGGCGAGCGCCAGATCCCGCGGGTAGGTGATCTTGAAGTTCCAATCCTCCGCCGGCACCAGCGCCACGGGCTCGCCGAGCAGTTCCACCGCGGAGGTCTCGTCCGTTATGATCAAATTCCTGGCCATGACGTTTTCATACGCGCGCCGGAGCAGGTCCTGCGCAAAAGTCTGGGGCGTTTCCATCGCCCACAAGCCCTCGCGATCCACCGACCCGGCCAGGTGCTGCGCCGCGTCCGCGCGCTTCAGCGTGTCCGTCACGGGCTGGGCAACGCAGGCGGCGCCCATTTCGCGGGCCTTTTGAAACGATTGTTCGATCATTCCGGTCGTCACCAGCGGGCGTGCCCCATCGTGAACGGTCACGAATCCGGGCGAGCCATCGAGCGCGTTCAAGCCATTCCAGACCGAGAGGTGACGATGCGCGCCACCGAGGACGAACGGGCGCAACTTGGCAAATCCCCGCAGCAGGTCGGCAAAGCGGAGGTGATTCTCCGCCGACGTCACGACGTGGATATGCCGGACGCCGGCGCAACGCTCGAAGGCCTCGACGGTGCGCGCGATGACGGGTCGGCCGGCGAGGTCGGCCGTCATTTTGTCGAAACCCATGCGGCGGCTTGAGCCCGCGGCGACGATGATGGCATCAAGCACGTCGTTCATAATTGGAGGCGGATGATTTCAAAAACCGCCGTGTTGTCGATCACACCGGACAACGTCTCGCTGCCCTGGCCAATGCCGAAGGCGAGCACGTCGCTGGTGGCGCCCACGGCGGTGAGCGAATAGGCGGCCGCGGGATCGGACTTGGCCATGCCATCCTCGCTCTGGCGGCCATTCGGCCCGGTAGCCCAGGTGAACGACGGAAGATTCGAGGTGGGATTGATCCCGAGCAGCGCGACGCCCTTGTCCGTGCGGAGCGGGTAGCCATTCATGGTGAAGCCGCCGGTCTCCTGCAGGCCGGCCACGATCAGCATCGCCTTTTCGCCGGCGTATTGCCGCGCGACTGCGACGGCGCGATCCAGCTCGACGATCTGCTGGAGCATGCGCTCGGCCTGGTTGGCGCGTGACGCGCGCTCGATCTGGCCGGCGTAGACCACGAGCAGGTAGCCGCCCGGGCGCACCTGCAGCAATTCAATGGCGCGGCGCACCAAGTCAGGAAGCGAGGGCGCGCCCTGGCCGGCGATTTCCTCGTCCGCGAGCAATCCCAGCACCCGCGGAAGTTTCCACGCGCCCATGCCGTCGAGGTCCGGCGCGTTGCGTGCCAGCGTGAAACCGGCGCGCTGCATCTCGAGATCCAAATCGCGCGCATCCTGCCGCCGGCCGCCCTTCATGGTCCCCCGGAAATCGAGCGCGCCGCCTCCGATGATCAGATCGAGCTTCTTGTTCCCCACGAGTTGCTCCGCCACATTTTCGGTTTCGCGCGCGTCGCGCGACTTCGCATAGAACGCCGCGGCGCCGGCATCGGTCAGCCACGCGCTCGTGACCAGGCCGGTCGCGCGTCCCTCGTTGGAGGCAAGGTCGATGAGGGTGTCGACCGACTTATTGTTCAGATCGAGCCCGAGGGAGCGCAGCCGGGCGTTGCGACCGGTGGCGATGGCGGAGGCCGCCGCGGCAGAATCGGGGACCGCAAAATCCACCGCGGCGTTGCGCAGCAGCGCGAGGTGCGGGAACGATTCGAGGGTCAGTCGAAAATCGGCTCCGCCGCTGTACTGGCGCGCCGCGGCGAGCTTGGCGGGCGTAAGACCCTCCGCGACAAAGAGAATAATCGCGAAGGGCTTCTGCCGGACATAGGAACGGAAATAAAATCTCCCTGCCGCGAGGAAGAGCCCAATGAGGGCGAAGGCGAGAAGCAGATTGCGGCGTTTCACGGGAGAAGCTGGTTATTCCGAAATCGCGACGGAAGCAACGCCGCGCCGACGAAATTTCCTTGGCCATCGTGGCGAAATCCGGTCCATGCTGGCCGCGGAATCCCATACTTTTCAAACCATGGCCTTGAAACCCGTCATCCTGATCATCCGCGACGGCTGGGGCATCAATCCCGGCGGTCCGGCCACCGCCGAGCGCGACGGCAATGCCACGCTGCTCGCGCGCACCCCGTTCCACGACCAGCTTTATCAGGCCTATCCGTGGGGCCGGCTCAGCGCGAGCGGACTCGATGTCGGCCTGCCCGCGGGCCAGATGGGCAACAGCGAAGTCGGCCATCTTAACCTCGGCGCCGGCCGCGTCGTCTACCAGGACCTCACCCGCATCAACAAAGCCGTCGCCGAGGGCGAACTGGCGACGAACCCCGTTTTGCAGAAGGCGTTTGGCGCGGCGCGCGGCCACCGACTGCATCTGCTCGGGCTTGTCTCCGACGGCGGCGTCCACTCGCACCAGGATCATTTGGTGGCGCTGACCAGGGCGGCGAAGGCGGCGGGCGTGGACGACATCCTTATCCACGCAATCACCGACGGACGGGACACCTCGCCGACGGGCGGCGCGGATTTTCTGGCGACCGTCTCCGCGGGCATCGCGGGCACCGGCGCGACGATTGCCACGATCGTTGGCCGCTACTTCGCGATGGATCGGGACAAGCGTTGGGAGCGCGTCAAGCTGGCGTGGGATGCAATCGTGCTCGGCCGCGGCGCGATCTCGGATCTCACGCCCAGCGAGGCGGTGAAGCCGCGGTATGACGCCGGCGAGACCGATGAATTCCTCAAGCCGATCATCCTTTCGCATCGCGACGAGCAGCGGGTCCGTGACGGTGACGTGGTCTTGTTTTTCAATTTCCGCGCCGATCGCGCGCGCGAGCTTTCGGTCGCATTCCTGCGTCCTGACTTCAACGGATTCGATCGCGGGGTGACGCCGAAGGTGCAGTACATCACATTGACGGAATACGACGAGACGTACGGCTGCCCGAATGTCTTTTCGCCGCAGTCGTTGCGGCGGATTTTGGGCGAGGTGGTGAGCGAGTCGGGGCGGAAGCAATTGCGCATCGCCGAGACCGAGAAGTATCCGCATGTGACGTATTTCTTTAACGGCGGAATCGAGAAGAAATTTCCGGGTGAGGATCGCGTGATCGTGCCGTCGCCCAAGGATGTGCCGACCTACGACTTCAAGCCGCAGATGAGCGCCCCGGAGGTCACGCGACAGGTTTTGGAATTGCTCCCGAAATACGATCTCGTGATTCTGAATTTCGCGAACCCGGATATGGTGGGCCACACGGGGGTGGTGGCCGCGGCGATCACGGCGGTGGAGACGATCGACGATGCCGTGCGACAGGTGGTGGGCCGGACGCTTGAGCTCGGCGGTGCGGCCTTGATTCTGGCGGACCATGGCAATTGCGAGTTCATGATCAACGCGGACGGAACGCCCAACACCGCGCACACCACCAACCTCGTGCATTGCCTCTACGCGGCCGCGGATGCGGGCGAATACAGCGTGCGCGATGGCATCCTGGCGGACGTCTCGCCGACGCTGCTCCACTTGTTGGGACTGCCTCAACCGGCGGAGATGACGGGAAAATGCCTGTTGGCGCGACGGTGAATCGCGTACCCGGTTGTGACGCGTCAGGGCGAGGAACAAAATTACCAAATTTGCCAGATTTACAAAATTGGGATCTGAGAATCGAAGTTTCAAATGTTCCTCATCTCAATTTCGTTAATTTGGAAAATTTGGTAATTTAGTGTTAAGAACACCGCCCCTTCGCATTCGCCCGGCGTCCGTCTCCGCTCTCGTTCCCGCATGCTGCGCGCGCTTTTTATCGACTTCAACGCGTACTTCGCCTCCGTCGAGCAGCAGGAGCGGCCGGAGTTGCGCGGGCAGCCGGTGGCGGTGGTGCCCATGCTGACCGACCACACGAGCTGCATCGCCGCCAGCTACGAGGCCAAGGCGTTCGGCGTGCGGACGGGCACGAGGGTCGGAGATGCCCGGCGTCTCTGTCCGGGCCTTCACCTCGTCGAGTCACGCACGCGCACCTACGTGGAATATCACCATCGCCTGATTGAGGCGGTCGAGTCCTGCATCCACGTCGAGCACGTACTCTCGATCGATGAGATGGTCGCGGAACTGACCGGTCCCGTGCGCGAGCGCGAAAATGCCATCGCGCTCGCCGGTCGCATCAAGGAACGCATCCGGCGCCAGGTTGGGGAATGTCTGCGCTGCTCGATCGGCATCGCCCCGAATCCGTTTCTGGCGAAGACCGCCACGGACATGCAAAAACCCGATGGCCTCGTCGTGCTCGAGAAAGCGGAGCTTCCGCAGCGTTTGTTCGACCTCAAGCTGCGCGAGCTCGTAGGGATCGGGCCGCGGATGGAGCAGCGATTGCACGAGCATGGGATTTACACGGTCGAGCAGCTTTGCACGGTCGAGCGCGACCGTGTGCGGGAGGCGTGGGGCGGCATCGAAGGGGAGCGCATGTACGATCAACTGCGGGGCGAACCGGTCTTCCGTGCGCCGACGCGGCGCACGACGATCGGTCATTCGCACGTGCTGGCGCCGGTCTTGCGCACGGAAAAAGGCGCGCATTCCGTCGTGCACCGTTTGCTGCAGAAGGCGGTGGCCCGCATGCGGGGCATGCACTACGCCGCCGGGATTGTGGGACTTTCGCTGCGCTACGTGGGCGGCGCTCGCTGGTCGGATGAGCTCCGGCTCGAGCCCACGCAGGATCGCCTCACGCTCAACGCCGCGTTGCAGACGCTCTGGGAACGCCGCCGGCCTTTCGCCGCCGATCCACTCGCGGTGGGCGTCACGCTCTCGCACCTCGTCGGCGAGGGGAACTGGACGCCGTCGCTGTTCCGGGCGGAGCACAAGCATGCGGCGTTAAATGACGTGATCGATCAGCTCACTGAAAAAATTGGACCGCAGGCCGCGTATTTCGGGGCCGCCCACGAAGCCTTGAAGGCCCGGGCAGCACCTTCGCGCATCGCGTTCTCCCGTGTCCCGGGTTTGGGTCCGGGCGAATCGACCGGTTGACCCATCGGCCGGCCCGCGCTTCACGGATCTACGAGCACGGGCCGTGCGTTTGCGAGGAACTGACTGCGTTCGGCGCTCGTCGGAAAGAGCCCGTTGAGCTCCGGTCGGCCGACATGAACCCGGAAAAAATAGTCGTCGATGCGCTCCAGGTATTCCTGCGACGGCATCGCGGCGCGCGCGCGTTTCAGCCAGCGCGCCGCCTCGGCCAGATCGTGGTGTTGGAGCGCGACCGCCGCTGCAGTGAGCAGCCAGTCGCCCGACGGGGCGGGTCTGGCCAGCTCGTTCTGATAGGCGCTCGCATCGATCTCCGATTCGCGCCCGCCTTCGATCAGAAGCAGCCGCCGGCGGAACGCCATCAGCTCCACGCTCGGGGCCCGGCCAACCCGCGCCCGCTCCAGCGCGCGCGCGTACGACGCCAGGGATTCATCTACGCGCCCCAGCCTGCGGTCGATTTCCGCGCGCGCGAAATGAAATTCCGCCCGGACAGGATCGGCGGCGATCGCGTCATCGACACAATTCCTCATTTCGTCGAGTTTGCGCTGCGCGCCGAAATTGGAGGCGCGCAGAAAGGCGATTTCGCCCGCGCCGCCCGCTCCCGCGGCTCGGGCCCGTTCCAGAAACACTTCGGCCTCCGAGTGCAGTCGCGCCGCGACGGAGGCGCGCGCTTCCAGCAATGCGGACCACTTCAACTGCGGCCGATTCGCGAGCAGGTCGCGCGTGAGTTCGCGCATCTCGCCCGGACGATTGGAATTCTCTGCCGCCAGAATCACCGCAAGTTTGTCGCGATCTGCGGTGGTCCAATCGCTGCTCACGGAATCGGCACGCTCGTCCGCGGCGGTCGCGGCGGGCTCGCTGCCCGGCGGGCGACCGAGCCAATAGCCCCCGACGATGGCAGCGGCGCCAACCGCGGCGACCAGCGACCAGCGCAGCGTGGCCGGCGGCTTTTGCGTCTTGCGCACCGCACCCGCGCGGCGCGAAGTCGCGGGGTCGCGCGTCAAATTCGAAGGGGGATCGACCTCCCGTTCGCTGCCGTGCGCCTGAAATCGGAAGCGCGCGCGCGGTCCGAGCCCGGTTCCACCGGGCGCCGGCTCGGCTCGCAACGCCTCCAGCCGCCCCTGCATCTCGTCGATCTGACTGGCGCGGTCCGGTGCCGCCGTTCCTCGCGTCGGCGCATGCGGCACCAGTCCGCGCGGCACGCCAAGATGCGCGACTTCAAGTTCCGTGAAGGCGGAGGCCCGGATGAATCCGGGCGGGAGATCAAAAGTAGGAACAACGTCGGGCATGTCGCAACCGGGCATGAACCACCGCAAGTCGAGACCAGAAGCCCGGTCCGAGTCAACCTCCCGCTGCGGATTTGCGCACCGGGCAACCCACGCCACTGTGAGCGCGTGTCCGACGCCTCCGAACTCGCGAAGCCTACGGTTAGTCCCGCTTCCGACCGGTTGCCGGGGCGGTCCTGGCTGATGCTGTTCGTGCTGGCGACCATTCAGTTCACGAACATCGTCGACTTTCTGATCATGATGCCGCTGGGTCCGCAGTTCATGCGGATCTTTTCGATTTCGCCTGGCCAATTCGGCTTCGTGGTCTCCGCCTACGCTTTCAGCGCCGGGATTTCTGGCGTCGCGGCGGCGTTCTTTCTCGATCGTTTTGATCGACGCGTCGCCATTCTCGCGCTCTACGCCGGTCTTACGCTGGGCACGCTCTGTTGCGGTCTCGCTCCGAACTTCACGATGTTGGTCGCGGCCCGAATTCTGACGGGTGTTTTCGGCGGCATCATCGGTGCCGCGGTGTTGTCCGCGACCGGCGATCTCATTCCGGAATCGCACCGGGGCCGGGCGATGGGCATCATCATGTCGTCCTTCTCGATGGCCGCGGTGGCGGGCGTGCCGCTCGGCTTGTGGCTGGCATCGCGCGGCGGCTGGCACCGGCCTTTCCTCGTCCTCGCCGGGGCCGGCGCGGTGATGTGGGTGATTGCCGCGCGGTTGCTGCCACCGATGCGGGGCCATCTGCAGGGGCCGGCGCGCGCCCGACCGCATCCTTTGCGCCATCTGCGTGAAATCGCCGCGCCGCCCAATCATCGACGCGCCTACGCGCTAATGGCGTCGCTCACCCTCGCCGGAATGTCCGTGGTGCCGTACCTCAGCGCGTACGCGGTGGCAAACACCGGATTCCGGGAGGATCAGTTGTTTCTGATTTATCTACTCGGTGGCGCCTGCACGCTTGTGAGCATGAATGTGATCGGACGACTCGCGGATTTTCACGGCAAGTTTCGGATCTTTGCAATTGTCGCGCTGTGCTCGATCGCCACCACCCTGACATTCACCCATCTGCCCGTCGTCGCGCGGCCCTTGCTGCTCGCGGTCACGAGCTGTTTCATGGTGTTCATGTCCGGCCGGTTTATTCCCGCGATGGCGATGATCACCTCGAGCGCCGAACCGCGCCTGCGGGGCGGGTTCATGAGTCTCAACACCTCGGTGCAGCAATTCGCGTCGGCCTTCGCCTCCCTTGGTTCCGGCCTGATCGTCGGGCAGGCGGCCGATGGCCGGATCACGGGCTACGGCACGATTGGATTCCTCTCGGCCGGACTCGTGGTCGTCAGCATTTTCTTGGCGTCCCGCCTGCGCACGCCAGCGCGGTCGTGATCGATCGAGACAAGAAATTCGTGTCAATGTGCGCAGCATTCATGGTTTGATGAACCCATGTCCGCCCCGTCCATTGTCGTCGTCGGCAGTTTCGTGCAGGATCTCTTCTTTGACACGCCTGCCTTCCCGCGGCCGGGCCAGACGGTGATCGGAAAATTTCGCACGGGACCCGGCGGCAAGGGTTCCAATCAGGCGGTGGCCGCCGCGCGGGCGGGGGTGTCGACCGCTTTCGTCGGCGCGCTCGGCCTGGATGCGTTTGCCGATGGGGCGAAGCGATTTCTCACCGCGGAGGGGGTCCAGCATCATTTCGCGGCCAAGGCGGAGCACGCGACCGGCACGGCCGCGATTCTCGTGGATGCCACCGGGCAAAACCAGATCGTGGTCGCGCTCGGGGCCAATGACGCGATCCAAGTCGGTGAATTGCCCGCCGACCTGATCGCCGGCGCGAAGCTCGTGGTCAGCCAGCTCGAAATTGCGCTGCCGGCCGCGCTGGAGGCGCTGCGCATCGCCAAGAGCGGCGGGGCGACGACGATCCTGAACACGGCGCCGATGCGCGCTGATTTTGATCCGGCGATGCTGGAGCTGACCGACATCCTGGTGCCAAACGAGCACGAGTTTGCCGCGCTGGTGAACATGCTGCCGCAATTCGACCGCACGGATTTCAACGCGGACGAGTTGGCGGCGCTCGCGCCGGACGCGCTCCAGGCGATGTGCCGGCGGCTGGGGCCGTCGATGGTGCTGGTCACGCTGGGCGCCCGCGGCTGTTTTCTTTCGTTGCCGGACCGGTGGATCGAAGTTCCCGCCGTGGCCGGCGTCAAGGTGGTGGACACGACGGGCGCCGGCGATGCGTTCGTTGGCGCCTTTGCCGCGGGCTTCGTGGAATTCGGCGGGGACGCAGAGCGCGCCGCCCGCTTCGCCAACGTGGCCGCCGCGATTTCGGTCACCCGCCACGGCACCGCGCCGGCGGTGGCCAGACGCGCGGAGATCGATGCGCTGCTCGCGGCCACGGCATGAGGGGACCGCTGATTCCTTGCTTCGTTTTAACTCCTTCATTCAGCCCGCGTTTGCGTCGGCGCCGAATCAAAGGGACAGGTGCGGTTCGACCATGATTTCCTTCTCCACGTGCTGGAACTCCTCCCGCCACCAGGACGGTGCGGCCATGATCGAGGAAATTCTCGACCTGGGCTTCAACACCGTGGAGCTCGGGCACGGCACGCGGGTCTCGCTGCTCTCGGGGATCCAGCGGGTCTTTGACGCGGGTCGCTTTCGCGTCAGCAGCCTGCACAATTTCTGCCCGTTGCCGGTCGAGGTCACGACGGGCAATCCGGACTGTTACGAGTTCACGTCGCATCGTCCGGCGGATCGCGAGCGGGCGGTGAAATTGACGCGCCAGACGATCGACTGCGCGGTGCGCCTGGGTGCGACCTACGTGGTGCTGCATCTCGGGCGGGTGCACACGATGCGCGCGTGCACGCGGCCGCTCCTCGCGCTGGCGAAGGAGGGACGGCTGCTCTCGAAGCAGGCGATTCAGCTCAAGATCGCGGCGGTGCGCGAGCGCGAGGCGGCGGCCCCGGCCTATTTGCAGCGCGCCCTCGAGTGCCTCAAGCCCATGGTCGACTACGCCGCGGAGAAAAAAGTTTTCCTCGGCATCGAGGGTCGTCATTCCTACGAGGAGATGCCCGGTGAGCGCGAATTTGACGAGGTCTTCGCGACGCTCGATTCGCCGCAGGTTGGGTACTGGCACGACTTCGGCCACCTTCAGGTGAAGCATAATCTTGGCTTCGCCGACCACGCGGAGGCGCTGGGCAGCAAGCGCGATCGATTTTTTGGCGGCCACCTGCACGACACGATCTGGCCGGGCGAGGATCACCAGGTTCCGTTTTCCGGCGGCGTGGACTTTGCGGGCCTGATTCCGATGCTGCCGGCGAATGCGCCGTTTGTTTGGGAAATGTCCCCCCGCCGGACCGCCGAGGGCATCACCGCTGCGCTGGCGCAATGGCGCGAGCGATTCCCCGAAACGTTCAACGGCAACGCTGCGGCCCCCGCCGCGCGGGCCGTCCCCGCCCAGCGCCCATGAAGAAAATCCTTCTCACGGTCCTGCAGATCGTCGTCACCCTGGCGGTGCTGTTCATCGTTTTTCGCGATCCGACGCGCCGGGCGCAAATGGCCGAGGCCCTGGGCCGCGCCGATAAATCGTGGATCGCCCTTGGCGTCGCGGTGGGCTCGCTGACTTATATCGCCGGCGCGCTTCGGTTCGGGGTCCTGCTGCGGGTCCAGGGGATCGTGCTGCCGTGGGCGCGCGTGTTCGGGATTTTCATGGTGGGCCTGTTTTTCAATTTGTTCGGGCTCGGCGCAACTGGTGGTGACGTCGTGAAAATTTTCTATGTCCTGCGCGAGGCTGGCGAGAAAAGGGCCGCCGCCGTCTTTACCGTCCTGATGGATCGCGTCATCGGTCTCGTCGCCCTGGTGCTCATGGCGGTTGGCTTTGTCACCTTTCGCTATCCCTGGCTCACGCAAACCCCGGCGACCGCCGCGTTGGTGACGGCCTTTGCGATCGTGCTGGCGGCCGCGATGGGAGCGATCGTGGCAGCCGTGTTTCTCGCGTGGACCGGACTGGCCGGGCGATTGCCGGCGCGGTTGCCGGGGCGTGCGAGAATCCTCGAGCTGGTCGAGGTCTTTCAGAATTTCGGACGCGACGGGCGCAGTTTGATCATCGCGTTGCTGCTCTCGTTCCTGGCGCACAGCGCGATGTTCTTCACGTTTTACGCGGCAGGCCGGTCGCTGGAGGCCGGTGTGAAGCTGCTCGATCTGGCGGCCCTGATGCCGATCGTGAACACCATTGTCTCGCTCCCGATCAGCGTGGCGGGCGTGGGCGTGCGCGAAAAGCTTTTTGAGGAGCTGCTGGGCGGCCTGTGCGGGGTTCCGGCCAGCCTGGCGGTACTGATTTCGGTGATCGGGTTTTCGATCGGAATCTTCTACTGCCTGTTGGGCGGCATCGTTTACCTCGTTTTCCGCTCACCCGCGCCGGCGCCGGCCCCGGCGGCCGGGATGGGGACGCCTTGATCCCATGAATGCACCGCGGAGCCACCGGCCGTTGGTCGTCGCCAATTTCGCGATCACGGCCGATGGTAAGATATCGACGCGAAACCGAACACCGTCGTTGTTCAGTTCGCCGCGCGACAAGAAAATGCTGCTTCAGATCCGCGCCGGGGCGGACGCGGTC
The DNA here is from genome assembly GCA_031370675.1 of Verrucomicrobiota bacterium. Lineage (GTDB taxonomy): Bacteria > Verrucomicrobiota > Verrucomicrobiia > Chthoniobacterales > SZAS-18 > SZAS-18. Next base: position 29,135 of record JANMQT010000234.1, read on the forward strand.
CTCGTCGGCCGCGGCACCCTGGCGAGCGACGCCATGACGCTGGGTCTTCCGGACCAGACCCTCCGCGCGCAGCGCCTCGCGCGAGGCCAGGCTGAATTTCCGGTTCGCGTGGTGGTGACGAATTCCGGTCGATTGAGTACCAAGCTTCGACTCTTTCAAACGCTGGCCGGTCCCATCGTCATCTTTACGTCGAATCAGATGTCCGCGCGGATGGTATCGCGCCTGCGCGCGCTCGGTGCGATCGTGCGGCGCCAGCGCGGCGCCGGGGTAAACCTCGTCAAAATGCTGGCCGAGTTGCGCGCGGACCACGGCGTGAAAACCATCGCATGCGAGGGGGGACCCGGGTTGATGCGCTCGCTGCTGGAACGGGATCTGGTCGACCGGATTCACCTCACGGTGTGCCCAACGATATTTGGTGGCAAGCTCGCACCGACACTCACGGGCCTGCCGGGAAAATTCCTGCCGCGATCGATCAGGTTGAGGATGATCGCGATGGACGTCTCGGCCGAGGGCGAGTGCTTCCTCGAATATCGAGTCGTGAGGACGCGAACGAAAAAGTTAGGAGTTGTCCGTGGCTGATCGCCCTCGCCTTCGCTGGTGGGCAGGATATCAATCTGCAGCGGTTGCGCGGAGTGGGGATGAAGTTTCCGCTGCGGGAAGGCGACGACAAGGCCGGCCTCGCAGTAGTGCTGATCGGACACGTGCCGCAATCCCGCCGCCGTGAGAACAAAAAGGCGCGGGCATCACGCCCGCGCCTCTTGGGAAACGAATTATCGCGGGACTTGCGAACGTCAAACCTTACGGCTCAATCGCGCTGCGCTTGGTGAAATACGCCTCGATATCCTTCGAGCTCAGGTAGCCCTTGTGGCCCCTGTCGAGACGCCTGAAGGCCGCCTTGCGATCCGCCATGAGGGTCCTGTTGTTGGTGAATTCATCGAGCGTGATCTTGCCATCCTTGGTCGTGTCGATCTGCAAGAAGAGTGCATTCGCATTCGCGCCCGACCCGCGCACCGCCACCCATTCGCTCTTGTCGATGGTGCCGTCCTGGTTCTTGTCGTAGAACTTGAAACGGTTCGCCGCAAGTCCCTTGTTAAAGCCCGCGAAGTCAATTTTACCGTCACCGGCGGTCGACCATTTTTCGTACTTGTTTACCGTGGCGGTCATGGCCTCGGCGTTCGTCTTGGGTGTGGAGGCGCAGCCCGGAAGGAGGAGGGTGGCGCAAAGGCCGACAAGGAGAAGTGTTTTGGTCATTGTGATGCGGGAGATAGGAACGGGCAAACTGGCCGCGCCGGGTGGATTACGCAAGCTGGTTATCAATGGAACTCGCGTCAGTCGGACACGTTCCACGTCTTGGAGAGGCGCGACGCCGGCACGTCAGGAATCGCGAGACCGTCCGTTTCGTAGTGCGAGGTGTCGTTAAAGAGCGTCAGGCGCGCGGCGCCCTCGTCCTTGAAGTCGATAATGTTCAACGCGCACGGGCTCTGGTCGAGATTGTCGCGGAAACGCCGCGGATCGAAACCCAGCAGCGAGCTGAGGATGAGCCGGATGGTGGCCTTGTGCGAGACCACGAGAATTTTTCCGCCGGGATGCGCGCGCACGATTTCGATCAGCGCCGGCAGCGCGCGCGCGGTGACCGCGAGGCCGCTCTCGCCACCCTGCGGCGCGAAGGTGTATGGGTCGCGATCCCAGAGCATCGCTTCTTCGGGATACTTCGCCTCGACCTCGCGGCGCGTCAGCTTCTCCCAATGGCCATGATTGATCTCGCGCAGGCCATCCCGCGCGAGGATGGCCAGTCCATGCGGCTCCGCGATGATGCGGGCGGTTTCCATCGTGCGATCCAGCGGCGACGCGTAAACGGCATCGATGATTTTCGGCTGCAGCCGGAGGGCGAGCCGGCGTGCCTGCGCGCGACCTTCGTCGGAAAGCTGGACGTTGGTGGCGCCGGCGAATCGATCCTCGGCGGTGAGGACCGTGGCCCCGTGGCGGACGAGGAAGATGCGGGTGGATTTCAGCTTCACGTTGGGGAATTCCGCGCGCGAGCGACGGACGCCGGCTGAATCAACCCGCGCTCAATTCCTCAAACGCCACGTCCACATTGTTGGCCAGGCGGTTCGGCTTCGGCACGCGCAGGTCGGGGAAACCGGGCATTTCCTCGAGGGTCATGAGCTGTTCCTTCGTCTTGCCGTCCTTCATGCCCTGGCGCGTGTAGTCCAGCAAGGCGGTGAGGTAATCGCGCAACACGAGGAGATCGGCTGCCGTGCCCATGTAGCCCGCCTCCTTCTTGGCGTGGCCAAAGATGAAAGCCGTGTCCTTGCTGAACGTTTTCGCGAGCGTCCCGAGAATCACGATCCAATTCTTGATCGACGCGCCGCCGCGCCGATCGATGACCGGATAGATCCCCTTGAACATGAGATCGCCCGTGTGCACGACGTCGGCCTTCTCGAAGTGGATGATGCAGTCGCCGTTGGTGTGCGCGGGACCGAAATAGGTCGCGCGAATGTTCTCGTCGCCGACGCTTGTTTTCCACTCCTTGGCAAACAGCGTGGTCGCGTACACTTGGTCGGCCTCACTGCCGGCCACGGACGCGGCGGCTTTCTGCAGGCCCGGCACATTTTCCTGCGCGACGATGATCTTCGTCTCGGGCTGGAAGACCTTGTTGCCGCTGGTGTGATCGCCGTGGTGATGGGAGTTGATCAGCAGGTCGAGCTGGCGGCCTTTGCGATCCGGCAGGCCGGCAAGAAACAATTTTGCCGTTTCCGGAAACTGCGCGTCGACCGCCGCGATGCCGTCCGCGTTTACCAATGATCCAATCGTGCCACCGCGACACGTGAAATAACCGACGTTGCGGCGGAGGGCGCGGAACTCCGGCTCGAGCGTCGCGGGGGTCGGGCTGGCGGCGGGGGAACCGGAGGGAGACGGCGCCGCCGTCTGTCCGAGCAGGTTCGAGCCCGGGAGAAATCCGGCGGCGAGGCCGCCGGCGGTGGTGAGGAGGAATTCGCGTCGATTCATGGTGGGAGCGGGGAGATGCGGCAAAAGCTTAACGAACGGCGCGCGGGACCGCCAGCGTCGAACAAGGGGAATTTTCTGCCTGCCGCTGCGGGGTGTAGGCCGACTGTTAGGGCAGGAGAAGGACACGATAAAACTGCGAGCCCAATGAAAGCGCGTTCGGATGCGGGATCTGGACGGTCGCGCCCGTGCCGGCGAGGTTGTCGGACAGCACAGACCACGGTCCGGCGACCAGGTTGTCCGTGTGTTCGACGCGATAGCGCTGGCCGACCTGCGAGGGGAACTGCACGATGACATCATTGCCGCTGGATTGGACGGCGAGCGGAAGAGTGACGTGAATGACGGCGGCATCATACGCGACGGCATGCACGCCATCGTCTGCGCTGAGCATCAGCGTGTAGGTGCCCGGTACGCCGAAGGTGGCCGTGGTTGCAGCCGTGTTCGGATTCGCGATCGCGACCGTGCCGGGACCCGAAACCTTTCGCCAATTGGTGACCGCCCCGCCCAGCGGGGCCGTGATTTGGCCGGGCAGGATGGCTGCACTGGTGAGTGGGATCGTTTGGTCCGGACCGGCGCTGGCGGAGGGCGCACCCGGCGAGCGCGGACCCTCGGAGGGCCCGGTACTTTGCACCACTTCGAAATTACTAATCGAGATGGTCGAGAGATGATCGAAGCAGCCCGAGGGATAACGGTCATCGGGGCAGACCGAGAACGAAAAGAAACCCCCGTTGTCGGCGACGAGGCCTCCGTATTTTTTCAGCGCGAGCAGCACGGCCTTTTCCTGCAGCGTCCAATTCGCGGGAATGACGAAGCTCGCCTTTAGGCGGATTCGCTGGCCCATCGCGGGGATGTTCGGATCACTGGTGTTGTTCACCGAGGCCTGATGGGTGGCGGGATAGATCGGTCCGAGGCGTGATTGCTTTACCACCAGCCGCACCGCGTGCTCGACCATGCCGCGCTGGCATTCGTCATAGCGCACGACCGCGGGAAACATGGGCAGCCCCGCGGCGTCCCCGGACGTCCAGCCCGCCGGCCGAGGCGTGTTCGAGTTCAGGTCGAACCTGGCGCCGTTGGACGCGCGCCACGCGCCGCTGACCAGCTTCGTGAGCCACGTCTCCCAAATCGTGCCCGGACCGGGCATCACCGTGATGTAATGACGATCCCCGCCGGTGTTGTTCACGTCCTGCTGCCATTGCGAGAGCGTGAGGCCGGGGGTGTCCACCGGCCACGATTCGATCGGGAGATTGTCGGGAAGGGGATAAAGCCCGTTTGGAAACGTGCCGCCGTCGAGATCCGACTCATCGGGGTAATTGAAGAATGGGATGGAGACCCGCGGTTGGTTGTCCGGCACGAGCGCGTAGTTCATCTCGGAAAACGCCCGCAGCGTCCGTCGGTTCGATGCCAGATTGCTCGTGATCTGCGCGATCATGGCGTCGGAATTCGCCAGCAGCGGGCGGCGGGAGACATCCTCGTTCCAGGCGCTGTCGACCGGCATGATGTGCATCGCCGCGACAACCGCGTCCGCCTCGGGGGTGTTGAAGAGCAGCGGGGCGCTGACCACGGGCGCCGGTCCGAGAATCCGGCCCTCGTGGTTGATCCGTTCGGCAGCACCGGCAGGACGCGCGCCGAGGGTCAGCAAAAGGAGAAAAACGCGCCCGTTCACACCCTTCAGTCAGGCAGGAAGCGTGCCCCTGTCGCGGTTCAGGCCTTCTTCGGCTCGATGATGATCTCGTCGACCTTGGGTTTCAAGCGCTTGCCGGAATCGACCTTCTTCAAGTGCAGACGCAGGATGCGACGGATTTCTTCGACGGTTTGAGGATAGTCCGTGCAGCTATGCGGGCCCGGGACGATGACCTGAGACTGTGCGCCTTCGAGGTGCGAGCTGGAGTAAGGCACGATGCCGTCGGAGCTGTTCGGTGAGTCGCCCTTCGCGCGATCCCCGAGCACCGTATGATACGGAACGAGAATGGGGCGGGCCTCGAGCGCCTTGAAGTACGGATGACGCGGCGAGAGGGTTTGCACGCTCCGCCCGCCGAGCGTCTTGAATTTCTGCAGCTCGGGGTTAATCGCGTCGGCGTTCAGCGTCAGGATTTGGGTCGTGAGATTCACGGCGGTCAGCGGCAACCTGATAAGGAAAAGCACGAAATTGACGATGCCGAGATCCGCCAGCTTGCTACCGCGATGAGGGGTGGCGACGAAGATCACCCGCTTGATCCAGGGAAGGTGCTCGAAATGAAGTCCGGACTCGAGCAGGGCGCGGTTTTCCGGGCTGACGTTCAACTGGTCAATCGGCTTGGTGAAGTATGCCTTCCGAAAATCTTCTCCTGAATCGATCACCTGCATGCGGGAGAGAATTCCACCCATGCTGTGGCCGACGAGCACCATGTTGTTCATCCCGGGATCGTCGCCATTCGGATCGAATTCCCGGCGCGTCTCGATCAAGTCTTTGTGCAGCAGCCGCGCCGAGGAAGGCACGGCGAGGCCGGTGGGATAAATGAAATACCAGAGCTGAAATCTCGCGCGCAGCACCGGATCGCCGATTACCGCATTCATCGCCTGTTCCCAAATGTGCGGATCAGAATTGAGGCCGTGGACGAAAACCACCGGGATCTTGTTCCGGTCGTACGGCTGCGTGGCAAAGATACCGGCGTGGTTCTTATATTTTTCCGGAAAGAGGAAACCCTGCAGAGCCAGATCGAGGACGAACTTGTTGCGGAACTGCATTTCGAGCGGCGCGGTCAGGTCATAAGCGAGGTGGACCTTCCGGCCAGCGAGGGTGGCCACGGAAGCGTCACGCGTATTGACGAGCACCAGCTCGACGGGGCGGGGTCCGCCGTTGCGCGGCGGCTTGCCAAAGACCAGGACCGCAGTGGCCGGTAGGTTAATCCCGTTCTGCGGCAGGGCGTGGTAGCGCTTGAGCAAATCGTCGGTCGCTTCCACGTAAAGAATAACGGGGCAGCCGAGTCCCGCGCCGGACAGGCGCGTGATGGAATGCACTTTCTTCACCTTGGCGGCCGGCACGATGGCGGACCAGCGCCGGGCCATCCAGAACGGTTTGCCCTTGGTGTCGGGGCCGAAGCGGAGCTGGTATTCGCCCGCGTCCACGGGCGCCACCCAGTCGCGGCTCGAAGCCTTGAGCGACATCGCATGGATCACTTGTGCAACGGCGGCGTCGTAGGCGGCCAGAGCCCCCGGCGATTTTCCGGCGAGCGCCGAGTGAAAGTTGGCCTCGGCCCTTTGCAGCCCGTCGGCGAGTTGGGCATCGGCTCGGGCCAGCGAGCCCGAGGTCTTCGGCAACGGCTGGACCACCGGTTGGGGCGTCGACGCGCAGCCTGGCAGCACCACGAGGGCGACGGTCGCAACCAGTGCGAGGAGAGGGCGCGGGGGCATGCAGGGGGCGCGGCAGAGGGGCGCAATATGCCCGGTCCGGGCCCGCGGGCAAAGCAAAGGGCGCGAATGGATTTCTCCACCCGCGCCCCGCATACAACTTTGCGCCGGACGTATCCGGCGGCGAAGTCAGATTATCAGCAGGTTGCGCACCCTTGCTGCGGCCAGATGCCGTTGGAGAGTTTCTCAAAGAGGCGGTCGCGCAAACGACGGGCCTCCTCAAGCGACTTGGTGCCGAGGGACTTGCGAACGCGCTCCTTGGTGAGGCCGTCCGGGTGGACGGTGTAATGGACGAACCAGATGCCGTGGTTGTTCCAGAGGTGATGGTCCGGGTTTTCCGGGCGCGTGCGAATCGCGAGCGTCGGCGCCTGTGACGTGCCCTTTGCCGATGGGATGATGTTTGTGCTCATGTTGCTTCCTTCTTAGATGGATTTCCTGCGGATTCGTTCGTGATGAGTGTTTTGGTGGTGCTGCATCAGGGTTCGCCGGAAATAAAAACGCCGCTCCTTCATCAGGGGCGGCGTCCGTTCCGCGAGAGACTTGTTGTTCGAGCGGATTTCGGCCGCTCGCACATCGGACGGAAACCTGTGTCTCCGGCCATGCCACCGTGGGTTCTCTCAGCCCCGGTTGGCAGATTCCACCCTGTTGCCAGAGCGAAACCGTTCCTGATGTAGGTGCCACCTTAGCAGAGGTCCAAACGCGCGCAAATTTGGGTTGTGTCATAGACCTGTCCGGCCCTCCGCGCAGCGGCCCGGCTGGTTGACTTTGCCAGTCGTCTCCCGTCTCTTGGCTTCCCGCATGCACACGGCCACATCGATTCTCATGCAGGCGCCGCGAGAGCGCATCTTCGAGACCGCGGCGGACCTCGCGGGCTGGCCCGCCATCCTGCCGCACTACCGGTACATCAAGTACCTCGAGCGCGGACCCGAGCGGAACGTGGTCGAGATGGCCGCGGTGCGCGACGGCATCCCGATCTCCTGGGTTTCCGAGCAAATCATCGATCGCGAGCGGCTTGAGGTGCGGTTCAATCACCTGCGCGCCTTCACCAAGGGCATGCGGGTGGTCTGGACGTTCCGCGAGACGCCGGCCGGCGTGCTGGTCGAGATCCAGCACGAGCTCAATTTCCGCATTCCGTTTCTCGCCCCTATCGCGGATCGGATCATCGGCGGCTTCTTCATCGACAACATTTCTAACAAGACTCTGCGCTGCATGAAGGACCACGTCGAAAAACTCGAAGCTCGAAACTCGAAACTCGAAGAAAGTTCGGGCAAATGAAAAAAGGGAAAAGTTGAAAATGATGCTCTTCCATTTACGCCGCCACGCGCCGCAAGTCTGGCCCCTGTCCGAATCGTCTGGCTTTCGACGTTCGACCTTCGACGTTCGACCCCTTTCTTCGAGTTTCGAGTTTCGAGTTTCGAAATTCCCCCCCCACCCATGAGGCGCGCCGTGATCACGGGCCTCGGCCCGATCTCCTGCATCGGAGTCGGCCTGGAGAATTTCTGGCTTGGGCTGCGGGCGCAGAAGAGCGGCATCTCCCGCCTTTCCGGCTTTGATCCCGCATCGTTCGGAGTTTTTTGCGCCGGCGAAGTGCGCGATTTCCAGCCGGCGGAATTTTTCTCGCCCAAGCGGATGAAGCGGCTGGATCGTTACGCGCAGTTCGCGGTCGCCTCGGCCAAGCTCGCGCTCAAGGACGCCGGGCTGCCGTTTTCCCCGGACCAGCCGCAACCCCGCGTCGGGGTCAGCTACGGCACCGCCCTCGGCGGCATCTCGAGCGCCGAGGACCAGCATGCGAAATTCCTCGAGGGCGGCCCGCGCGCAGTCAACCCCGCGCTCGCCCTCATGGTCTTCGGCGGTTCGGCGCATTCGAACATCGCGATCGACTGCGGCTTCCGCGGCGTCGGCACGACCAACTCCAATTCCTGCGCCAGCGGTCCGGTCGCAATCGGCGAGGCGATGCGCTACATCCGCGACGGCGTCGCCGACGTGGTGATCGCGGGCTCGGCGGAGGCGCCCTTGAGGCCGCTGACCTTTGGCGCGTTCGCCATGATTAAGAGCATGAGCACGTACGACGGTCCCGAGCCCGGGCGGGCCTGCCGGAGCTTTTCCGCGGATCGGTCGGGCTTCGTGATGGGTGAGGGCGCGGCTTCGCTGGTGCTCGAGGAGTACGAGCACGCGAAACGCCGCGGGGCGAAAATTTATGCCGAGGTGCTTGGCTACGCCCTGAACAACGACGCCCACCACATGACCAACCCGCTGCCCACGGGCGAGAGCGCAGTCGCGTGCATGCGGGAGGCGCTCGCGATGGCGCGGTTGAACGTCGGTCAGATCGATTACATCAACGCGCACGCCAGCTCGACCAAGGCCAACGACGCCACCGAGGTGCGCGCGATCAAGACGGTCTTCGGCGAGCATGCCTACAAGATTCCCGTGACGGGCACCAAGGGCTATCATGCCCATGCGCTGGGCGCGACCGGCAGCTTCGAGGCGGTGGCTTGCTGCCTGGCGATCGAGCGGGGGTTCATTCCACCGACGTTGCATCTCGATCATCCCGATCCGGAGTGCGACCTGGAGCACCTTCCGAACGTCGGCCGCGAGGCGTTCCCGCGCTACATCCTCAGCAACTCCTTCGGCTTCGGCGGCATCAACTCGTGCATCGTGCTCGGCAAGGTGTAGCCGGCCGATCGCGCAAACGCGCGCGCTTGTCTTGTGGACGACTCGTTCGATCTCATCATCGCCGGCGGCGGACCGGCCGGGTCCGTTTGTGCCGCGCTTGCGTCGGCGGGCGGCGCCCGCGTGCTGGTGATAGAACGCGCCGTCTTTCCGCGCGACAAGGTTTGCGGTGATTGCCTGAATCCCGGTTGCTGGGATGTCTTTGATCGACTCGGCGTGACCGCGGCCGTGCGCGCCCTGCCGCATGCGAGCCTGGAACGCGTTTCGTTTGTCAGCCGGCGCGGACGTTCGTTGGAATTTGCCATGGAGTCTTCTGACCGCGGCGAAATCGCCGTCCGGCGGCGGCATCTCGACGACCTCCTCCTCCGCCACGCGATTCAATCCGGCGCGGAGGTTCGCCAGAATACCGCGTTGGTCGGCGCGACGCGCGACTCAACCGGCTGGCAGGTGGCGTTGCAGCGCGAGGGCGCAACGCAGACGGCCCGAGCGCGATTCCTGGTCGCGGCGGACGGTCGGAATTCGACGGTCGCGCGGCTGGCCGGATTGCGGGCGCGTCGCGGCTCCTCGCGGGATCGGGTGGGATTGCAGGCGCACGTGGCTTTGCCCGCGTCGCTGGAGCACACGGTGCAAATGCGCTGGCTGGACGGCGGCTACGGCGGGCTCGCGCCCGTGGGCGAGGGCCTTCTGAATGTCTCGCTCGCGGGCCGACCTGGGCAGATTGAATCGTTGAAGGCGTGGGCGGTCGGTGAGTTTGGGGCGATCCACGATTGGCGCACAATCGCGCCGCTGGCGCGGCGGGCTTTTCCGCCGGCGCGGGACGACGGACTTTTCCTGGTGGGCGACTCGGCGCGGGTGGTTGAGCCGTTTACGGGCGAGGGGATTTATTACGCGATGCGTTCCGCGGAATTGGCGGCGGCTGCCCTCGGCGACGTCCTGGGCGGACGCTGCCGAACCGACGAGGCGGTGCGCCTCTACCGCCGCCAGCACGCGTCGCTCTATCACGGTCGATTGTGGATCAACCGGCTGGCCAAGGCCGCCGTGTTGCATCCGGGCGTGGCGGAGGCGCTGCTAAAGCTGGCCGTCCGACGCCCCGGCTGGCTGCGGTTTCTCACGTCGAAAGTGGTTGGTCCGCTGCGGGCCTGACGGGCGTTGGCGGCGCCCCCGCCGGGGGCCCTTTGCGCCAGAAGGATGAAAGAGAAGGAATCCGTTGGACGCACCCGGGTTTCAACGCAATGTTCCTCGCTCTTTTCCGCCATGACCCCCTTCCTCTTTTCCTTCGCGGCAATCCTCGCCCAAGCCGCCCCGGCCCCCGCCGCTCCGACCGGGCCGAATTCGATGCTCGGCACCGTCGTGCCGTTCCTTTTCATGGGCGTGATTTTTTACTTCGCCCTGATTCGCCCGCAGCAAAAACGCCAGCGCGAGATGCAGGCCATGATCAACGCGCTCAAGACCAATGATCGCGTTATCACCAACGGCGGCATCCATGGCGTGGTCACAGGGGTGAAGGACAAGACGGTCACCGTACGCATCGCCGAGGGCGTGAAGATCGAGATCGAAAAATCCGCCGTCGTGTCCGTCTCGCGCAAGGACACCACCGAAGCGGAAGTCGTCACCTGATTATTCCGCCCGCCCGCCCGAATTTCCGATCCTCCCCCTCCGCCGCCGTTCCCTTTCTCCGATGTCTCCTGGAATCATCTTCGCCCTCGGTCTGCTCGTCCTCGCCCTCTTCGGCTGGTACTTCATGGAGGAGGACGCCTTCCGCAAAAAGGTCGCGGGTCTGACCCTCACGCTCCTGCTGGTTGTCCTCTGCGTGTCTTCGTTTTATCCGCCGTTCGACCTCAAGGACGCCGCGGGCAAGGTCGTGACGCCGGGCAAGATTCGGCTGGGTCTGGATTTGGAAGGCGGCACGGCGTTCCAGGTTCGCCTGCGCCGTGAGAGCAAGGAAACCCCGATCACCAAGGACATGCAGGAGCAGGCGGTGGAAGTCATCCGGGGCCGCGTCGACAAGATGGGCACGGGCGAGCCCATCATCAGCCCGGTGGGTGAGGACCAGATCCTCGTGCAAATTCCCGGCCTGAGCACCAGCGAGCTCGAGAATGTGCGCCTCCAACTGCAGCGCGTGGCGAAGCTCGAGTTCAAGCTGGTGCATCCGCAAAGCGACCAGCTCATCCAGCAAATCGACGCGGGACAGACCATCGTGCCGCCGGGCTACCGGCTCGATTCCGAGGATTTTGAACGCGACGGCAAGAAACTCACGCAGCGGCTGCTGATCCGATCGCGTGCCGACATCACCGGCGACAAGGTGGCCGCCGCCTATCCGTTTTACGATGTGCAGGGCTGGGGCGTTTCGCTCAAGTTTGATTCCGTCGGCGCGAAGCAATTCGGCGAGCTAACCGCGGCCAACGTGGGCAACCGCCTGGCGATCGTCCTCGACGGAAAGATCATTTCCGCGCCGGTGCTGCAGAGCGCGATTTACGGCGGCACCGCGCAGATCACCGGGCGCTTCAAGGAGAAGGAAGTGCGCGACCTCGCCAGCGCACTGGAAAACCCGCTCCAGACCCCGGTGAAGGTCGAGGAGGAGCGCAGCGTCTCCGCCAGCCTCGGCTCGGACTCGATCAAGAGCGGCGTCGTCGCCGGCCTCGTCGGCGTCCTCGCCACTTTCCTCGCCGCGGCCATTTACTATCGCCTCGCGGGCCTGATCGCGAACGTCGCATTGCTCGTGAACATCGTGCTGCTCTTCGGCGCGATGACCCAGTTCCACTTTGTCCTCACCCTGCCCGGCATCGCGGGCATCGTGCTTACGATCGGCATGGCCATCGACGCAAACGTGCTGATCTACGAGCGATTGCGCGAGGAAATGGCCGCCGGCAAGAGCCTGCGCGCCTCCCTCGAGGGCGCGTACAGCAAGGCGTTCAGCTCGATCTTCGACGCCAACGTCACCACGCTTATCACCTCGATCATCCTCTTCGCGCTGGCCACCGGCCCGGTGAAGGGCTTCGCGGTCACGCTGACGGTCGGCATCATCTGCTCGCTCTTCTCAGCGTTGCTCGTGACCCGCAATATTTTCTCCTGGGGCCTCGACAACTTCGGCCTGAAAAAACTCACCATGGCGAGCATCATCCCGACGCACGGTACCTGGGACTTCATGGGCCGCGCGAAGATTTGCATCGCGGCCTCGCTCGCGGTCATCGTGCTGTCGGTGGGTGCGTTCGCCTTGCGCGGCAAGGATAACTTCGGCATCGATTTCCGTGGCGGCGATTTGCTTGTCCTCTCCTCGCAAAAACCGGTGTCGACGCAGGAAGTGCGTGACGTCCTCGGCTCGATCAAGCTCGCCGAGAGCACCGTGCAGATCGAGACGAAGGACGGCCGGGACTTCATCAACGTCCGCAGCGATTTCGACACCAGCCCGGCGATCGTGAAGACGCTCAACGAGAAGTTCGGGGATCGCGGTTTGAAGGTTGAGCAGGCCGAGAAGGTTGGCGCCCTCGTCGGCGGCGAGCTCGCGCGCAAATCCATTTATGCACTGCTGCTCGGCATGGTCGGCATTTTCATCTACGTCGCTGTGCGCTTCGAGACGTCCTTCGCCGTCGGCGCGATTGTCGCCTTGATTCACGACGTCGTGATCACGGTCGGCGTGTTCGCCATTCTCGGCCGGGAGATGTCGCTCATCATGGTAGGCGCCGTCCTGACCATCGCGGGATATTCGATCAACGACACCATCGTCGTGTACGACCGGATCCGCAGCAGCCTGCGTGATGGTCACCGCGGCACGGTCGCGCAGATCATGAACCAGGCGATCAACGAGACGCTGAGCCGGACGCTGCTGACCTCCAGCCTCACCCTGCTGACGGTGCTCGCCCTGCTCTTCCTGGGCGGCCCGGTTTTGAACGTTTTCGCGCTTGCCATGCTGGTTGGAATCGTGGTCGGCACCTACTCGTCGATTTTCATCGCTTCGCCCATTGTACTCTGGTTTTCGAAGGTCCGGCACGGTGGTTTGCGTGAGGAAATCAAGCGTTCCGAGGTCTCGAACCCGAATGCCTCGCCCGCGAAGGTTGGTCGTGTCCTAAGTTGAATTGGCTGTCCAACTGGTGGGCACGCGGATTGCCTGTCAGGTGATTGGGTGGCCTGTCTCCGGGTCGATCTCCATTTGCGATTCGCGGTCCTTTTGCGCCTTGCGCTCGAACTGCCGCTTAAAGAGTTCGACGTATTCAATCAGGGCGTCGAAGTCTTCGACTCCAAGGGTCTCTCCCGTGAAGGTGAGTTGAGCGTTATTTGCCCCTAATGGGACGGAATACTGGGCGAGCATATTGGGGTAAGGAGCAGTGGGGGCAACGTGTGAGGCGTGTTTGCCCTCGACCTTAGCGCGTTTTATGGGTTCCTCAACTCGCTGTATTTGAGAAGTAACCGTCTCATCATTTGGCACCTCTTCAGATTGTGGAAGGCTATCCAAATTCGCAAAAGTCGAATTGGCCTTGTAAATCTTGGCCGCTCTTTGCGCTCCATCCTCCGTAAACTTCTTGTGGATGAGCGTTCTAGCTAGAATCGATTCCGAACACTCGCGATGGCTCTGGTGAATCTCCGAGAACACCTTTGGGATCAAAGCGAGACGGCTAATTGCCGACTGCCGTTCTGAGTCGGTGGTTGGTCGAATTGCCTTAATGGCGTCGTCTGAAACCCTGTATCCCCCTGCATGCCGATCAAGCAGCCCGTAGCCGTTCAATGCGCCCATAATCTTGCGAGTCGCGCCCGAAACGCTTCCGTACCCCAGTTCCTTCACAATGGCGACGTCATCGACTGCGGATCGTCCCGCTGCCGAATAGACTGTCTCGATTTTGGCCAGGGCCTCTTCGAGAGACAAACCGGGAAAGTTTGGACTTCGATCTTTATTCATAAAGCTGAGGCTAGCCTGTCGGAAGGCTTATTCAAGGAAAAAAGAAGGCTACGGCAAAAAAAGCCTTGCAGCCTCCGCTAAGACATGTTCTACTCATGGAAGCTGGACCATGGGGGAAAGCAAAACCCCGGCAGTGTAAATGCCGGGGTCTCAGCCGAAGACGTCGGTGACCGAAGCCAGCGGACTCCAACTCCGCTGGCGGGAGGGCTCCAACCCCTCCGATCAGGCACCGGCGCACTGGGCGCGTAAGTTAACAGGCAAACCCCGAGATTCTACACCACCGGGTATGCGAGTTCGATCCTCGCCGCGTCCAATTTGTGTACGACAATAATCTAACTGGCCCCCGAGTCAACCAGTTTCCGACGAGCCCACTCAGATAATCCCAGTTCCTTTGACTGGGCTTCCAGCTTAAGGGCGGCTTTTTCTGGCTTAGACAGGCGAATTACCAGTGTTGTCTCGCGTCTAGTTCCAACGGGGAGCTTCGGGCGTCCTCTTTTCTCGTTCATTTATTTTATGTATCACAAAAATAATCTTTGACAAGTCTATTTATTGTAATACATTTAATCCCATGAGCAACGTGCTTCCCAAAGACAAACAGGTCGCGGTCATCTCAGCCCTAGCAGAGGGCAGCGCGATTCGCGCCATTGAACGCCAGACCGGCATTCATCGCGATACGATCATGCGCTTGGGATCAAGGATTGGTCAGGGTTGCCAAGCGATCATGGATTCCAAAATGCGCGATCTGAATTCGACGCGCATTCAGGTGGATGAGATTTGGGGATTCATCGGCAAGAAAAA